>DDXN01000020.1 GCA_002347605.1 Candidatus Dojkabacteria bacterium UBA2259 | reverse complement strand
TACCGTTAGACGATCCCGCATTAAGCTTGATATTATACTATACCAAACATATCAATTGAAATATTATCATATTCATACTAATCTTATACATATGAGAAGAAAACGATCAAAAAGACAAGCTAGTCCAATTAGAATGCCAAAAGCTCCTAAAAAAGAAATTATTCAAAGAAGAAAAAGAAAATTTCACTTACCAAAAATATTTAAAAAAGAGAAAAGCAGATATCCAACAAGAAGAAAGAAAAACAAAAACCTTAAATATATTTTACTTCCCGTTTTCTTCCTAGCTATTGTAGGAATAATCTACCTCTCAATTAAATATGTGCTCTTTCTTAGAGAGAATGCATACAGTGAAAAAAAATACGAAATTACCAATGTAATAGGGTTAGAAGATATTCCAACCTTTGGAGGCTCTGAATTTCTTTTTTCAAATAATATGGATGATTCTGTTGTAAAACAGTTCCTCTCTGGAGGTAATTCAGCTTACAGAATACCTTCCAACAAAACAACAGAGGATGTTGAGAAGTATTACTCCGAAAGATTGCCAGACCTAGGATGGGAATTTATACAAAGTATTCCAATTGGAACTCCAGACAAAAAGTATGGTCAGTATTGGGTTAAGGATGGTAAAGGGTTAAGAATATATTCGAAATTTAATGATATATGGTATGAGAGTATTACTGAAAATGATTCTAGAACTGCACTATCACAGCTAATCCAAGAGGAAATTGAAAGAGAGATGCTTATGGCAAGTAATGAAAAACAGGATTTACTTCCAGATTATCCCTGGAGAATCGAAATTCCAAAAGAGTACTTAATTAAGTACTTCCCTACTGATTTTAAAAACCTAAGGGCAGTCTCATTTCAAAAAATAGGTAGTACAGAAATAGTTGAAATATATCCAATAGGAACCTGGAAACAGAAAGAGTTAGACTTTATGCTTAATGATTACTGTAAAATTAAAAGTACACAAGAAAACAAGTATGGAGTAATGAATAGTATCCCAATATCGTTTAGAGATACATTAGGTCTTAAATCATCTATTCAAACAACACAAGGTAGTATAACTGCATACACAATTCCTAATACATTCAATTCAATTGTGTATGTAATATCCACTACCCAAGCAAACTCCCCTTTACTAGGATATATAATAGATAATATTAAACCACTTGGATCTAAGGATTAGAGAAATAGTTAAATATATTCTTAGCTACCTCTTTATTTTTAATTACAGAGTATATTTCCTCATACCTAGCTTTCTTAATATTTTCTACACTACCAAAGCTTTTGATTAACTTCTTCCTCCTTCTATCTCCAACTCCTTCTATTCCATCTAAAATGGATATCTTAGACTCTTTTATACTCCTTCTTCTAAAATAGGATATAGCAAACCTATGAGCTTCATCCCTAAGATCGATTAATAACTCCGGTGAATCCAAATCTATTCTAAGTATTTCACTATTTTTTAAAATCCAAAACTCATCAATTAACTTCTTTCCCCTTCTTTTAAGATACTTCCCTTTGGATATTCCCATTAATATGACATCTTTCGGAACAATAGCCTTTAGAGAGGTCAACTGACCCTTACCACCATCAATTAGAATTAAATCAGGGATATCTTCACTACCCTTAAATCTCCTTCCTACAACCTCCTTAAGCATCAAAAAGTCATTTGGAGTATCACTACCCTTTATCCTAAATATCCTGTATTTTGATCTATCTAATTTTCCATCAATAGCTACGACCATTGAACCATATGCGTTTTTCCCTTGGATATTTGATATATCAAAACACTCTATTCTTCTTAAATTAGAAATCCCTAACTCAATTGCAAGATATGCGAAGCTACTCTTTCTAGCTTTCTCCCTCCTACTCTCATATGATTGTGAATCATTATAATATGTAAAATCAATATCCTGACCTATATATCTTAAATCATTAATCCTATCTCTAAGTTGTAAAGCTTTCTCGAACTCTTCATTTTTTGAATACTCTTTCATTTCTCTTTCTAATCTTTTAATGTGATTTTGCTGTTTCCCAGAAAGAAACTTAATAATACTATCAATATTCTTTCTATAATCCCCTTTTGAAATAGCTCCAGCATATGGTCCAGGGCATAAACCTATATGAAAATATAGTGAGGACGAACAATCTTTGTTCTTACATGTACAGAATGGGTACAGCTTTCTTAAGTATGAATAGACTCTCTTAATTGTATACCCACTGGGATATGGTCCAAAGAGTCTTCCTCTTTTGTAATCGCCCTTTGATAATGTTCTAACAATTTTAACAGTAGGAAACTCATCTTTTGTAGTAATATATATCCATGCATATGATTTGTCATCCTTAAGATCTGAGTTAAATTGGGGCTGATACTCTTTAATTAGTGCAGACTCAAGTATTAATGCTTCAATCTCATTATTTGTTTCAATAATATCGACATCATCAACAAGTGGTAACATCTGGATAATTCTTGGTCTATCATATATATCTTTTTGGAAATATGAGGAAATCCTTTTTCGAAGATTAATAGCCTTACCAATGTAAAGTATATTCTGATTTTTATCTAGGAATTTATACACTCCAGGTAAATCGGGAAGTGTACTAAGTTTTCTCTCAATTTGATTATTCACACGGTATTATATAGATTAATCTCTAATAATGGTAATTTCCTATACCAAGATTATTGAAAGATACAATTTTCAGATTCATAGATTAAATCATATCTATTAAATCTTAGCATTTTATTAAATGGACTTAACCAGTATATTACAGGATACGAATCAGCAAACATCTCATAATTATAAGGCTGTTCATCATCCTCTTTTATATCATTAGTTAGATAACTTTTTTCAGATAAATAAAGGTTACTATATATATTTTTTCGATATTGATCATTTTTATCTTTCTTTACATAAATGTTGCTACCATCAAAAGCAGTCCCAATCTTTTCAAAAGTATTGCGATCTTCATTATCAATTGGCATATATGTACAATTTATTGGATCGTAGGCCGAATAAGAAAAGTTGATTTTCTCATTATTTAACAATGTAATAGGAGTTTCTATATCGTTTCCAGGAGACTGAAATGGAGATCTCTGAAATGGTGATATATAGGCCAAAGAAACTGGAAACCCCTCTGGAGAAAATGACAAAAACTTTAAATTATCTTTGTCTTCAATTAAGAATATCTTAGAATTAGATTCAATATCTATTGCTTCTAGTGATCCAATACTGGATAAATATTCGGGTTCATAAATATTACCCATAACCTCAAATGGAATTGTTGAGCCCATTGGTTTTGAATCCAGAGAAACTTCGAAATAATCATGAAAATACTCTGAAGGAATAACTATAAACTGGATTTCTCTATTTGTTCCTTTCTCAAAATCAATAAAACTATCTACTCCATACCACTGGTTGGGGGTTAAACTGTTTGGATCACAAAAAGTACTTGCAATTAAAAATTGCTTAGATTGTTTTGAAGAGTAGAGAACACTTAAAGTATTACACTGGTAGATCAAATTGAATTTTTCATAACCTTTTAAATCAAATTCTTGGCCATTTGGGTTAATTATCTTACCTGATATAACCATCCCAGTTTTATAGGTATATTCTTGTTCATTGTTAAAGTTCTCATACTCGTCATCATATAACTGAAATTTATCATTTAATAGCAAAGGCTCCTTGAGAGAAGAAAATTCAAAATCTCTTAATTCCCAGCTATCCTCATCAACAGATTCAATAATATCTTGGCTTTCAGAAGTTCTATCATTGTCATAAAGAAATGAATACAAGAACAATAAATACAAAGAAAACATTAAACAGGCTAATAGTACTAGTATGGATGGATTCTTCTTTAAACACTCCTTAAACTTGGCAAGGTTGAATTCTTTCATAAAATAATATTAACATATTAATTAAATCAAAACTTCCTTAGCCATCTCTTTGTTTCACTATTCATCTCAATCCTCTTCTCTAAGAGTACACTCTTATTCTCACTACTACTATTTACAATTATTCTTACTGGAGTATTACCCTCTGATTGAGATATATATGCTTTCAAATCCTTAATATCTTTTTCTGAATGTTTATCTCTAATTCTAAATGTAACACCCTCAAAATCATCACCATATTTTGATTCATCAATATACTGACCCTTTTCCATTATTAAACTCCTGTCCTCACCCTTAACAGATACTCTAACAGCAATTAACATCGGTTTCCCTTCTTCAAGTTTATCTTTTATCTCCTGATATGTTCTGGGAAAAACAACAATATCTGCTAACCCAGATTTATCCTCTACACTTAAGAAAGCCATTACTTCACCCTTTCTAGTTGTAATCTTCCTTATCTTGTTTACCATTACACCAATAACAGATAACTGATTGTTTTTCTTTTCAAAAGCCTCTTTAATTGGTTTAACTTTTTTTAATTCAAAAAAACTCTGTAAATTATCTAATGGATGACTCGAAAAATATATGCCCAAAAGATCCTTCTCCCATTGAAGAACCTGATACTTGGGTACCCTCTCCACATCTGGAAGAGGAGTTTGAAAGCTTTTAGAACTCATATCAAGATTGTTTTCTCCAAGAGAGAAGATATCTATTTGACCAACATTTAAAGATGAATTACTCTTCTTCTCTCTTTCAAATATTGATGGTAATACATCCAACAAAGCATTTCTTTCTCCAAAACTATCCATAGCACCTGACATAATTAGATATTCGATAACTCTCTTTTGGACTCCTTTCTTAAATGTTCTTCTTACAAAATCATCGAGATTCAGATAGTTACCACCCTCTTTCCTCTCTTTAACAATGACCTGAACAATATCACTGCCAATATTTTTAATTCCACCTAATCCAAACCTAATTCCACTTTTTCCTTCAATGGTAAAATAGAGTTTACTTTTATTTATTGTAGGAGGTAAAACATCAATTCCAAGTCTCTCACACTCATTTAAATCTTTAATTACTCTATCAAAGTTGTCTAAATCACCCTCCAAAAGCGCTGCCATATACTCTAATGGGAAATGAGCTTTTAAATAAGCTGTCCAGTATGCAATTGTAGCGTAAGATGCACTATGTGCTTTGTTAAATCCATAATTAGCAAATTGAATTAGTTTGTTCCATAATCTTTCTGTTTCCTTAACATCAAAACCGTTTTTTGCTGCTCCCTTTAAAAATTTAGGCTTCTCTTTATCCATTATCTCCATCTTCTTTTTACCCATTGCTCTTCTTAGCAAATCTGCAGCTCCAAGTGTGTAACCTGCGATAACCTCAGCTATTTTCATTACCTGTTCTTGATATGTAATGACACCATATGTAACAGAAAGTACTGGCTCTAACTCCTTAAATACATAGTCAGGAGCCTGTTTACCATTTTTAACTGCAACATATTCAGAAATATACTGCATAGGACCTGGTCTGTATGCAGCTAAAAGATAGCAAATATCCTCAAGAGACTGGGGTTTAAGTGTCTTAATAGATCTTTTCATTCCTTCGCTTTCTAATTGAAATACCCCAACAGTATATCCACTTTGAATTAAATTAAAAGTCTCTTTGTCTTGTGAATCTAATTTGTGTAAATCAATTTCTATTCTTTTATTTACCCTTATCTTTGTTAGTGCTTCACCAATAACATTAAGATTTCGCAACCCTAAAAAGTCAAACTTCATTAATCCTAAATACTCAATATCAGTCATCTCAAACTGCGTCATACCTATACCTCCACCATGGGCATCTCTTTGGATTGGACAGTAGTTCACAACAGGTTGAGGTGTAACAATGATTCCACAGGCATGTGTAGATATACCCCTACATATTCCAGATACTTTTCTAACTATTTCAGCTAATCTCTTTGTTTTTTCATTAGAATTAATTACCTCAGCAAATTCAGGGTTATGCTTAATCATGTAATCAATATCCCTAGATTTTCCAAAAAGTATCTCAACCATTTTGGCTAGCTTGTCCGTTGTTGAGAGATCTATACCTAATACCCTCCCAACATCTTTAATAGCTTGTCTAGTTTGTAATTTACTAAATGTCCCTATCTGTTTAACATTCTCTATACCGTATTTTTCAATTGTATATTTTAGTAACTCATCTCGCCTTTGATCTGCGATATCAATATCAAAGTCTGGTGGGGAATCTCTCTCAGGATTAAGAAATCTTTCAAAATACAACTCCCAGGATACTGGTTCTAAATCTGTAATATCAACACAGTATGCAACAACAGACCCACATCCTGAACCCCTCATTCCAACTACTATACCATTACTTCTACAATACATAACAAAATCTCTAACTACTAAAAAGTAGTCATTGTACATCTTGCTATTTATTATCTCTAACTCATATTCGATTCTTTCTTTCAAAGGCTTAGATAGTTTTCCATACTTCTTCTTTGCACCTTCAAAGGTTAACTCTCTAAGATATGTCTCTGCTGTTTTTCCTTTTGGTAAATCTAAGAAATGAGGCTCAACTCTTTTAAATGTAATATCAAACTCCTTTATACTCTTAACAATCCTTTGGGTGTTGATAATAGCCTCTGGTATATCAGCAAACAGCTCCTCCATTTCTTTGGGAGTTTTAACATAGAACTCATTAGTGGGCATCCTTCTTCTTTCTGGATCATCCCATGTTTTACCATCCCCTATTCCCCAAAGTATTTCCTGAATATCAGCATCCTCCCTATTTAAATAATGTGAATCACATGTTGCAACAAGAGGTAAATCTAACTCTTTTGATATTGCAATTAATCCCTCATTAACAAGTTTTTGCTCATCCATACCATTCCTTTGGAGTTCAATGTAGAAGTTGTTGGGAAAGATTTTAGAATACTCTTTAGCTCTCTCTAAAGCCTTTGAGTAATTACCCTCTAAAAGAGGTGTAGATATCGGTCCTGCAAGACAAGCTGAAAGCGCAATTATCCCTTCGCAGTACTTAGAAAGAGTATCAATATCAATTCTAGGTCTGTAGTAAAAACCCTCCATATGAGCAATTGAAACAATCTTAACAAGATTTTGGTAACCTTTCTTGTTTTTAGCTAAAAGAACCAAATGAAAGTATTTGTTATCTATTCCAAACTCTTTTTTCTCCATCTCCCTTGGTGATATATATATCTCACACCCAAGTATCGGTTTAAGTCCTGCCTCTTTCATAGCATTCTTAAATTTCAAAATACCATACATACTACCATGGTCGGTAAGTGCACAGGATTGCATACCACTATCTTGCAATTTCTGTATTAATTCGGGCAATCTAATTGTTGCATCCAACAGAGAATACTCTGAATGCAGATGTAAATGTGTAAACATAAATTCAATAGCTCATCTAGTTCTGATATACTAGATTATTATGGATGGCATATACTTTTCAAGTATGGTTAAAAAAGTGAATACTAGAAAGAGTTTCTTAAACTCTAGTATATTTAGAATCTCTCTCTTTGTTGTTTTTTCATTAATATATTTCTTCCTAATATCACCCCTTCTTGAGGGAGCTATCACTAATTCCGTACTAAAAAGTGTCAGAGGAAGTAAAGATACAACCCTTAATTACCTAACACCTCTGTATGGACAAGAGATATATTCTAGTGAATACACAATTAAAACATTAGTAAATTCTGATTTCACAAAAAGTAGTACAGATAACAGTAATATTGTTACTGAAGACCCAAGGGTTATTGCAATGCAAAAGTTTCTTTTCGAAAACAACTCTCCTATGTACCCTTACGCGAAAAGCTTCATAACTCATGCAGATCAATACGGATTAGATTGGAGGCTAGTTGCATCAATTTCTGGTGTAGAATCTGTTTTTGGAAATATCATTCCTAAAGATACATACAATGCATGGGGGTGGAGAGGAATAAATAAGGATGTAAATGGATGGAGTCAATTTGAAAACTGGGACAGTGGTATTGTGGAGGTTACCAGAGGACTTGCACAAGGGTATGGAGTAGATATGACACCATTCCAAATTGAACCTTATTACTGTCCTCCATGTGGCTTAAACCCTGCTCACGCGTGGGCTAATGGTGTGTCACGATATATGAGAGAATTAAAATATTATGCAGATAACCTTAACTAATAACTACTATGTCACTACTCTTTAGAATACTCTATATACTGGTTAGCTTCGGTGAAACAGCTATTATTTTTAGAATAGTAATGTCTTTGATAAGTGCAAATCAAACCAATACCTTTGTTAATTGGATATATAGCATATCAGATCTACTAATTAAGCCTTTTGAAGGTATTGTTGCTAAAGAGATATATCTTAATAATCTTAAAATAGAATTAACTCCAATAATTGCACTGGTGTTCTTTGCCATTATTGGGTTCATACTCTCAGAACTATCAAAAAGTATTAAGAAGACAGATTAATCCCTTTGTGGTATAATACGCAATATGGCAAAAATTGACCTAAAGCAATCCAGTGGATTGCCTATTTTTTACAGTGGAGAAGATCTTTTGCCCCAAGGATTAACAGTCTTAGAAACATCTACAATATGTATCGATGATATTCGTTCGCAACTACTTAATGAAGACCTAAACTGTCCACAAATATTCTACAAAAAATACAAAGATATAGATAAAGACAGGGTATTTAAAGAAAGAAATCTTCGAATAAATATGTATTTAATATATCCCAACCTAGCTGGGATTGAATATGCAAAAACCTTTGCCACAAAATGTAAAAGATACCCAAGAATATTTGAAGTTGTGTATGGTGGTGGAATTCTACTATTACAAAAATATGACTCACCAGTTAATAACAGAGTGTTTAAGATAATAATTAAAAAAGGACAGAAAGTAATAATCCCTCAAGGATTTACATGTACTATTATCAATTCAAGACAAAACTCTAACCTAATCATCCTTGAAATGCATTCTAGAAATGCAACACCAAGAATTGTCCTTGATGACAAGAAGGGAATGTCCTATTATATAATCAGAAAGAATGCAAAACAGGAAACAGTCAGAAATCCAGAGTACAAGATTGTAAAAGAACCCGAAAAGATTGATTCAGAGATAATTCTTTCAAAATATGGAGTTAAAAATAATACTCCAATTGTAAAACAAATAATGCGTAAGTATGAGAAATTTAAATGGCTTTTTGAACAAGACTCTATCGATATTTAGTATCCTATTTCTTGTTTTTCCATTTTTTTTTCATACAAATATATTCTCTGCATCAGATCTAAGTGTTACATCATCTTTTAATCACGATTGGGATGGTCATGTACTTAATACAACAATATATCTAACTCTTTCTACTAAATCTTCCTCCACTGTTGTCACCTATTATACAGTTACAATTCCCCAAGAAGATATCAAACCAGAGATATATTCTTTAAACAGAAACACAAAATTAGAACCTACAATTCATAAAAGTGATTCTGGTACAGATTTAGTAATTGACCTACAGAATACTCCAATCTATCCCGACCAACCTGTTACATTAAGACTCACATATTCAAAACCATTAGAAGGAAACTCAATATCATTAGTATCCTCAATTAAAAATGTTACTACAAAAGAGTTCACCTTCTCCTATCCATCCTCACTTGGAAATATAACTTGGAGCTCCGCAACTGTGTTAGATATTGAAAGCAAAGGAAACAGAATAAATATTAAAACAGAAATACCCAATACTGAAACTGTAAAAATATCCTTTGGAACAGAGGTAGTATACAAATATGTCATCAGTAAAAGCATCTCAAACATTGGAAATGAAACAAGAATCTCGGAGATATCTCTTCCTGTTAATAACAGCTATCAACATATACTAATTAAAGATATAACTCCAATACCAGATAAAGCATACAAAGATATTGATGGTAACTACATACTACAGTATGGTGTTGTTCCTCAAAGCAATATTAACGTCAATATTGAAGGATATATATTAATGCAAGAATCAGCGCTTCCATATCCTGATTCACAATATTTAGAAAAAATTAACCTTTGGGAAATAAATAATATCTCACTCATAAGGCATGTAAATAGATATATAAAATCATACGGGTTAAATATCCCAGATACATTCTCAGATATACATGACCTAAAAACGGTAGAAGAAAAAGAGCTTCTTTATGAGGCAATATACAAATATGTAATAGAAAATCTAGAACCTAATACTCTTACAATAGGGTCGTTAACTGGCTCTGAAAGATTAGGGGGCCAAGAGATGCTACTTAAACAGGGTCAAGCTACAAGTGAAGACTATATAGATTCAGTAATATCCCTTTACAGACACTTTAATATCCCTGCAAGATTTGTAACAGGATATATTACAAATATATCTAACTACGATTCAAATGGAATGTATCACCATTGGGCAGAGTTCTACAACGAACAAGAAAACAGTTGGACAATTGCAGAACCCTTCCTTGAAGACTATACAAAAACACCCCTTTGGAAAAAGAAAATGAAAGATCACATAGCACTAATATACAGATATTCAAACCCATATACTCCCAAACTGAACTTTTTTTCTTCAAGTGATTTTAAAATTGAGTTAATCAAAGAGCAACCTGAGATGATACATGATTTCAAATCTGATATTTTTCTTCAACCATACAAAATATCTGATCCCTATGCAGTTGGTCACATCTCTATCACGAATACTGGTAATACAATACTAGACATGTTTAATATTTCAAATTCAAAACCAGATTTAACAAAATATATTGACTATATTGAAAACAACAGTCAAATAATATTACTACCTAACCAAACATACGATATAAAGTTTAATATCCCTGCTCAGGATATAAAGCAGGATATTTTTGTGGTAATTGATGCACTAAGTGGAACGGAGCAAGTAGCAGGCTCCTCTGTTACAAAAGAAATACAGATTACAGAAAAATATACAAATTTATCAATATTTTCTAAATTAATATCTTTCCTTTGTTACATCTTAATATCCATCCCTATATATTTCATTTCTAAAAAGGTAAAATTAAGAAATGGATAATCAAATAGTTATAACAATTATTATTCTCCTACTAGTATCTACACTATTTGTAGTAGCATATATAAATAGTAAGAGAATACCCCAAAAGAAAAAAGACCAAATATTTGAAAAACTAGAAGAGATTAATATACAAATTAAAAGTACTGAAGTATATGCAAGAAGAGATGCTATCATAAGGCTGGATAACCTACTTGGAAAAGCTTTAAATATTAGATACGGTAATAACAATTCAAGTGGAGATAATCTTAAAATTGCAAAGGGCCTATTTGATAAAAAACTTTATCAGCAATTATGGGATGTACATAAAACAAGAAATGAAATTGTACATAAGGATAGAGATATCTCTTTTTCAGAGGCTGGAGAAATATATCGAATATATAAATTAGGAATAAAACGTATACTGTAATGAAAAAAATCTTTTTTACTCTCTTCCTCCTATTTTTTTTAACTATTCCTATCTTTGCACAAGAGACAGAGATGGATTTGTTAAACGAAGAAGTTGAAATTAAAAACCAAGTAACTGATATCGAAAATAGTACAGTAACAAGTACCAATCAGTATTTTAAATTGGAATTAAAAAGAGGAGTACAAAGCCCAATAACAAAAAAAATCCCTTTTACAGTGTACATAACTCCAAAAATGGATTCTCCAAAAACACAGATAACATGGAACATACCAACATCTTTCAAGTTGGAACAGAAACATGAAGAGTATGTATCCCTAAAAAAAGATCAAACCTATTCATTCTCCGCTTCTGCTAAACCAGAACAGAAAGGAACATATGATATAACAGTTAATGTCATTTCTTGGCAATATAATACAAACAAATCTAATAGCGCATATTACAATATTACTCTTGATAAATCACTAGTTATACAACCACTTGATCCCAAATACACCCTACTTCTTTTACTCTTCGTATTTGGAGTATTAGTAGCTAGTGGAGCATTAATATTTGTATTAATAAAATCATTGAAAATCATTATTAAAAAGGTTAAAGTATGGATTACTCCTCCTGTGTAATAAGAGAAGATATCACTTCAATCTCCTTTGATATTTCATCCTGTTTCTTTTCAACTCTTTGAAAACTTTCTTTGAGTAGGACCTCTTTTGATGAGGATATAAAGGATTCAACAGGTTTCCCTAATATCTCAGATATCTTCATCAAAACTTCTAGATTAGGAAAAGACCTGCAAGATTCATATGAACTAATAGTCTTGTCTGAAAGACCAAGTGCAAGTCCTAGACCCCTTTGAGACATCTTTTTCTCTTCTCTAGCAATTTTTAATCTTTTTCCGAACTCTTTTATACCCATATCATTTAAACAAAACATCTATTATATCCATTAGAACCTCTTTCATACTCCTCTTACCTTTTACTTTCGGTATTATCTTTGGAGCAGGTCTAAACACATCAAATCCCTCTTCATATTTCTCTATCTTAGTTGGAAAATCATATGGATTACTTACTTTCTCTCTCAACTCCTTAATTAGAACATTCTTTTCATCTAGCAACTTCTGAGATTCAATCATCTCTGAATTAATATCTTCAACCTTTTGTTGAAGTTTTCTTTCAGATATCCTCCTGTCTTTTAGCTCGCTCTCAACACTGGGTAACTTTTGGGCTTTTTCAATCAACTCTCTGTGCTCATCAGATTTAATTAGTTTAGATCTAATACCATCTTCTTTCATAACACCATACTTGTAATATGCCATCTCTCTACTACTAGGCTTTCTCCCTAATACCTCCTGAAAAATTTTCTCAATCATGGGAACTCTGTCTGTTTGTAAAGCACCAAAAGAAGAGGATGATACACCACTACTAAAATCATCACTTTTGTCTTTAAAAAAATCTTCACCTGTTAACATGACCAATTATACAGTAAACAAAAGGAAAAATCAGTAAAAAGCGGGAGACGGGACTTGAACCCGCAACCCTCTGTTTGGAAAACAGACATTCTAACCATTGAACTACTCCCGCATATATATAAATATTACTCATTACTATCTTTAGGAGCAACCTCTACATCCTCTGCCTCAACCTCTTGCTCACCTTCAACAGGAACCTCTAACTCATCTGTTTCATACATATCTTTAAGATTGGAAACTTTCAATGCCATTCTTCCGACCCTACCTCTTAGGAAATACAGCTTAGATTTTCTTACATCACCCCTTTTAATAATCTCTACCTTCTCTAACATAGTAGAATAAAGAGGAATAATTTTTTCTACACCTACACCGTAAGATATCTTTCTTACTGTAATTGTTTTTGCAAGACCTACTCCTTTTACACCAATTACAATACCTTCAAATACCTGAACTCTTTCCTTACTACCTTCTTTAATCTTTAAATACATCTTTACAATATCTCCCACCTTAATATCTGGTCTCTTTTTGTATTGATCTTTCTCAATTGTTTCTAATATCTTGTTGTCCATTTCAATGTAACTACTATAATTATATATTTAACGCTTCGTATTATAGAATAAAATCCTAAAATATGCCACAATGTATATTAGAAAACTGCCATGAACCAAAGAAAGAAAGTAATATTAATAATAATGGATGGATTAGGAGCTGCACCAGCTAGTAATGGTAATGCTGTGGTATTGGCTCATCCTCGAAATCTTTCATCACTCTGGTCAACATCTCCTCACACCTATCTACTAGCTTCTGGAGAGCCCGTAGGACTTCCAAAAACCGTAAAAGGTAATAGTGAGGTTGGTCATATGAATATAGGGGGAGGGAGAGCTGTAATACAAACATTACCTAGAATAGATAGATCTATTGAAAAAGGTCTTTACATGAATAACAATATTCTTAAAGAGGCACTTTCTTACGCTAATAAATACAGTTCAAGAATACACCTATTAGCTTTAGCAAGTGAAGGTGGCGTACACTCACATATTAACCATATTACTTCCACTATAAAGTTCTTTTCTCAAAATAACTTCCAAGGTAATCTCTTTGTTCACGCATTTACAGATGGAAGAGACTCTCCTACAAATGATGCTACAAGAAATTTAGATTTAATACAAAAATCAATTGATGAAAACGGTATAGGATATATTGCTTCTCTATGTGGACGTGCATGGGCGATGGATAGAAACAAAAAATGGGAAAGAACAAAGTGTGCCTATGACATGCTAGTATCAAACATTGCAGATACCTGTAGCTCATATCAACAGTGTATTTTAAATTCATATGCTAAAAATATTACAGATGAATTTATACGCCCTACCATACTTATCAAAGGTTGTAATATAAAAAGAAACGATGTAGTTATCTTTCTTAATTTTAGACCTGACAGAGCTCTACAACTTTCACAAGCACTCTTTGACGAAAGCTTTGATAAGTTCCCAAGACAAAATATCTATCCAATATTCTTTGCAGGTATGGTTGAATACAAAAAAGGATTCCCTCAAAAAGTTCTCTTTCCAAAACAGTATATTAACTTACCCATAGGAAATATTCTCTCTACATACGGAATGAGACAGTTAAGAATCGCAGAATCTGAAAAATTCCCTCATGTTACATACTTCTTTAATGGTGGTACTAATACTAAGTATCAAGGAGAAGATAGGATTGAGATACCCTCTCCACTTGTCCCCACATATGATTTACAGCCAGAGATGAGTGCTTTAAAGCTTACAGATGAATTAGTAAAAAGAATTAATCAAAATATCTATGACTTTATACTTGTGAATTTCGCTAACCCAGATATGGTTGCACATACTGGTAATATTCAGGCAACAATTAAAGCAATCTCTACTGTAGATTACTGTGTAAATAAATTGGTAAAAGAGTTTACAGCAAGAGATGGTGTAGCCATAATTACATCCGACCATGGAAACTCTGAAGAGTTAATTAATATTGATACAAACGAAATCGATACTGAACACTCATACAATCCAGTACCCTTAATAATCAAGGGCCTATCTCAATCATCAAACAGATTAAAATATGGAGCACTTAAAGACATTGCACCTACAATATTACAAATAATGGGAGTCCCTGTTTCAACCGAGATGACAGGAGTTTCACTACTTTCATCTCCTCCTAATTAGATTTCTTACTCCACGAGCAATATACAAAAGAAAGATAAAGACAATTAATACAATTATTGCTTTCTCATACTTACTTACCCAGATTCCAACACTCTCCCAGTTGTCCCCCAAGATATACCCTGCATATGTAAGTAGTATATTCCATATTAATGATCCAAGTAGAGTATATATACTAAATCTCAAAAATTTCATTTCAGCTACTCCCGCTGGAAATGATATCAAGGTTCTTACAATTGGAATTAGTCTTCCAAAAAATACAACTCCATACCCATACCTGTCAAACACTTTAAATGCCTTGTCTACATCAGAGGTTTGTATAAAGAAATATTTACCATATTTCTCTAAAAACTTAAGAACAGGTTTCTCACCCCATTTACCAATAAAGTAAAAAGGGAGAGAACCTAAATAGGCAGCTACTGTTGCTACAGCTATTACTAAAAATATATTCAACCTACCTGTTGAAGCAACAAACCCAGAGAATGGTAATATGATCTCACTTGGTATAGGGGCAAAGAAACTCTCTAAAAAAACAGATAGGAATACCCCTGGGTATCCTAATTTTGTAATAATATTTACTAACCAATCTATTACTGTTTGAATCATTCCTCAGATAATATATCAAATATTACTGCATTTCCAATATCAATCCTATTTGTTTGTATAAATCCACTATTTACTTCTAATACATATTTAAATGGTACAGATACAGGTATGTATGGACAGCTACTTTGCTCACAAGGCTGTTGATTCTCCTTAATATCAACAATATACGATGAATAACCAATATATATAATGTCTAAGGGTATATTCATATCCTTCATCCAAAAGGAGTATTCTCCCTCTGTATCAAAAATAAATAACATGCCTTGATAATCCCCCAATTCATTTCTTCCAGACAGTCCTGTCTGTCTTAATTGGGGAGTATTGGCTATTTCTACTTCAACATATATTTTTTGGCCATCACTATTTAATATTTCTAAACCGTTTACATTGTTTTCTTGATCAATTTCTTCCTTCTCCTGTTTGTTTTTGTTAAAAGAGATATCAAAAAGGGAGTACTTAGTTTGAATAAAATACAGTATTCCTACCACCAATGCTATGTACAAAAGAATTTTAATTTGTGTATTCATAGGTGTTTTAAGATTAATATCTCTTTAACTAGCCATTTGTATTACTATATTTGAAAATTTCTTTGTTTTAGTATTAAAATCGAAAGTTGAACCACCTCCATCATAGCTCCATGCCGTTTGAATATTACAAATCCCATTCTTGTTACATGATATCTCTAGAAATTCAGATGAGGGAAGTACATAACTATCAGGAATCTTCACACTTTCTAAGTAATTAATACTATTATATGAATCATTCATAATTTGGTATAGATCTATCGTTTTTGTAAAATAGTTTGTTACATAAATAATATTGTCATATATATCAAATAAAGTGTGATTGGCTTCTATACCTCGGTAAATATCTGCCTTGAAAGTGGATACAGCAGATACCATAAAATTCCCCTCATCATCTAACTGAGCAATAACATATACCCTATCATAGGGTGAATTATACCAATGTGAAATCTTCTCTTTAAAAGATTCTGGAATATCCAATTCTTCAATTTTCTGTGTTGAATGTGCTGAGTATGCTGTGTTTTCCGTTAATGCGAAATACGGTTCACCCTCATATTCCTTCTCCTGAAGAATATTCTCTCTAAACTTTGAGGATGTAAAAAACGGCTCGAGTTCATCATAGACCTCCTGACATAACTCCTGCTCAATTGCTTCTTTTTCTTCGTTGCATTGGATATTCCTACTTTCAACTAATTCATTAAAATCCTTAATGACTTGAAATTGACTAACAATAAAGGATAGAAATAATAAAACAGAAATCGTAATAAAGATATATAAAAGTAAAATAAACTTGTTCTTACCTTTCTCTTTAAACTTCTCTTTCACCTTTTTACAAAAGGACTTTAAATCAGGTTTTCTAAAAAAGATTTTCATATATAATCTGTCCCTAAATTATTAATTTACATACAAAGTATATACTATCTGCACTTCTCTTGTCCAAATATGTTGTCTCGCATAGACACATTTAAATATATATTGTAAAATGCGTACGCCATAAATTTGCATTCCAAAATTAATGCAAACATTCGAAAAAGAATTAAATCCTCTACATCACAGGCTAAATGCCATTGGAGATTTCTCAAATACTTTAGCCAAAAGTAATACCGAAAAGGAAGAATACCCTCATTTAAAAAAAGTAACAGATTTAAATATCTCCGTTGCTAAAAAAATGATAAATAAACTCCATGCATTGGAAATTGAACTTGAAGACCAGGCAAGAATCATACAGATGGAAACAGATATGGATTCAAAAAAAGATGCTGTTGGAGCATACAACAAGATACTTTCAAATATCAGAGAGTGTGTTGAAAGAATTAATAGAGAATTAATTAAGGTAGATACTCCCTACTTTGGAAAAATTGTTTTTTCTACAGATATAGGTGGTAATAAAAGAGATTTACAAATATATATAGGGAAGTTTGCATTAATGGACCCCAAGACATTTAAACCCCTAATTAGTGATTGGAGAGCTCCAATTGCCAATATATACTATGAAAATAGTGGCCCAACTAAAGGATTACAGTATGAAACACCTTTAGGAATTAAAGATGGAGACTTAATTCAAAAAAGACAGTTCAATATATCTGAAGCAAGATTTAAACATATCTATGATGCAAAAAGTGGTAACGCTGCTGCAGATGAATTCCTACTTGCACAATTAACCGAAAGATTAGGACAAAAACTTAAAGATATTGTAGCTACTATTCAAGAGCAACAAAACAAAATAATTAGGGAAGAGATAAACAAACCAGTTGTAATTCAAGGAGTTGCTGGAAGTGGTAAGACCACCATACTCCTTCACAGACTCGCATACCTCTTCTACTCATACAAAGAAAAAATACATCCTGAGAAAACCTTAATTATTGGTCCTAACAAAGTCTTTTTAGATTACATATCTGATGTCTTACCAAGTTTAGGTATTGAGCATGTGGAAGGAAACACATATATGTTCTGGGCTAAAAATATATTAGGATGGGACAATACATACACCCTGCATTCTGGAGTTGAGAATTTAGATATTAAGGAGTACAAAGGATCAAAAGAGTATATTGACATACTTGATTCCTACTTTGAAGAGTTTGAATCTCAACTACTGGACAATATCCCCTACATTAGAAAGGAGGTTATTAGAAAAAGATACTACGAACTTAAAGAAACACATCCATTCATAACAATGGATGAGAGATTACTACTCTCTTTGGAATATGCTTTTGTTCAAAAACAGTTTAAGGGAAACATTGTTGGATCTTTTGTCAAAGATAGTGATTTTGAAGCAGAAAAAAAGAAAGAGATTGTAAAATATTTTAATAGAATGACTCTACCAATTGAAGTGTATAGAGAGATGTTTAAGAAAGGATATGTGAAAAAGAACATATCAAAATACACATTAGAAGGAACTGTTAGATCTGGAAAAAGAAAAACATATAGGATGGAAGACCTTGCACCAATACTGTATCTACATCTAAAAATACATGGACACAAAGAGTATGAGAAAGAGTATGTCATGGTTGATGAAGCACAAGATCTAAGTTTAGTTCAGATACTTACATTGCTTCAGATAGCTAAAAACCAAAATATTACTATTGCTGGTGATTTAGCACAATCCATAATTCCACCCTTCTACATTAAAGATTGGAAGGATGTGATTAATCTCTTTGATAAATTTAATAAAGATAAATACTCCTACCACCAATTAAATAGATGTTATAGAACTACATTAGAAATCATTGAATATTCAAACAAAATATTTAGAGACAGATTCCCCAAAACATACAAATTACCAGAGGCAGTACTCCGACATGGAGAAGAAATCAAAATTGTAAGAAATGAAAAAGGTATTCAATCTCTAAAAAGGAATGATATTGTGAGTCTAATTGAACTTCTAAAAAAAGAGTTCGAAAAAGGTAGTGTGACATGTGCATTGATATGTCCAAATAGAGAGTATGCCAAAAAAACATTTGAGATATTAAAAAAGTACGAACATTTACTTGGAAAAGATATTATTGATTTCACACAAGACGATTACAAAACAGGACTGTTAATACTACCAATAGAAAGTGCGAAAGGTTTGGAATTTGATACAGTAATACTACTCGATGTAAATAGCGATACATATCCTGATACAGAGCTGTCCACTAGACTAATGTACGTTGCAGTAACAAGAGCACTTCATAGATTAATAATAATTGAGAATAGTAATAAGTCTCCATTACTAATATAATTTAGTATGAATATATATGGGTTGCTAATAGGGGTTGGGGTAGTAATTGGAATAGAATTAATAAGGAGATATTACAAAGGGCTTTCATATTTAGATATTCTTTTTTTACTCTTTTTTACCTTAATAGGAGCAAGACTACTATTTGTTTTACACAATATTGAAGAGGTTAGATTAGGATTAATTAACCCCCTCGCCATATGGGATGGAGGTTTAGCATTCTATGGAGGAGTAATTGGTTTACTCATATCACTTTGGATAGTATCAAGATACAAAAAGATTAAATTCTTTAGATTAAGTGATACTGTATTACTCTTTCTTCCACTAATACACGCAATTGGAAGAATTGGGAATTTTTTTAACTATGAACTATATGGCAAACCGACATCTCTCCCATGGGGGATATCTATTCCTCAACAGTACAGAGATATTGAATATATTAATTACTCTCATTTTCACCCTGTATTTTTCTATGAATCAATTCTAAATATATTGAATTTCTCCCTCCTGTTGTATCTATCAAAGAAATACAAAAAGGATGGATTAGTAACAGCCATATATCTAATAGCCTACTCCATTACAAGACTTCTGATGAATACTTTAAGAATTGATAAAGAGTATTTCCTAAATTTTGAAACTTCAGATATTCTTTCTGTAATCTTTTTACTATCTGGTATACTCATACTAATAGCTACTATGAACAACAAGAAATTCAAAGAAAAAATCGCAAGGATATTCTCTAAAGAGGTAACTATCTGTTTAATCCTTGTTTCAGTACTTTCAGTATTACTTAATTCCAAAGCATCTTTACCCCTTAATATCTTTTTAGGATTCTTTACATTTTTAATTCCAATTTTAGCTATTATACTGTTTAAAACACTTGGTATTACATCTGATTACAATGTAACAAAAAGAGAAGAAAGACCAAAGCTATTCCTAGTTATTGGACTGTGCTTTTTAACATGTCTGATAACCTCTCTAACATCATCACACCAATTACTAATGGTAATATATTCTACTTTAAATATTTCCTTCTTTTTAGGATTACTCATTACACTTTTTTGGAAGATAAGTTTCCATATGATATGGAGTACTTTGTCCATTTTCTTCATAATATTTTCGTGGAATATCCCGTCACTTTACCTTTTAATCTTTCTTCTACCCTTGATAGGTTGGTCCAGAGTATACCAAAAAAAACACACGACACCTCAAGTATTAGTAGGCTTTCTTACAACAGTAATATGTATTCTTTTTGTTTTAACATTAATGAAATTCTGGTAGAATTTGAATATATAAAATAAGGGTATCAATATTGAAAAATCTTACAATACTACAAATTAGAGAGAAATTACTAAAAAAAGAGCTCTCATCCCAAGAGATAACAAAGTATTACCTTGAAAAAATCGAGAAAGAAGATAGTAGGATTAATGCTTACATAACAGTAACATCCGAGAAAGCACTCTCTAGAGCTAAACAGTTTGATAATAATTTCGAGAATGAAAAAGATCTAAAACTAGGAGGAGTACCCATTGCAATTAAAGATGTATTTAGTACTAAAGATATACTAACTACATGTGCATCACATATATTAGATGGATATACCCCTGTATATGAATCTACCGTTACACAAAAACTTTTAAATCAGGGAGCTATATTTTTAGGTAAAACAAATCTTGATCAGTTCTGTCATGGTTCATCAACAGTAACATCGTATTATGGAGCAACAAGAAACCCTCATAATTTAGAAAGATTACCAGGTGGCTCATCTGGAGGCTCTAGTGCTGCCACTGCTGCTGATTTTTGTGCAGGATCCCTGGGTACAGAAACTGCTGGTTCACTTCGACAACCCTCAAGCTGGTGTGGAGTAGTGGGTCTTAAACCTTCATATGGCAGAGTATCAAGATATGGTGTACTTGCAATGGGATCGTCCCTTGATAGTCCTGGCCCAATAACTAAGAGTGTACAAGATAGTGCATTAATTCTCTCCGTAATAGCAGGATATGACAAAAATGATTTCTCTTCATACAACTCTCCCTCATCTGACTATCTTGCAAATATTGATTCGTCTAAAATTAAAGGTATGCGAATCTGTATACCAAAAGAGTACCTAGAAATGAAAATACAAGCTGGAGTATTACAAAATTTTAATAGTAGTATTGAAATATTATCAAAACTAGGAGCAATAATTGAATATATAAATATCTTAGATCCTAAATACGCTATGTCTGTATATACAATCACATGCCGAAGTGAAGTATCTTCTAACTTAGCTAGATATGATGGAACAAGATACGGACTTGAAGGTAGGGACAAAACATCAGTAAAAACACTTTATGAATCAACAAGAGGTGAGGGTTTTGGGCAGGAATCTAAAAGAAGAATTATGACTGGAACATACTCCCTTTCCACTGGATATGCAGATGAATATTTCAAAAAATCAGAACAGGTAAGACAGATTATTAAGAAAGATTTAGAAAACATCCTTACAAAATATGATTGTATTGTATCTCCAACAACACCAACGACTGCACTTAAGGATGAGGAAGTAGATAACCCTCTCTTTGGAGAAATGGCAGATATTTTGGCAGAAGGCAGTTCTGAAGCTGGATTACCGGGGATATCTATACCAAACGGGAAAGTTGATGGATTACCAACTGGAATACAGTTCATTGGTAAGGTATTGGATGAACAAACAGTAATTAACGCTGCAAAAGCCTTAGAAGAAAATCTTAATTAAGGTTGTAATATGTCCTCGCTCTGTCCATCAATGGAAATAATTACTGAGTCTACAGTACTAAACTGGAGTAATGTTTCCGTTATCTGAGATCTAATAGCTGTTACCTTACAACTACCCCCTACCCCTTCTTGAAGTTTT
>DDXN01000010.1 GCA_002347605.1 Candidatus Dojkabacteria bacterium UBA2259 | reverse complement strand
TATACCTACCGCCATAAGGATAATAATGATACCCATTACGATAAGCATTTCTACTAGGGTAAAACCTGAATATTTTCTATTCATAGTGTATTTAAATATAAAATAATTTATACATATAACTTATACTACTAAATTAACAATGTCAATAACCATACTCATTACCTCTGAAAGCTGGAACATAGGCATATACACACCTAAGGTAATAAAAGCTACTGCAATACCCATTATTATCAAAAATACAGGCTCTAATATTGATGACATACTCTCAGTAGCAGTATCTACCTCATCCTTGTAATACTCTGAAATTTTAGCCAATACATTATCCAACTCCCCAGTCTCCTCACCAACAGCTACCATACTACTTACAATCAAAGGATAGTACTTACTCCTCGCAATTGGGAGTGCAAGTGATCCACCCTTTTCAACCTCATTTTTTGCTTCAATAACAACCTCCCTAAACATCTCATTGCTAAGAGAAAGTGCAGTTAACTCTAAAGCTTTAATAATTGACAAACCACTACCTAAAAGTAAACCCAAAAGCCTTGTAAACTGTGCTATCTGCATCTTACTTACAATCATTCCAAGTATAGGAATCTTAAGCAGTATTCTATCTCTATTCCTCTTACCCTTAGGCTTGTCTATCCATACCTTATACCCAATGACTAAACCCAAAATAGCAATTAATATTGCCCACCAATAGCCAATGAAGAAGTTACTCATGTTCATTAGAAACTGTGTTATCCATGGTAACTCTGCATCAAATTCCCCATAGATCTCACTCATTGAAGGTACCATAACAAACATCATTAAACCCATTACAGCTATAATCACAACAGTAAGAATGATAGGGTAGGTAAGTGCAGACTTTAATTTAGCTTGAAGTTTCTTACTCTCCTCTAATTCAAGAGCTAATTTATCAAGTATCTCATCTAAATTACCACTAGACTCACCAGCTTCAATAAGATTAATTGCAACCTCATCAAATATTTCATCAGAAGCCCTAAAAGAGTCTGCTAAACTCTTACCTGCTTCAACTGAGGTCTTAACCTGAGTTATAGTTTTCTTAAACTGAGGATTGGATATCTGTTGCTCCATAACTTGTAAACCCCTTGTAATTGGAAGCCCTGCACCCACCATAGTAGCAAGTTGTCTCATAAAGATAACCTTTTCCTTCATTGGGACACCACCAATATTTATCTGACTAAGCTCTTCTAAATCAAAGGATACCTGCTCTTTAATATTTACAACTACCAATCCTTTATCCTGTAATATCTCTGCAAGTGACTCTGCATCTTTTGCTTCAAGCTTTCCTTTTACCTCTTTACCTTTTGTATCTCTAGCTGAATACGTAAACTTTGGCATATATTATTAACTCTTAAGTAATCTTAATACCTCCTCAGGAAATATCGCATACTCCTGAGCCTTTGAAACAGAAATTACACCCTCTCTAATCAGTCCTACTAACGACCTCTCCAAAGAAACCATCCCTATATCTGCACTTGTTCTAATTACATTATCAATCTGGTGAGTCTTTGCCTCTCTAATCATATTTCTAATTGCAGGGCTTGCAATCATTATCTCACAGACAGCTCTTCTTCCTCCTTTGTCTAAAGGTATTAATCTTTGAGCAACAATGGCTTCTAAAATATTTGAAAGCTGTAATCTAATCTGAGGCTGTTGATTATTAGGAAACACATCAATCATCCTATCTACTGTTTGTGCTGCACTGTTTGTATGTAAAGTAGCAAATACTAAATGCCCAGTCTCAGCAAGAGTAATTGCTGCAGCTATAGTTTCATAATCTCTCATTTCTCCAACAAGTATTACATCAGGATCCTGTCTTAGAGCACTTCGCAGAGCAATTGACCATGAGTGTGTATCATCATTCATCTCTCTTTGGTCAATCAAAGATTTCTTACCCTCAAATACATATTCAATAGGGTCCTCTATAGTAACTATATGACAGAATCTCGTTGTATTTATCTCTTCGATTATTGATGCTAGTGTAGTACTTTTACCATGACCTGTAGGACCTGTGACAAGAATAAAGCCTTGTTTTAATTGAGCAAACTGGTGGTATATATTAGGAAGTAGTAACTCGTCAATAGTCCTAACACGAGAGGGTATGAGTCTAAATGCAGCTGACATATGCTTCATAGTGTAGTATGCATTTATTCTAAACCTAGCAGAGTAATCACTCTCATGGAAATATGCTAAATCAATCTCCCTATTTACCTCCAATAATTCTTTCTTTTCATCAGAGAGTATTGGAAGTATTAACTCTTCTGCTTCCTGTGGAGTTAGTACTTTATCACTAATCTCTTTCAATTCTCCATCAACCCTTACTATCGGAGGATATCCGGCAGTAATATGCAAATCTGATGCATTGTTTCGTATTGCATACTGCAATAGCTCATCTATCTTTGTTGTATCAGAGAGCATTTCAATACTCTTTTCCTCAGCAATATCATCAATTGGTTGTGAAAGATTCTTGTTCTTTGGATCCCTTTTTAAAGCCTTAGGAATTTTCTCTCCAGGAATAATATCTTGTAACTCATTGTTAACCACACCCTTTAGTTCAACCCCCCTATTTAAATCATTAATGGGAAGTGCCTCCTGAATATTTTTCAAATCCTCAACAGTCGGTTCTTGTGGTGGGGTGGTTGGTAATACAGTATTGGGAGGTGTTGAAACATTAGATACTGGTTTTGTCTGTATCTGCTCTTTAACTTTCAAAACAGGTGCGTTTTGTCCAGGTGTCACACTACCTTGTGAAGCAGTATCATTAGTAGGAAAAACAGGTATACTCTGAGACAGGTCAGGGTAGGGTAGTGTAACATTTTGGGCAGTACTGTTATCCATTGTTTTAAATTATATCTTAAATTTATTCTTTTGACACTCTCATTACTTCCTCTATAGTGGTAACCCCTTCGAGTGCCTTTAAATATCCATCTTGTATCATAGTAATCATCCCATTTTCTTTTGCTTCATTTTCAATATCCTGAGCTGTAACATTTTCCATTATCATTCTACTAATTTTGTCTGTAACATCCAAGACTTCAAAAATACCAATACGCCCTGAGTATCCAGAACCACCACACCTGTCACATCCAGCTCCCCTGTAAACATAAATAACTGGCTTACCATCTGAACCACTCTCTGGAACTTTTAATACTGCAGAACCATCTTCTGCTTTCATCTTTTTTGCAGTAATAACCTGAGTTGTATATTTAACCAAATCAAAATTCTTTATACTCGCAAGCTCTTTAGTTAAAGCCTCTAGCTCTTCCGGAGATACAGGTACAGCCTGGATACAGTGTGCACAAACTTTTCTAGGAAGACGTTGTGCTGCAAGCACCCTAATTGTTGATGCTAAAAGATAGGGCTCCATACCCATATCTAAAAGTCTTGGAATTGCTGCAGGAGCACTGTTGGTGTGCAAGGTAGAGAGTACCAAATGGCCTGTTAGTGAAGCCTGAATTGCAAGCTCTGCTGTTTCTTGGTCTCTAATCTCTCCAACCATAATTATATCTGGGTCCTGTCTTAAAACAGACCTAAGACCAGTCGCAAATGACAAACCAACATCATTGTTTATCTGTATCTGAGTTACACCCGGAACTCTGATTTCAACAGGGTTTTCCAAGGAGATAATATTTACACTAGGATCATTTACTTTAATAAGGGAACAGGCTAAAGTTCTAGTCTTTCCACTTCCCGTTGGTCCTGTGACCAATACAATTCCATTTGTAACACTTAATGCATCAAGAAATATTTTGTAAGCGTTACCCCTTAATCCTGTTGATTCCAGTGTAATACCAGATGTATCTGATTCAAGTAAACGCATTACAGCTTTCTCACCAAAAATCATAGGCATTATGGAAACACGAACATCTACCTTTATATTTTTCACTTTCACTTGGAATCTACCATCTTGGGGAACTCTTTTCTCATCAATTTTTAGATTAGACATAATCTTTATACGAGACACAACAGCAGGTCCAAGTGTCTTTGGCAAAGATAGTCTTTCTGTCATCATTCCATGTATTCTAAATCTTACTCTCAGTCTCGTTTCCATAGGTTCAATATGGATATCAGAGCTTTTTGAAGTGACTGCGTACTGCATAATTGAATTTACTATTCTTGCAACAGGAGCATTCTTTAAATCTATACTGGAGATTAAATTCGGATCCTCACTTATCTCTTGTACTGGAACATCTACATCTTCCAAAGCTTGTGTAACCTCTGAGCTCATTACATCACCAATCCTTCTGTCAAGTACAAAATTAAGACCCGCTTCTGTAGTTATATATGTAATCAACCTAGTATTAAGAGGATATTTACTTTGAAGAGCTTGGCTAGCCTGTACATCAAAAGGGTCAAGCATTGCTAATTTAACAGAGGTCTCATCTCTTTCGAATGGTACAGCTTTGTATTTTTTCAAACTATCAATTGGAACTTCAGCTATGATACTTTCGGGAATTGTAGTCTCTAACAAATCGACATATGGAATATTGAATATGGCAGACTTAGCCTTAACAATAGAGAAATCATCTGCAAGACCCATCTCCCTAATAATGGATTCCTCATTTTTCGGAGAGCGTGATCTTTCAACCTCAACACGAGTTGCATCAGCGTCGCTGATAATTCCCTGTCTCTGTAAATATGCTAATAGTCCTTCTTGAGCCACAAAAAATAGGCAGTAAATTAATATTAGATAATAATAGCAGTATGAAAAATAGTTTGCACGACCTATAACGTAATTGAAGATAGAATTGTTTAATTAATATGTATAAAATCATTGCAATATCAATGTTTTTAAGCATATTAATACTAGCAATTCACCCCCCTTTTATGGTAAAATGTATGATTATGACATATCTAATTATCGGAAATCACACTGAAAATATTAAAGATAGTATAAAAGGAATTGTTAAAAAATTTTGGAAAGAAGAACCAAAAGACAACATTCTAGAATCAACACCTCCCGATATTCACATCCTTAGTAGCAGTAATACTAATAGTATTGGAATCAACGATGTGAAAGAGCTTCAAAAGAAAATGGTATTCACTCCTTACTCGCAACTTGCTCAAATTGCAATAATATATGATGCTGACAAATTAACTACAGAAGCACAAAACTCCTTTTTAAAAACTCTTGAGGAAAGTGGAGATAATACAATATATATATTAACAACTTCCAAGGAAGGAATCCTTTTACCTACAATACTCTCAAGGTCCCTTAAGATATATACAAAGGATGTTAGAAAAGAAAACAAAGTAATGGAATTACCCAGTATATTAGGGAAAAATCTAATTGAGGCATTTAATGATATTGAAAAAATCTCTAAAGAGAAAACAGATACACAGGAATTTCTCACTGAACTTGAGTTGTATTTTCAACAACTTTTAGAAAAAGGTATAGGGGAAGACAAGCATACAAAAGAAATTTGTGATAATATCCATGAGGTACAAAAAACTAGAAAAAGAATAGATGCAAATGGGAACAGGAGATTACTACTTGAGAATCTTTTCCTTGTATTGACAACATAATTTGCCTCTTAACATCTCGCCCTATAATATATAGAATATAAATTGGGCCTTGAAAAGAATTTTGAACATACTAATTTATCAAAGATAGATAATGCCTAAAAAGAGTGACTACGGAGCATCAAATATCCAAGTATTACAAGGATTAGAAGCAGTTAGAAAAAGACCAGCTATGTATATCGGTTCTACTGATAGAATTGGTCTTCATCATATATTTACAGAGATATTAGACAACTCTGTTGATGAAGCTATTGGTGGATACTGTACAAGGATATGGGTTACCCTTCACAAAGATGGTTCCATTTCTGTTAAAGATAATGGGAGAGGAATACCTGTAGAAAAACACTCTCAAACAAAAGTATCCACACTTGAAACTGTAATGACTAACCTTCATGCAGGTGGAAAATTTGAACAGGGAGCTTACAAAGTATCAGGAGGTTTACATGGTGTTGGTATGAAGTGTACAAATGCACTTTCAGAGTGGATGATTACTACCGTAAGATGGAATGATGGCTATATATATCAACAGGAGTACAAAAGAGGTATTCCTCAAGCTCCAATTAAAAAGGTTGGAAAAGTAGAAGGAGGTGAGACTGGTACAGAACATAGGTTTATGCCTGATGATCAGATATTTACAGAAACAAGTTTTGATTTTAGAGAGATTATTAGAAAGTGTAGACAACACGCTTACCTTACAGCAGGGCTTAGAATCTCCGTAATGGATGAGAGAGTTGAGGAAGGGAAATCACCAAAAATATTTAATCTTTACTTTGAAGATGGAATAAAATCGTATGTTCTTTTTATGAACATTGATGAAAAATTGGTAAACGAAACCCCTTTCTATGTTAACAAAGAGCATGAGGGTATTGTTGTTGAAGCAGCAATTCAATATACCAACAGTATGGATGAGAATGTAAAGTGCTACACTAACAACATTATTAACCCTGAAGGTGGAACTCATTTAGCTGGTTTCAGAACTGCACTAACAAGTGCAATTAATACATACGCTCAAAAATCTGAACTCCTAAAAGGCTTAACAACATCCCTAAATGGAGATGATGTAAGAGAGGGGTTAACAGCAGTGGTTTCTGTAAAAGTAACAGATCCTCAATTTGAGGGACAGACAAAAATAAAGTTGAATAACCCAGAGGTTAAAAATGCTGTTGCCAAAGTAATTAGAGATGAATTACTTGTATACTTTGATGAACATCCCAAAGAAGCAAAGGCAATCATTGACAAAGCAATTCTTTCTTACAAAGCCAAGGCTGCAGCTAAAGCTGCAAGAGATGCGGTAATCAGAAAAAGTGCATTAGAAAGTACAACACTTCCTGGGAAATTAGCAGATTGTATAAGTAATGATCCTAAAGAATCTGAGCTATACATCGTGGAAGGCGATAGTGCTGGTGGGAGCGCCAAACAAGGAAGAGACAGACATACTCAGGCTGTATTACCACTTAGAGGTAAAATCATAAACACCCATAAGTATAGGGTAGACAGAGTATTGGGAAATAACGAGTTTAAGGATATTACAACCGCACTAGGAGTAGGAATAGGCACAACTCTAGATATTAGTAAATTGAGATATCATAAAATAATAATAATGAGTGATGCTGATGTTGATGGATTGCATATCACAACATTAGTTCTAACTTTACTGTACAGATTCTTTAAGCCTTTAATTGATGATGGATATATATATGTAGCACAACCTCCACTTCATAAGGTTGAGATTGGTAAAAAGAAATATTATTTTTTAAATGACATTGAAAAGGATGCTTTTGTTAAAAAAGCAAAAGCTGCAGGTAAAACACCTGTTTCAAACAGATTCAAAGGATTAGGAGAGATGAATCCAGACCAGCTATGGGAGACTACAATGAATCCCGAAAATAGAGCTCTAAAGCAGGTTCATATTGAAGATGCTGAAGAGTCAGAAAAGGTATTCGAAATGCTAATGGGAACAGAGGTTCCACCAAGGCGTAGATTTATCCAGAAATATGCTAAAAGAGCTAATTTGGATGTTTAATTTTTTAAATTAATAACATGTTAGAAAACACAGGAGTAGTAGCTGAAATAAGAAAAGCACAAGACTTTAGAGATGCTAAAACAGAAATAGCCAAAAGAAGGTTGGTTTCTGAGCTTCCTGAAACAAATCATACAATAGTAGAAATTCTTGGGAAAGACCCAAAGTCAACAGAGTTACTTACATTCGTAGAAAATCATCTAACACAAAATGAACGTGGAAAAGTGAACTTAGAAAAGCAGAAGATTCACGAAACAGTGTTGTTTGCTCACTTCTATGATAGAACAAATAAGGAAATAGATAAAAAAAGTATTAATTCAATCACAAATGAAAAACCTGCTGACTTTAAAGTAGGTGAAGATACTTTTCAAGCCTTTCTACCTTATGCAATAGATTATGATGGTAGAATCTCGACAATTGAATCTGAGATAAATAAAAATGCGATATAACATAAACAGATAGGAAAATGCCTGATAATGAAGAAATAATTAAAAAAGCGGAAGAAAGTATAGAAATAGAAAATCATCAACCAGATGAGATCATTTCAACTAAAGAGGACTCTGATTTAGACTTTGATCTAACATTCAAACCTGGTGAGATTACTCCTAGATCAATAGTAGATGAAATGAAATCTAACTACATAGATTACTCTATGTCCGTTATTGTATCCCGTGCACTACCAGAGGTAAAAGATGGGCTTAAGCCCTCACAAAGAAGAATACTCGTCGCAATGAATGATCTTACCCTGTCTCCATCTTCACATTTTAGAAAATGTGCGAAAATTGCAGGTGATACATCGGGTAACTACCACCCTCATGGAGAGAGTGTAGTATATCCAACATTAGTAAAATTAGCACAAGAGTTTTCAACAAGATACCTACTAGTACAAGGACAGGGGAACTTCGGTTCCATAGACGGAGACCCAGCTGCTGCAATGAGATACACAGAAGCAAGAATGGGGAAGATTACTCCTGAGCTTTTGAAGGACTTAAACAAAGGTACCGTTACCTTTGTTCCAAACTACGATGGAACAAGACTAGAACCAACAGTACTACCTGCACTCTTTCCAAATCTCTTGGCAAACGGTAGTCAAGGTATAGCCGTAGGTATGGCAACACAAATACCTCCACACAATCTTGGTGAACTGATTGATGCCCTACAGGAGATGATTAAAAGAAAGAATAGATGGGAAGGTGTAGCCATATACAACGAACTTAGAAAAGCTAAAGAATCAAAAGAGGTAATACCTCAAACATTAAACTCCAAGCCAGAGGAGTACCTTGAGAACTATGTAGACACTAACTCCCTAGAATATCAAAAAGATATACAAAAGATAGAAGAAAGAATAGAGAAGAGTAAAGAGGTAATCTATCCAGACTTTAAATCAGAAATATCACCGGAAGAGTTAATTGAAATTGTTCCTGGACCAGACTTCCCAACAGGAGGAACTATATATGATAGGGATGAGATATTAAATGCATATGCAACAGGAAGAGGAAAGATATTGCAAAGAGCACAAGCATCAATTGTAGAGGGTAAGAATGGTCGATACAATATTGTCATTACTGAAATCCCTTACCAAGTTAACAAAGCTTACATGATTGAAAAAGTTGCAGATTTAGTAAGAGACAAAAAGATAACTGGTATTGCAGATATTAGAGATGAATCAAACAAAGATGGTATTAGAGTAGTAGTTATTCTTAAAAAAGATGCACAACCTAAAACAGTCTTAAACAAACTGTTTAAATACACAGAGATGCAAAAAACCTTTAATGCAAATATGATTGCATTAGTAGATCAAGAACCAATTACACTCTCTCTAAAGAGAATGTTAGAGCTATTCCTCTCCTTTAGAATAACTGTAACCATTAGAAGATATGAATATGATTTAGCAGAAGCAAGATATCATGCACATATCTTAGAAGGCCTATTAAAAGCTTTAGACTTCTTAGATGAGGTTATTGCAACAATTAGAGGTTCTAAAACACAAGAAAGTGCTAAAACAAATTTAATGGATAAATTTAAGTTCACAGAGGTTCAAGCACAGGCAATATTGGATATGCAACTAAGAAGATTAGCTGCATTAGAGAGAATGAAATTACAAAATGATTACAAAGAAACTAAGGAAAAGATAATTGAATACAATGCTGTACTTGATAGCCAAGATAGAATTCTGGAAATAATTAGTACTGATTTAGAAGTAATTAAGGAAACATATGGAGACAAGAGAAAAACAAAAGTAATTAAGGGAAAGATAAATGAAATATCAGAGGAGGATATGGTAGCCCAAGAGGAAACTTTAATCACAATTACTCACTCTGGATATGTGAAAAGAGTCCCACCATCCACATACCAAACTCAAAAAAGAGGAGGTAAGGGAATCTCTGGAGGAGATACAAAAGAGGGTGACTTCATTGAGCATGTTCTTTTATGTAATACCCATGATGAACTACTTCTTTTTACAAATAGAGGTAGAGTATTTAGTACAAGAATATTTGAAATACCAGAGTATGGTAGAACAGCAAAGGGAATTCCTTTAATCAATCTAGTACAGCTAGATCAAAGTGAAATAATTACATCTATTCTCACTCGTGATCCTAAGGGAGGTATTATGGGTTCAGAGGAGATTCAGGAGAAACAAGATATCAATGGGGTGATACAAAAAAGAGATTTTAAATATTTCCTCATGGTTACAAAGGGTGGAATTGTTAAAAAAACTGACTTGGAACAATTCTCAAAAATTAGAGCTAATGGATTAACAGCTATTAAGTTAGAGATAAATGATGAATTAACATGGGTAAAACCTACAACTGGAGATGATGAAATACTTCTTGTTACCTCAGAGGGTAAATCAATTAGATTCAGTGAAAAGGACGTAAGACCGTTAGGGAGAAGCACAAGAGGTGTAACAGCAATGAAGTTCAAATCTCAAACTGACTTTATTGTCGGTATGGGAGTAATTAGAGAAAATGAGAACAGGATATTTACTCTTTCAGAGTATGGATATGGGAAAATGACAAAACTTGCAGAGTATACTAAGCAAAAAAGAGGTGGTATGGGAATATTTACCTTTAGGGTAACAGAAAAAACAGGTAAGGTTGCTGTAGCAAGAGTAATGGATCACCCTAGTGCTGAAATAGTAGTTATTTCTGAAAAATCCAAAGTTATTAGGTCATCAATCGATGCAATACCTACATTAAAGAGACAAACAAGTGGAGTAAAAGTAATGAATGTTGGCAAAGATGATAGGGTCGCAACAATGGCAATACTGTAAAAAAATATATGCTAACTATCCATATATGATCTAATCCTTATGCTACCTTCGTGTACCATCGGAGTGTATTGACTAACTATTTCTTCGTTTTCTACCTTTTTAAGAAGTTTAACTACATTCTTGTCACTTTCACTTATCTTTTTGTTTAACATCTTAAATTGTCTCTCTATCAACACTCTCAACTCTTCTAATTCATTAATACTTTCTCTCATTTTCAGACTCCTAATAATTTATTAATATATTCTCACACACCCTAAAATATATTTCCTGACCTAATATCTGATATTAACTACCTGTATATTTACCCTTATGACTTTTTTAGTTATTACCCATACCTACACTGTTTTCTCTTACATAGATATATGTGATAATGTATAAATATATGAAAAACAATGAGAAATTTAACAAGATACTAAACATATATCAAATAATAGGTTTTGGATTGATTCTAATTACTCTAGTACTCGTAGCTATACCCATCTCCCCATATGTATGGTACAGACTCAAACCAAATGCAGTAAGCAATGATGAGGAAAAAATTGTAAAAGAGGTAGTAGAAGAGGAAGATATTGCCCAAAAAGAACCCTCCAAAGAAGAAAGC
>DDXN01000001.1 GCA_002347605.1 Candidatus Dojkabacteria bacterium UBA2259 | reverse complement strand
GAATCCCGCCCTCTCCGCCAGTTATGATATGTTTCAAAAAATCTCATGCAATATCCACTTTAATTCTTGTATACTTATATGGTATGAACCCAAATAAACTTTTTGAAAGAATAAACCTAGGGGTCCCCTTTGAGCGATATATGGAGGACATAGAAAAAGAGTATCCCAATATTGGAACAATTCAAAAATATTCACCCATACAAGAAGGTTATGAAGATGCTAATTTTTTTCTTAGCACCTCTAATGGTAAATATGTGTTAAAAATATTCTCAAAAGACAGAACAGAAAAGAATATAAAGGACTATATTAAGATTATTCAAGAGGCAAGGAAGATAGGAGTACAAACATTAGAAATAATTCCAAATAACAAAAACTCTTTCTATTTGTTCAATGGGTCGTATTCAATAATTACAAGCTTTTTTGAGGGAAAGAGTTTTAAATTCATAAAGCCCTCCCTTGATGAGATTGCTCTAGTTACTGAAAATATCTCTAGACTTAATACCCTCAATTTTGATGTAGAAGAAAGCTATGATAGTTGGGGAAGTAAGAACTTAGTAACAGAACATGATAAAAGTAAAGTACAAAATGAACTTGTCAGAAGAGAAATATTACCATTAGTAGAATTTCTTAAGCAACAAGATTATTCTCAATTTTCTAAAGGGATAATACATGGCGATATGCAAAGACAACATGTTCTTAAGAATGAAAAAAATATATGCATTATTGATTATGGCTGTGCTAGAAGAGATTTCAAGATTTATGAAGTTTCTGTTTTTTTGGCATGGTTCTGTCTTGCACAAGACTCTTGGGATGAAAGGGAGAAGATCCTTAAGGAAGTTATTGAGAAATATACAGAAGTTAATAACTTAACAACTGGAGAGATAGATAATATTAAACCCTTAATTGCTGCTTCCTATGCTGCCTACTATTTAAAAACTACAGAGTTGATTGAAAATGGAGATCATAGTCAAGAAACTACTGATTGGAATAATTCTTCAAGACAAATGTTTGAGAAATGTATGGATTGGGTAAGGGTATAATTTCTAAAGAACTTAGATACTTATTGGAATAATACAATGGCTAAGAAAAAGAAAAGTAAAAAAGGTCTATCAACCCCCTTTATTCCCCTCTTTGTTATCTCTCTACTCCTCCTTCTCTGTTTAATATATGTCTCCTACACAACTTTTGGCTTAACATTTAAGAAAGGTAACACATCACAAGAGATACCCCCCAAGCCCTTGAACATTCAAAAAACCATATACGAACTACCCCCAATTACAATTTGATTTAGATTTGCCAAAATTCCCCTCAGATTATGATTCTCTAGTAAACTCTTTGGGGATATCCCTTACTCAACATCAGAAAACCACCCTACTTGTGTATGGAGAATCAATATCAAAAAGTAAACATACTAATATTACAGATGCATACAAAGAACTAATTGAAAAAAATGTCCCTATTCTAATCCCACAAGAGTATATTAACGAATATTTAAATAGTGAAATTAAAAATTATTCCATACAACTAACAAATATCCCTAAGCAACTAGATGAAGATATTTCAATACAAAAAACCTCCTTTAACAATATCTACGAAGAGTATATATTCGGACAAAACACTCAACAACCCCCATTGTCCGAAATATCAGAAACAACTCTTGAAAATGAAGATGTGTTTCCCAATATTTCAACTTTCTTAATACATACCGATTCAGATAGTATTAATGAGGCGTATTACAAAACAAGGATAATTAACTCTCTCTCTAAAAATATTAATACAGAGGAATTAATTACTTTTTTAAATAACTTAGTAATATATTCACAAAATCCAAATGATATTAATACAGATAGTAGAGTAAGAAGGGATTTGAGAAATGTTGTATTTAACAGTAATTTAAATAAACAGGGAGATGTATATTGGAAAATATCGGTAATAGATGGAAAAGAGTATGTATATCCAATGTATATATCACAAGAATTTGTTGTAAATGATAGTAATTTCAATGAAACTTACGATATCTCACCTCTTGCTCAAAGTTCAAGATCTGTAAGAGTCCCAATTCTTATGTATCACCATATAGATCAAATGCCAAACAGCGATTCAAGGTTTGTCACAGGCCTATATGTTACTCCCCAAATATTTGAAGAACAATTAGCATACCTTGTTAAGAAGAATTACAAAAGCCTTACCTCTCAAGAGTTTTACAACCTTCTTAAAACAGGCAAAAATCCCTCTCAGAAAAGTGTAATGATTACATTTGATGACGCTACGAAAGGACAGTATACAAACGGGTACCCCTTACTAAAGAAATATGGATTAGTTGGAGTCTTCTATATCCCATCAAGTAGAAGCTCTATTACTTACAATCAGTTAAGAGAGATGGCAAGAAATGGGATGATTGTTGAATCCCACTCTGCTTCACATATTGATTTAGTAAGAGAAAATAATCAGGAAAGACTGTATTCAGAAATAGTTGGAAGCAGATATACACTTAGAAGTGCAATTGGGCAAGATGTGATAGCTATATCGTATCCTGGATGTGTCGCTGACAAAGATGTATATACTTATGTATCTCAAGCAGGATACCTACTTGGAACTAGTTGTGGAAAATCAATTGATCATTACTTTAGTAAAAGGCTCTCATTACCAAGAGTACATGTCTTTAGTAGTTTAGATAACCTAAAGAATATTCTTTCTGGCAAACCGTAGAGCCATTGTATATACTTAATTAGGAGTAAATTAATGGGGAAAAAAGAAGGGTGGAAGATAAGGGGAAAAATTTTGCATACGGTCTATCTATTACATTAGGAACAATAGTACTTGGTCTAATCAGCTATATCTTCTTTACATCCAATATCCTTCCTACAAAGGAAGCACCTAGATGTGAATATGGTGGATGGGCATATGCTGATAAAGAGATTTTTGACTCAACGGATGGGTGTAATACCTGCTTTTGTCACACAGGAGAAATTGTATGTACAGAAGAAGTATGTAATAAAGATGAGCTTAATGATACAACTCAAACAAGTGAGTAAGTGTCATCTATATAAATTTAATTTTTTCAAAAATGGAAGAACCCGTTGTCAACGAGATTGTTAAGAAGAAAAAAGGAGTAAAATTTCCAAAAGCTTTGCTCTTTCTCCTTGGCTTTTTACTTTTTACTGGAATAGCATACTATTTTATCTTCACTTTAAAAATACTTGAAAACCTCTCTCCGGAAGAATCAAACGAAAAGACTCAGGAACAAGAAACTACAGAAGAAGCACAAGAAGATGCCGTAGACATGTCAATATTTCAAGGAGAATACATATCAACAAACTTGCCTCTTGGATGGAGTATAACAGAGTACACTGATGGGGAGGGAACGGACATGTTAACTCCTGGAACCTATTCAGGTCTCACTGGTTTAAAAATATTTAAAGGAGATACTGAAATCTTTTACATGCAAGCTGTCTCTGGTCTTGGATTTGCTGGATGTCCTAACTATGCAAAATTTGATGATGAAAGTACTACCTATTATGAACAGTTACTCGTAGACAATGAGGGAAGTGGTGAAACAATAAATATTACTGACTATACAGATACCGAGTATGAAGAGTTTACTTGGTTAAATCTCCCCTTTAGGAGAATAGGAAAAACATATCTGTATGATGTTATTTTAGGTAACACTTACTTTGAACCACCATGTGTCCCCTCCTTAGTAGCTTTCTATGATCTTACTCTTTACCATGTGCAGGGTGGTCCTGGATCTTCTGTCTTTGACTATGGTGCAACAGAGGATGCTACGCTAGAGGACTTATTAGTCATTGATCAGATATTACAAGATATGGTTCTTACCATCTATCAAACTTACTAATTGACACTCAAGATATACAAAGGTATATTAAATATATATAAATTTTTATTTTTTCTTTATGAAAGGAAAAAAGTATGCAGGATTCTCTCTTATAGAAATCCTAGTAGTAGTAGCTTTAATGGTAATCCTCGCTACTATCACAATAGTTGCAATTAACCCTGCAAAGAACTTTAGGGATACGAGAGATGCACAAAGAAGTGCTGACGTGCTACAGATTCTCAATGCTGTAACACAGTATACCTCTGAAGAAGGACATACTCTCGCTGATTTAGGAACAATTTCTACATGTCCAACAGAAACCTGTATAGGTACAGGCACGGCTTGTGTTGACCTCGCGGGAGATGGTACAAACAAGTTAGTTGAGGAATATATTGTTGAGATTCCTATGGATCCAAGTGAGGGTGATGCAACAGATACTGGTTATTCCATTTGTCAAACAGTCTCAGGAAGGGTTCAAATTTCTGCTACACCTGAAACACAAGGTAAGACAATTGTCGTAAAAAGATAACCGCTAATTTAAATATATAAGTGAATATCAGATAGCCTAAAGCTATCCATACTGCCATGGTTGAGCTTTTAAAACTTACAGATGATGTTATTAAAAAAAAGATAAATGTATCTGACTTTTTGGATGCATTAATTTTGGATGCGTTACGAAAGAAGGCTTCTGATATTCACATCGAGGCAAAAGATCAAAATATCTTACTCGTTAGATACAGAATCGATGGCGTATTAAGAGATATCATACCAATAGAACCAGAAATTAAGGATAGCCTACTCTTTATTATCAAAGTAAGATCAAAATTAAGAACCGATATTCATTTTGCACCACAAGATGGAAAAATTCTTTTTACTGTAAAGAGGGAAGCTATAGAACTTCCGAAGGAAGAGATAAAAGAGGAGGAAGTAAAAAAGAAGGAAGTAAAAAAAGAGGATGAAAAAAAGATTCAGGAAGAAAAAGATAAGAATAAGAAGGAAGAAAAAAAAGAGAAAACAGAAAAGAAAAAGAAAGATGAGGAAGAAGAGAAACCCAGTGCCATTGCCAGTCTTATCAGTAAATTCTCTAATACACAAGAACAAACAAAAGATTTCTATAATGTTGATGCAAGAATCTCAATTCTCCCTGTAACATATGGAGAAAAAGTTGTAATTAGGCTTCTCTCTCAAGCAAATAGATCGTATGGTTTAACGGATCTAGGGTTTGAAAAAGAAGACTTAATAAAATTAGAAAAAGCATATAGACAACCATTTGGCCTTTTCCTTGTAACAGGACCAACAGGAAGTGGTAAAACTACTACCCTCTACTCTATTCTTAAAATACTTAACACAAGAGATGTAAACATCACAACGATTGAGGACCCTGTCGAATACAGTATTGAAGGAGTAAACCATATTCAGATTAATCCGAAAGGTGATTTAACCTTTGCAAACGGACTTCGATCAATTCTTAGACAAGATCCCAATATCATTATGGTTGGAGAGATAAGAGATAAAGAGACTGCAAGAATTACTGTTAACTCAGCGTTAACTGGGCACTTAGTTCTTTCAACTGTACATGCAAATGATGCGGTAAGCACAATACCAAGGTTGATTGATATGGGTATAGAACCATTCTTAGTTGCTTCTACTGTAAATATCGTTGTAACACAAAGATTAGCAAGGAGATTATGTAATAACTGTAAAAAAGAATATACCCCAAGTAGAGAGCCTACACACAAAGAAATAATCAAATTAAGACCTGATATCCAGAAACATTTAGCAAACGTGTCAAAAATGTATAAAGCTGTTGGTTGTAAAGAGTGCAATAACACTGGATACTCTGGAAGAATTGGATTATATGAAATACTTCCAATGACAAAGGCCTTAAGAGATATCGTAATAAGCAACCCAAACTCTGATGATATATTAGCAGTAGCTAAAAAGGAGGGGTTTAGATTAATGGTTGAAGATGGAGTCAAGAAACTAAAAAATGGATACATAGATATTAGGGAATTAACAAAAGTAATTTCAATAAAAGAATGAAAAAGAACACTACCCAAGATCAACAAAGAGCAGGAAAGTACAAAAAGCTTAAAAAGCTTTCTGTCTCAATGGCTAATCTTCTAATCTCTATAAAATCTTTAGCTGCACTTCTAAAGGCAAGTATTCCACTATCTGAGGCCGTTGAAACTATGTCAGAACAGTCGAGTGATGAGAATCTTAATATGATATATAAATATATGTCAGAAGAAATAGATAAAGGGTCAACTCTATCTGAAAGTATGAGACTCTTTCCTAAAATATTTCCAGAAACAGTAGCATCCGTTGTAGAGGCAGGAGAGACAGGAGCATCTCTAGAAAGTAACCTACTATTTATTGCGGAATCAATAAAAAAAGAATGGGAGTTAAAAAAGAAGCTAAAGGGAGCAATCATTTATCCCATAATTATACTATCCATGACTGTTGTTATGTTCTTTGCAATGGTATTTTTTGTTTTTCCTAAGTTAGAAACTCTGTTTGAAGCATTTGAAAACGTTCCTGCATTTACAAGGTTCGTTATGGAAGCGGCAGCTGTTATCAGAGCAAAGTGGATACCAATATTTGCTGGAATAATCCTTTTAGTTGTTTGTATAGTTGTATTCTTCAAAACAAAAACTGGAAAGAAATTCTCTGGCTGGTTGGCTTTAAATTTTCCAATACTAAAAACACTTTTTAAAAGTAACATCCTATCATCATTCTCAAGAACACTAAGTGTTCTTCTTGCCAGTGGAATACCCCTTTCAAAAGCATTGGAGATATCTGCATCAACAACCAGCAACTACACATACTCCGAAGTGCTAAAGGCTGTGCATAAGAGTATTCAAGATGGGAAAGATCTTTCAATATCTCTTTCGGGATATCCAAAATTTTTTAATGCCTCCTTTGTAAAAATGGTAAATGTCGGAGAAGTAAGCGGAACATTAGAAGATAATCTTATGTATCTACACGAATACTACTCAGACGAAGTAACTGAAATGAGTAACAATATCGTTACCCTTATTGAGCCACTAATGCTAATATCCGTTGGTGCGATAATTGGACTGCTTGCTGTAACAATACTAATGCCAATTTATCAACTAATGGGTACTATAAATGGGTAAAAACAAACTTAAACAAAATTTAAAAGGATTTTCTCTTTTTGAAATCATTATTACATTAAGCATAATGATGATTCTATCCTTGATAGTATTTCCTGTTGATGTTAACAAAACACGAGAATCAAAATTGGAGAGCTATGCTTACCAATTAGTAACAGATATATACTACCAACAACAAAGATGTACTTTTAAAAATATCCCTGGTGGAGTTTTCTTTGAGAACAATGCGTATACACTTTTTGATGGAGATACCCTCCCTACATCAACAGATACAGATTTAAAAAAATATCCTAAGAATATACATATAATCTCAATAGTACTTACTAGCCCAAACCAGATATTTTTTTTGCCAGGAGAATTTAAACCCACATCCTATGGTACTCTAATAGTAACAGATGGGACAAACTCTGTAAGGGTATATATAAATAGAGAAGGATTAATAGGATATGAAAAGCTTTAAACAAAATTTAAAAGGATTTAGCTTAGTAGAGCTTCTATTAGCAATCGGGATATTTACGATAGTATCTTCTATGCTGGTATTTTTAGTCATTGACTCTACAAGAGCACTAGAGAATATTACTGCAAAATCAAAAGCTACACAGTTAACACAGAATGTACATAAGATATTAATAATGCTTAAATCTCAGTCTTGGTACAATATTGCAGCACATACAGGTGGAGAACCAAAACATCTTGAGTACGTGATTGATAAGTACCAGATTGTTGATGGAGATATTCAACAGAATGGTTTAACATATTTTTTCACTGTAGAAGAGATCCTGAGGGATTTAGATAGAAAGATTGTTGAGAGTGATGGTAGTAACGATCCCCACTCTAGATTAATAACCATAAATGTATCTTGGACAGATAGGTTAGATCAAGTACATACAATATCTCCAAAGATGTATGTTAATGATTGGAATACTCACTCTGTAGTATGGACTACTCAATCAGAGTTTGATACAGGAATATATACAGATACTATGTCCGAAATCGGATCAGGAGATGGGCAAGTTCGACTTTTTTCCATGTTGTATGGAGATTGGTGTAATCCCTCTCCGTATATAGCTGATTGTCTAACATGCGACTTACTTAGAAGTGGTATTCCCACAACACTGTTTACAATAGGTGATTTAGTTTATGTAGGTACAGGGGGAAATGCTGCTGGAGAATCCTTTACGAAAATCTCCATATTAGGAGATCCACCAGTACTTGAAGAGTTAGGAACATACAACGGATACAAGGTGTACGATGTGTTTGGTTTTAATCAATTTGCCCTTTTAGCAACCGATAACAACAGTCAAGAGTTGGTAGTCCTCGATGTCTCTTCTCCAACTGAAATCTATTCTGTTTTTACATATTTGAATATCCCAAATGCAAATACAAAACAGAAATATATATTTGCACTAGGAGAGAAGGGATATCTTACACATGATAATAAAATTACAATTTTTAGTTTAAATAATTTACAATTAAATGTACCCCCAACAGTAATACAAACTGTAACAATTGGGGATACAGGTGCTGTAATAACAGATATCTATGTAGATAGTAACTACATTTATGCTACAACTAAAGGTGGGAATTCAGATTTCTTCATACTCCAAAACGTTTCTCCCTACTCCATACTTGGCCAAGTAAATATTGGAACAATGAACGTTACATCACTATTCATCTCTGAGGATACAAATAGGGCATATATTGGAACACAGAATAATATTGGAAACGAGTTCTTCATTTTAGATACATCAAATAAAAATACAACATTCCAGATTCTTAAATCCGTTGACCTTGGTGGAATGTCAGTAAGTGCACTCGCCTTTGCCGATAACAAAGTAGTTATTGGTGGAATTGGAGCAAAAGAGTATCTTGTATTTGATATGACCAATGAATTAAACCCCTCTATCTGTGGCGAGTTAGATATTGATGCCGGAATAAATATGATTGGATTGGTAAACAAAGATTCGAATGTGTATGCTTATATACTCTCAGGAGATTCAAATCAAGAATTACAAATTATTAGAGGAGGACATGGCGGAGGAGGAACCTCTGGTGATGGTTACGTTCCTACTGGACAATATCTCTCTGAGATATTTAATTCTGGTTCTGATACTTCCGAATACTATATCCTTGGATTAAAAACTACAATACCAACAGGCACTACTTTAAAAGTACAACTAAGATCTAGTAACGATTCTTCTATGGCTGGTAGCACCTGGATGGGTCCAAACGGAACATCTAACGAGAGTGATTACTATCAAGATAGCGGGATATTTATGCTTCCAGAATCCCTATCTGGAAGATATTTTCAATACAAAGTAGAATTTACTTCTGATACTATATCCACACCTTTACTTGAGGAAATTGTAATTAACTATGAAAAATAACAAATTAAAAGGAGTAACGTTAATTGAAACAATGCTTTACATAGGGCTATTTTCAGTAATTATAATAATAGTCTTAAACTTTATGCTCTCAACCCAAGAAGCATCTACAAGAAATATAAGAAAAGCACAGCTTAACCAATCCTCTGAATTTGTTACTCAACATATTAACTACTCATTTAACAAAGCCTTAAGTATTAATGAGACCAATTCTGTGCTAGGTGATAGTCAGGGGATATTAGAACTAGAATTTGTAGGTATTAATAAACAATACACAATCTCAAATAATACTCTCTACTTTGATGGGGTAGAGATAACTCCACCGAATATAATTGTAAGTGGTTTTCTTTTAGAACCAGCTCAGGACAAAGATGGTGTCCTAATAGGCGTTCGGACAACCATATCTTTGGTATCTCAGGGCGATAGCGACTTAACAGATACAATTAATATGTTATTTACTTTAAGATGAAAGGTTATGTAGCACTTACAACTGTACTTGTGATGTTACCAATTCTCTTGTTAACAGGTATAGATTCTCTTTACAACAACCTTAGTACATTAATAATAGGGAAAATGAACTATGACTATCAAATACTAGATAGTAATACAGAAACATGTTTAGAAGAAGCGGTATATATCATCAAAAGAAATCCTACATATGAGAATACTTTCGTTCTCTCAATGGATAATTGGAGCTGTAGTGTAACTGTAACTAACAAAGTAGGCTTTACTCAAGTAAAGATAATAGATATACAGGCAACTGATTCTAATGGTATATCTATTCACACTGCCAAAGAATTAAATACTAATGTTGATCCTTTTGAAATCTCAAATATTTAATACAAAATGTACTAATGTAGAGAGGGTATTTGTTCTTTTTTTAGGAGTATCTCTATCTATTCTTACCCTAAAATTTATATATCTCTCCCCTATTACCTCCTTAGATATCTTTTCCTATCTGTTCTTAATTGCATTGTTTTGTTCTTTGGTTTTTCTTGCATACTTTGATTTTAAGAAAATGGAAGTACATAGAACAGCTTCTCTTGTATTAATGCTTGTATTGCTTACAATTAATATCCTCCTGTTCTTTGCAAAGGGTTCTCATACAGAAATATTAATATTTAATAATTGGGTATTCTCTCCATATCAAAATATTATGTCTACATTAATATTAGGATGCCTATTCCAATTGATTGTATTAATATCAAAAGAGAAAGCGCTAGGACAGGGTGATGTAAGAATAGCGATAATAACAGGGTTGTTAATAGGATTAAATAATTTAATATATTGGGAATATATAACAGTATTTAGTGCGTTGATATATGGATTAATATTTGCTTACAAAAAGAAAAAGTTTAAGGGATTAAAGATTCCTTTTGTACCTTTTATGGTGTTAGGTATTATTGTATTAATCTTAGCAAATATCTAAAGGAGATAAACAACAAATGTCCACAGCTATGATGGAATAAATAGGACAGCTTTAATAACAGAATTAAGTTCAGATATTAGCAAAACAATCGCAAACAAACTACATAAAACAAGATAGAGGATTATACTAACTCCACGCAACAGACCAGATTTTGAGTGGAGAACCATTGAATCAACAATAGATGTTTCCAGAGGGATTTCAATATTTCCAAAATAAAGGATGTCGAACCAATGAATTGTATCTTACTTACAGCATAGTTAACGAGCTTAATATCCCAAATATCAAAGTGGTGGACATCGTAGTTAAAAGTTCGAACCCATTAAGAACCTTTATTCTTCAATGGGCAGAATTCTTTAAATACAATCCCCCTGCCCTTAATTATATCCTAAATGACAAGAATAATCTGTATGAATAGATACACTACATTGGTATTGAATATATACAACAATAATATCTCTAACACTCTCATAATTGGGAGAATAAAAACTTACAATACGGACCTATTGGACAAATTATTAAAGTTTATTTATAATTCTGCTACTTAAGATAATATCTTAGTATTTAGTAATATGAATAACTATTCCAATGAATATGATGCTGTGAGAGAGATGGAATTTGAACTTTTAAATCAGATTAACAATTCCCATCTCAAACAGCACCTTACTGATCCAAGAGTATTCTTTGACTGTGGTAGTAAAAATTTTACTCGACTTTATGAGAGATACAAATTTGATAATTCAAAAATTCCAGAAATTATTAACGATTGGAAGGAATACATTAAGGCATTGAGTCAAAATGTTTATGAACGTGAACTTATGGACGTATCGGACAATGAAGAATATGAGAGACATGTAAACGAGGTTCAAAGATTATGGACTCAGATAGATGAAATTCACAGAAGAATTAAGAAATTATTAGGGAAAGAGTATATAGATCCTGTCTTGGAACTGGAGGAACAAAAGAAATGGGAAAATTTGAAGAACCAAGAGAAAAAGAAACCAGGACAGAGAAATTGAATATGTAATTATTAACAAACCTCTGGTTGTATTAGTGCTAGTTTTTTTATAAATTGAGGGAACCTGCTATTTTGCTCCCACTTATAAAAGTTGATCGTTAACATATCTTCTTCAACGTATTCTGAATAGTCAAGAATCTCTGCAATACCCTTCGGATACACCTTAAACAATTCAAAAACCGCATTTCTAATGTCGTATCTCCATTCTCGATGGGTTTCTGCTTCTTTATCTATCTCTCTTAAACAATCAAGGGTAACACATTCTGATATTTTGTCACCCTTTTTATTCAACTCTTTATTAAAGTAACTTCCAATATACTTATAATAGTTCTTATTCAATTTATAGAAACTACAAATCTTCCACTTTGTCATTGCAATCGACATAGTATATAAAGAAAATGCTTCACAAAGAGTTTCCTCAAACCAACTCAATATCTCACCCTTCTTTTCTCTTTTCTGCCGTAGAGCATAATGCATTATTTCGTGAGACATTTGATAGATAACTTGGTTCCACTTAGATTCTTCCTCTACGTTTAATCTGATTTCTAAGGATTTCTTGTTAGTAATAAGCATAGGACATTCTGCACTGGAATCATTAAATACAATACACTCTTCTTCCCCAGCAATTGGTAAAACTTCATTAAAAATAACAAGGACAAAACTCAGAATTTCTTGAATATCACCGCTTTCGCTTTTAACTTTAAACTTCTTTCCTTGCATTACCACGATTATATAAAGATACCTTGAGAAATTAAAGTTCTCAAAATCTCGGTTACATATTTCTTTTAGGATAAAGATGGTTTAATTATCCCCTCTTCCGTTGCGTCAAAGCACATGCAGGACACCACGTTCCTCGCAAAACATTGCTTGGTGTTGCTTTCCACTTATGACCTTGTTTACATTTCCAAAGTAAATGTGCATTTACGCCTACATACTTTTTTGATAAACACTTTCCTCCCCTATCTTTTGCAATTTGTTGCATCTCTTCTATTGTTTTTTTCCTCCCCTCTCTGGCACATACAGGACACCATGAGTCATCTGCCACAATATGTTTTGGTGCAACATTCCACTCGTGACCATATTTGCATCTCCACTTTAATTTCTCCCCAATCCCAAAATATTCTGTTGATAAACACTCTCCCCCCCGTTCTCTCGCAAGTTCTTTCATCCTCTCTAAGCCAAGTCTCCTCTTTTTATTACTGCATATTGAACACCATGTGTTTTCATTTTTCAATTGACCAAAAGATGCAAACCAAATATGACCTTCTTTGCACTTCCATTTCATCTTTTTGTAACTATTCAAATATTCTGTAGACAGACATTCCCCACCCATTTTCCTCGCTAACTGTATACACTCCTCTATGTTGCCCCTACGGACATCATTGCCACATATAGGGCACCAGGTTCCTCTTCTCACCATGTGGGGATTTGCCTTCCATTCGTGCCCCTTGCTGCACCTCCAGACAAGGGGTATCGTGGCAGTGACATAAACCTTAGACAACAGTTTCCCACCTCTCATCTTTGCTATCTCCCTTAGTTCTTCCGTCTCCTTAGGACTATAAACATTTAAAATCTCATCCCTTGTCATTTCCCTCTTTATTTTTCTTGCAAGAGAATTCTCGTCACAAAGATTCAAGATGTATTTCTCCAACTCTTCAACAGGTATTAAATAAGGGATTTCTAATAAAAAGACCTCCTTCTCCAAGCATTTTTCCCGTTTTTCCCTATCAAGTTTTTTCTGAGTTGCTAAATCTTTCTCCCTATTGAAAAATTCTGTTTCCTCATAGTGCTGAAGTCCTTGGTGTTCAAATGCTACCCCTAACTCTTCGTTGTATCCATCCAATTCCATAATATTTCCTTTGGAATTGATTAGCCATTTAGGTCTTTTCTTAGGGAATTGCTTTTCAAAATAATACTCAATAATATTACGGCAAATCTCTTCTCTCCTATATGTTCTACACATTGGACACCATTGTCCGTTAATAATTGCCCGCCCACTTGCTTCCCATTCGTGCCCTTTGTTACATCTCCACCTTAATTTTAAATCACTGTTTGTAAACTCTGTTGATAAACATTCCCCATGCCTCTCTTCAGCAATTATTTTAAAATCTTTTATTGAATACTTTCTTGAGGAATTCGCCCTCTTCTCTATTGAACATATAGGACACCACCCACCACTAAGTATAGTTGTTGGACGAGATTCCCATTCGTGACCTACTTTGCATCTCCATGTCAATTTATAATGACTTCCCAGATATTTCTTTGACAAACACTTTCCACCTTTCTGAGTAGCAATGTTCTGCATGTCTTTTATTGTGTAGCCCGAAGGATTATCAGTAGCAATATATTTTTTCCTACAAACAGGACACCAATTTCTCCCAGAAACAATATTGTAGGGTATTGCTTCCCATTTATGACCCTTCGAACACTCCCAAAGTAATTTTGTATCAATGTTTATATACTCTGTAGATAAGCACTTCCCTCCTCTCTCTTTTGCAATTTGCTGCATTTCTTCTATGGTTCTTTTCCTATCCTCATACACACAAAAGGGACACCATGAACCACTAATTACTTGTGTTGGACGGGCGTTCCATCGATGACCCCTCTTACACTCCCATACTAAATGCGTGTTACTATTAAGAAATTCTTTAGATAAGCACTTTCCTCCTCTTTCTTCTGCAATTTCCCTCATATCAACAATAGAGTATTTGGTTTTATACTTTCTTTTCTTGTATCTACCGCAAACAGGACACCATCTTCCTCTTTTAATATTATGTGGCGTTGATTTCCATTTGTGCCCTTCTGAACACTTCCACTCTAATGGGGTTATAACATTTACATACTCTTCTGACAGACACTCCCCTCCTCTTTCTTTTGCAATTTGCTGCATCTCTGATAAAGTCAATTTTTTGTTATTGTAAGTGGAGTCCATATATCTTTTTGTTATTTATTATATCCCACATCGCTTGAATAACCAAAGATGGGTATTAAACAATCCCCTTGACTAAATTATACACTGGCGTATAATTTATATATGGGAATAAACATCTTACCTTTTACAATACATCACAGCGATTGGTTTGACTTCTGGTTAGGGGATTATCAAGGTGAAAAGTTTTCTCCCGTAAGAGAGATTATTAGAAAAAGAAAAGTGTCTATGTCCTCTACATCTCAAAGTTACAGAATCATCAATCATTGGGAAGAGAAAAATATATTACTAAAACAGAAAGGAAGAAACTCTGGTTGGAGGAAATTCAGTTTAATTGATATTCTCTGGATAGGTGTTGTAGGAGATCTAAGAAAAATCGGGTTCCCCCTTGATAAGATTAACAATATCAAAAAATGTATTTTCCATAGAAGAGAAGATGGAAAGGAGGACACCCTCTACTTTGAATTGTTTATTGGAAGAATGTTTATTAAAGACAATGTCCTTCTGGTCATTACTCCCAAAGGAGAGGCAGACCTTTGCTTGGATACAGAATATATAAATTCCCAATTAATTAGTCCCCTTCCCTCCCCTCATATCGTAATAAGATTAAATGATATATTCTCGAGAAGTGTTAAAAAACCAGAACTTAGTTACAATACAAACTTAGTAATAAGTCCAAACGAGAAGGAAACTGATTTACTCTTTTCTATAATGACAGAAGAGAATTTAGGAGAGGTTAGAATATCCGTGCAAGATAAAAAGATTAACAGAATTGATTATGTTAAGAAAACTCAAAATCCTAAGAATGTCCAAGAGTATATATCTAAAGCACTCAAGGAAGAGGGAAGAAAGGAACTATTAATTAAGCAAGAAAACGGCAAGGTTGTTCTTTTAGAACGCATTGATAAGAAATAGGTTGTCGAACAAATCGAAACCCTTACTTATTAATCTGAGTTGCTAGAAACCCTAGAACCAGATTATCCATTACATAAAATGTTAAGTGTAGAAAAATGTCGGGAATACCTTCCCACTAGGGATATAAGCAATGATGACATTGAAAAAATCAGATATTACATATATTCCTTAGCAAAAGAGATAATAAATAAAAACATTAAGATTTATGAAGAACATAACAGAAAAACAGTTAGAGGCGAACAGGGAAAACAGTAAATTGGGAGGAGTCAAAACCGAAGAAGGAAAAGAGGTATCAAGATTCAATGCAGTTAAGCATGGTATCTTAAAAAAAAGTGTATCTGAGTATGAGGAGTTTGATTTCCTTAATTTTTATAATTCACTATCTCAAGATTTCCCACCTAAAAACACTCTAGAAGAGATTTTGATAGAAAGAATCTCAGTTGCCTATATAAAACTTTTAAGAGTTGCAAAAGCAGAAGCAGAACTAATGAAGACCGCCATCGACCCAACAATAGTATCAAAACTACTTGATTTAGATACTTTTAAAGAAAGGGACGGTTATAAACCAGTAGTTACAACATCTCACATGGAGTATTTATCCTCTTATTATGCAAGATATGAGACCTCGATAGAGAATCGCATGTATAAAGCAATAAATAAACTCTTAGAATTAAAAAGAAATGGATAGTGAAATGGGTTCGTTTCGCAATAACAACCTTTATAAAAACAAAGTTGGATTAATATATGCAAGGGTATCTGCAAGAAAACAGAGAACGGAAGGACATGGATTAGAGAGTCAAGAAGAAAGGTGCTTATCCAAATTAAGAGAAGAAAACATCCCTTATGAAAGGAGTTTCTTTGACAGTTTTACAGGGGGAGGAGATTTTATGAAAAGACCCGCAATGAGAGAGATGCTAGAGTATATAGATAAAAATCCGCATAAAAGTTTTGTTGTTGTATTTGATGACCTTAAGAGGTTTGCAAGAGATACCGAAGGTCATATTAAATTACGAAGTGCCTTAAAAATTAGAGATGTTATTCTATTGTGTTTGAATTACGATTTTGATGATACTCCTGAGGGAATCTACTTTGAGACATTGCAGGCGGCACATAATCAACTAGAAAGACAACAAAACCAAAGACAAGTGATACAGAAACAACAAGCACGACTTAGAAACGGTTATTGGGCGTTCTGTGCGCCTCTAGGATACAAGAAAATAAAAGACCCTATACATGGGACTATAGATATCCCTACAAGGAATGCAGAGTTTATTAAAGGGGCGTTAGAGGGTTTTGCTAATAGAAGATTCGAAAATAAAATTGATGCTGTAAGATATCTCCAAAAGAAAGGTGTTATAAGCAACAACCAACACGCCAACAAAGGGATTGTAACCTTTACAAACCTTCTTAAGAACCCCTTTTATGCAGGTTATATAGAGTTTCCAAAATGGGAAGTAATTAGAAGGGAGGGACATCATAAGGGTATTATAGATATTAAGACCTTTGAAAGAAATCAGAAAATCTTAGAAGGTAAAACACCTTCCTTTGTAAGAAAAGATATAAGAGAGGATTTTTTCCTCAGAGGATTAATTAACTGTGCTTGTTGCGGGAAGAAACTGACAGGTGCATCTTCTAGAAGTAAAACAGGGAAACTACACCCTTATTACAAATGTGCCAACAAGGAGTGTGAGATGTATGGGAAAAGCATTAGGGCAGAAGACATACATGCAGGTTTTAGTGCCCTTCTAGGTCAAATCAGGGCGTCAGAGGACCTAATAAACCTATCCCTTGCTATCTTTGAAGATGCTTGGAAGATAGAGATAGGTAACCTCCAAAACGCAAGAGAAGAAGACATAGGAAACAAGGAGAAAATAGAACACGAAATAGAGAAATACGCCTCTTTCGCAATTAGAACCACTAATTCAACCGTGTTAAAACAATACGAAAAACAAATTCAGAAATATGGAGAAGAGGTAGAGATACTGGAAAACAGAATAAAGACAGATGTTGATTACTCTATTCCTTATCGAACCTCTTCTAAAGAAGTTCTTGAGGTTTTACAGAAACCTTATACTGTATGGGAAAACTACGATGTATATCAAAAACAGAAGTTCTTTTCTTTTATCTTTGATACGAATTTAGAGTATGACAAAATAGAGGGTTATCGAACCCCTAACTATTCTCTTCCAATAACCCTTTTTGAAGCAATTACCAATAACGAACCTGATATGGTGGAGACGGTGGGATTTGAACCCACGTCCAAAAGCTAAGTACAATGTCATTTACAAATATATTTAGATTTATATAGCTAGATTACACTAAAAAATCTAACAAAAAGTATAACCTACTCAGTAATTATATTCACTATGGATCCTCTACTGACAAAGAATACATACTATACCCTAGTAACGACTGTCTATCTCCCCTAACTAGGGATAAGAAAGGTAGACATTGACCAAAATTAATTGATCAAACTTATGCAAAATTGTAAGCATAAGAAGGTGCAATAAATGCAGCCCTTAGCTTACTTGCAAAAGCGTTAAGTTTGTTTTCTACACTTATCTGTGTTTTAGTTTTACGAACTAAAAAACGATTTGTGACAACAGCACCTATATACTTCTGTCGAAAGCCTAACGTCCCCATATTCTTAAAGAACGTGTATATTATACCATTTATCTATATACCTTTGAACTACCAGAGTGACTACCGACTCTTAGAATAAGAATGGTCCCTTGATTATCAATTATCCATAAGATTCGGATATCTCCATTTACTCTTGAGCTATATACCTTTCCTAGAGAAGATACTTCCACATAATGAGTTCTGAGAGATTTTGAAAAAGGTTCTATAGATAGTGTCTTTAAAACTTTTTCTATACTAATTATTAAACGCCTATCCTTTTTCGCAATCCTTTTGAAATTATAATAGAAGTCTTGGGTATATTTAAAGGGATATTTAATTCTCATCTTTCAAAATCCCCCTACAGAACATTTCAATATCTTTTACACTTTTGAGCTCTTTTGATTTCCCTTCCTTGTGTTCTTTTATACCCTTTTTAAGACTATTGACCATCTCTTCATCTATCACTACACCATCAAGTACTGGATATGATTGTTTTTCAATCTCCTTGGTAAGTACATATCTAACATATGCAGGAAGAGAATACCCTAAACTTTCAGCCTTACTCTCAACTCTGTCCATCAACTTTTGTGGAAATGTTATCTGTTTTGTAATACTTTTGTATGTTTTTACTTTGTTCATATTTGTGTTAAATTTGTATAATTTAATATACAATAATAACACAAATCTTACTATTATACTACCTACTCTTTTGGGAAGCCTCCCACAAACTAATTGCCGTTGCTACTGAAAGATTTAAAGAGTCTATTTCTTTCCCATGAGGAATATATACACTCTGACCAATATTCAAATATGAACTATCTAATCCCTTTGATTCATTACCTTGTATTATGGAATACGGCTTAACAAATTCTATCTCTTTGATACTTTTGCTTCCCTTTAACATAAATGCATATTTATTCTGCTTAGGAAACCTCTCTAAATATTCTTCTATACTACTAAAATATTCAAACCTAATTTTAAAGATAGCTCCCATTGTAGATCTAATAACCAATGGATCAAAGATATCTACGCCTGGTCTAATTATTGCTAAATCTCTAAATCCAAAACCCAACATTGTTCTAATAATGGTTCCAAGATTTCCCATATTAGAAGGGTTAACTAAAACAACATGGTTTTCATTCTCTTGAATATGTAGCTCATACTTTTTAAATACTCCAACAACGTATGTGTTCTCCTTTACGGCTATCTTTTCTATTAACCTGTCATTTACCTCCACAAATATATTCTTCTCTTTACATATGCCCCCTATCTCTTCTATCCCATCACTACTTAGCCCATCTCTTGATAGTATAATCTTGTAAACTTTGTCTGGATACTGTTTAAGTAAATCTAATACAGGATACGCACCAAAGGCATATGAATATTCAAACTTCTTTTGATACCTCTTTATCTTAGGAGAGTACATATTACTTCTTTAATATATCTTTAAATATCTTGTCTGTACTTTTCTTTTTCTGTTCTTTAGATATTTTCCACTTCTCTTCCCTTAAAATCATATACGCCTCCTCTACTTTCTTTTTAGTTAAAGTAAGAAGCATATTTTTTCTTTTTAATTCATTTTGAGCTCTCTCTTCGCTTTTGTACATCTCATATATGCTAGAAAGAAACCCTATCATCAGTATTGTATAACTAAAGAACTTTGCTAATGTTGAAAGGTTTAACATTAATTCGTATTCAATATTTAAGTATGGGAGGAAAAATATCTGTGCAAGAATTGAAAAGGTTAGTGAAAATACTATCCAAAAATCAAAATTTCGTTTATACATCCCCTTGCTTTGTGTGTAACCAAGTAGTGTTATCAGATACACCATAAGGGCAATTGTTTGCATCGCTATAGCAAAAGTATATGATTCAAAACCTTCAAAAAAATTGGTAAAGGTTGAAACAACTATTGTAAACAGAGAAACGGAGAATAATAGTGATGCAAAAGCAGCTTTCTCTTTAAAACTTTTTACTATCTTTTCCTCTTTCATTAGAATCCAGCTAAAAAAGAAAATCAAAGAGAGAAAAACTCTTGAGAGTACAATACTGCTTGGAAACATTTCAGATGTATTAACTGAGAGAAATTCCGAAAATCCTTCAAATGAGAGTAGTAATTGAAAACCATCTAAAACAGAGATTGTGAGAAATCCCAAACCTAATAGCAGATAGTTTGTATATGTTTTCTTTGTATAGAAGCGAACTAGTGCTAGAATTCCAATGAAAAAAGCAAATACGCTTGCAAACAGGTCTACTAAGCGCTGAAAGTCCTTCATCCAAGCAAAATTCCCAGATAGGTATGCAAACAAGAGAAAAAGAAAAACAGATACCAGTATTATTAACTCCCTTTCCTTAACCTTTAGTTTTGTTATTTCTTTGTTCATAGATATATCTAATTACATTCTAATACATGTATTTAGAAAATGATATCTGTTCATTTCTTTCTGCGTGAGGGGCACAAACAGTAACACTACCTCCTCCATCATGAGATATGAAATACCCTGTACCATTCACTGAAATGTAAAGGGGGTCGTTAGGAATATTAACTAACTCTTCGTCACCTTCCTTAGTCAGAAAACCCATATTAACTAAATCGGTGCAGTCATACGGTCCTGTCTTACATATTTCGTGAGTATATTCAACACAGGTCATGGATTTAGGAATCTCTGTAGGTATGGTTTTGTCATTAGCTACAACAAAAGAGCTCACATATGTAAGAATTGTTGATATATCTGCAGATCTTTTTAAATTTCTTGCTTCTGCAGCCTCTTTGTTTGGATTAATTGCAAGGAGGACAAGAAATATGACTATACCTACTGCTGAGAGTATTAACATTATTTCTGTTATTTTCAGCTTATTTTTAGGTTCCTTCTTTTCTTTTGGAATTGTAGGAACAAAATTAATTGTTTCTGCATTTAAATCAGACTCTCCCATATATACATAATACAAAAAATGTAAGGGATTTAATATAGCAGTAGATAACGGCCGATAATATGATAACTGGAATAATATAGTAATATATATACCTAAAACCCCTATATAGCAACTCTTTTTCTTTTGTCCACACAGGAACTAAAAATGTGGGTATCTTCTTACTTACACAAATTTGATATACTTTAATAATTAAATTAATTAGAGTTGACGTGGGAAATGATGTATTACCAAAAACAATAAGAATTGGAAACAGTTCGTCTTTAGCAAAACAAAGAAGAGTTAATACGTCAGCGGGATGTTATCTTGTACGTAAAAACGATAATAACAACATCCAATTGCTAGTAATAAAGAAGGTTTGGCAAGATGGTAATGAAAGGTATGTATTACCTAAAGGTCATAAAGAAGGAGAGGAGAGCTTAGAAGAGGCTGCCTTAAGAGAGGTAATGGAGGAATCTGGCTATACAGATATAACGTTATTAAGGTATTTGGGTTCAAGTACGTATGAAATAGATTGGGATGAAATACAAATGAAACCAGATCACTATTTCTTAGCTCTATTAAATAGTTCTAAGGGAGAAGGAAAGTAGCCCGAAACATATGAAGATGGTGTTGTAGTAAAGAACCAGTGGATAGATTTAGATAGAGAATTAGAATTACTTACATTTGAGAATAACCCAGAAATACACAAGCTACTTAAACAGTATCTTCCTTTGGTAAAATTCAACTCCTAATACATAGCAATTTATAAACATTGTTCAGAATCTGCAATTCTTGTTACGGCCTCTGTTGCAGTGTCATACATCCATATTGCCAAATCTTTCTCCTTACACAATTGTTCTATCAAGTTATCGATAGCCTCGTTGTCTTCTTCGGTTGCTCCTCCAAGTCCATCTACTTTTGTGGAGAAAAACATTCTGGAAGTATTATATTCACTTATGATATGTGCATCATAAATTCCAATTCTGCTTTCACTTTCTATCTCCCAAAGCAGATCAACAGTTTCTTTCACTATATCGACTTCCCATATTTTCCCATAGGGGGTATATACAACAAAGATATCATCTATAAGATACTTTACCATATCTTCGTCAATCTCCGATTTAAGCATTGCTAACTCCTCTTTGTCAGATGTAATATCTTCTTGCTCAGTAAAAATATTCTTAATTGTTGTTTTTAATGTTTCTTTACATGCTGCATAAGGACTTGCTGGTGAAGCGTTGGGTTCTAGAATATATTCATATGCTAGTTTAACCCTGGCATTGTCTTTTTGTGCATCTCCTTTTAGCTTATCAAAGTCGCAGATAACCCCTTCTTCTGTTTCCTCGTTTTCTCCATCCTGTGTACTTGATGTGTCAGGAGAATTAGTGTCTCTAGATACCTCAGAAAGGTATAGATATGCCAGAACAAGAGATGTAAATGCTAAAATGGCAATTAAAGAAACCGCAACAACTCTTTTGAGGGAGATTCTCTTTTGAGGGGAAACGGAAGTAATTTGTTCGTCCATTTGTTTAAGATATAATTTTATTAACTTCTAGTTTAAAGTAAAATTCTGAGGTCGTCAATTGGAGGGTTTTAAAATAACTATTTTTAAAGCTTTCCAGCCTTTTATAATCCTGGCGTTACTACTTTAACCTGGTTAGTATTCTTATCTATCGTTACAGAGAAAGTATATTTTTCAACATTTTTCTTGCTTGTGAAATATACCTGCCTAACTTTATAGGTTAAGATGTCCAATTCGCTATCTTCTGACTCCGACACTAGGCATACGTCTGCATATGCATGCTGAAAGGTAATAATATCTCCATTTTTTATAAGAGTATAAATAAAAGTTTCTTTGTCCCCTCCGTCGTATAGGATACCCTCCACTGTTTTGGATCCGTTTTCATATGCTTCAATACCTTCGAGACTCTGTGTATCATCGTTTACACGTATACAAGATATCTTATTTATATTTGTAAATACTTTGCTACCGATGGTTTCTTGTATATCGGAATCTTTCGTTAGTAACAGGAATAATATTAGAAAAGAAATTGATACTGCCAGGATAACAAAAATTCGAAGGCCTTTTCTCTTCATCGGGGGTATTTTAAAAATTTAATATAATCAAATATATATCAACAGGTATAATTGCACAAGAACAAAAAATCTTTCCAAAGAAAACTCTTTAGGGGTTGAAGAGATGATAAAAGCTAATTCAAATATGGGTATATACCCAACTGCTCAACAGGCGTTGGATTTAAAACTGATTGATAAGATTGTATAGTTCTACAAGAGTATATTCAAAATATCGTTAAACCTCTAATCTAAAGAAAGCTGATTTCAAAAGTAGTCATATTATTTAATGTCTCACAGGAGTCTATATTTGATTCTCCTGCTTGCATTCCGGAGAATACCAAATATCCTTCTTCTGTACTACGAATCTTGCTAAGATCAATTACGCAATCTTCCCCACCATCCCTAGAGTAAGCATCTTTATTATAATCTGTTTTTTCACCAGCAAGCTCTGTTGGATTATAATAAAAAGTTATATGTATTGCCTCGTAGCCCTTTACCTGTATTTTTGGGGTCCATGAAATAACCCGGCCTGTTGGATCACAATCATCACATGAAATCTCTCTTTTTAAGTAATAGGTATCATTCATATTTGCAACTTTCTTTAAATCTTGATATTCAATCGTCTCGTCATCTGCTAGAGATTTTATCATTATCTCTTTGTTCGGATAATAAGAGAAACAGTCAGGAACATACACATCCCTACCCCTAGTGCAATATGATTGGTGTGAGGGGAAAACAGGGTCCCCTACTTCTTCAAATTCTCCTAAATAATCTAATTTAACTAACAAGTCTGGGAGTTCCTCTCTAAATCTAAAAGTTATTTGATTTTTATCTCCCTGTTCATCATCCTCGTTTGCTTGATTATCTTCATCCTCTTGGGGTTGATCTTCAGCTCCTGCCTTTGAAGGGTCTGGTGTATTGATATCCTTCTGTGTCTCCGAATAATAAAGGTATGCAAATAGAAGGGAGGTAAATAGTAAAAATATGATACATAGGACGATAAGTATCCTTTTTATAGAAACCTTTTTGGGGTTTTGAGTTTCTTGATTATCAGTTTGTATTTGGTTGTCCATCTTTCAATAGTTTTATGAATTTATTCCAAGTACACATTAACATTTTTATATATACTTGTAAATTATAGAAAAAGTGTTCTTGAAACATATTAATAATGGCGGAGAGGGTGGGATTTGAACCCACGGTTCAGGAAATATCCCGAACAGCACATTTCGAGTGTGCCCTATTCGACCACTCTAGCACCTCTCCATCTATATCTTATTGGAAATTATACATCAATATATACTAAATCTCTTCAAATGGGATGTAATTACCATAAGTGAGAATATCCATCCTACTCTGTTTCCTAATATCCTTGTACAAAACTTTCTCCTGAAGTAATACAAATATTGCATCCTTGTCTGCCCCTTCCAAAAGCAAAATTAAAGACTTTGGATATCTTAGTTTAGTTTCAACAATTAAAAAATACTGCCCATTTTTTATTGAAAACCAGAAAGAATCTAACATAAACCATTCATACAGCTTCCCCCCTGCATCTATTCCCCTTGCTGTTATCCTATGTTTAATAGTAACTGGTTTATTTGTTCCAGCAACATATATAAAGAAGATTAGGGAGATCATTGCAGCCATTAAGTAATACTGTTCTAATATAGCCAAAAAAAGAACAAAGAGAAGTGTAAATGCAAGTATTACCCAAAAACTCTTCCTATTGAAATCAAGTTTATATCTATCAGGTGCTTCCCATTCAAAAAGCTTAATATTTTGTACTACCTTTTTGGTTGGTATATCACTCTCCTCTAATACCATTTCCTTTTGGGCAATTCTTCTTCTTTTCTCAGTTTTCTGTCTAGTTTTTGCCTCTTCTTTAAGCCTTTGAATACTTTCCTCCCTCTCTCTCAGTTTCATTTCTCCAGAGAGAATATCCATAATATCACTAAATTCGTTTTTTATTGTCTTTTTGAAAGATTCAGCCATATATCAATATCATATAACAAAGGAGGTAGCAATAACAACTAAAAGGATTCCTAATCCCCAATATATATTAAGTATATGGAAGAAATTTAGTAATACAACGAGAAATATCCCAAGTGTAAAAAACATCCCCCATTTTATACAAACTATCTTTAACTCTCTACCCTCCTCTTTTTTAAGAACAACACGTAGTAAAAAGTAGGATATCAAGGATGAAAGAGAAAAAAGAGATGAAAAAAGAAGAGAGCTAACTGTAAATATATTCATCCAGTTATACTGATTTTGTGTATTAAATGGTAAGAAATTTCTTAATGAGAGTAAATACAACAAAATTACAACAGAGAGTATTAATAGAAATGTAAGTACAAATACAAATTTAAGATTTCTTGGATTATAGGGTTTTGAATCCATTCTCTTTAGTTCTATTCTTTAAAATTAATTTTATACATTAATATATGAATATCTTAATTATAGAGAAATCTAAGACCATTTCCCATATCCTTAAACATTCTTTACTTGCATATGGGTATAATATCACCCAGGATAGTGCAGATTTCGCTAGTGTAAATTTAGTAAATAGGGGTCTTTTTGAGATAATAATTATAGATACAAATCTGGTAGGTAAATATTCTACTTTAGATATATTAAAAAAGGTTAAGGGTAAGAAAGACTCCAAAAGTAAGATATTGGGCATATGTAGTATTGGTACATGGAAAGATAAGGTTAGTTTCCTAAATAATGGTGGGGATGATGTTCTTTCCTACCCTTTTCCTATGCAAGAGTTAATAGCAAGAATACAATCTCTACTTAGAAGACCTTTAAGTTATGTCGATAGTAAAATGTATATTGGAGATGTCTTACTTGATACTAATAACAAGACTGTATCAACAAAGAATAGTGATATTGATTTAAGAAAGAAGGAGTATCAGTTATTAGAATATCTGGTTAGAAACAAAAATAGAACCATTAGTAGGTGTGAACTACTAGATCATGTATGGGATTACAGAAGCTATACAGGTTCCAATACAATTGATGTACATATTAAAAGGCTTAGAGACAAGCTACCTAGAAAAAGCTTAATTGAAACTGTTCATGGGCAGGGTTACAGAATCAAAGATTTTAAAGCATCATCGGCATTACTAGATGAACAAAATCAGGATCATCAATAATTTTAAACACTCCTGGTTTAACAGTTTCGCAACATTCAAAAGATATATCTTCTGAATCTAAGTGATTTAAAATATCTGCAAGTAATCTCGAACTAAAAGCTATTTTTAAACTATCCCCTTCTATCTTCCCTTCAAATGTGCTCTTGTTGCTACCCAAATCTGTTTGTGTAGCAGAAAGAACTATCTTGTCATTAGAGGGGTCAATATCCAATATCAATTTATTCCCAAGCACACTTTTGGCTATAATATTGGTTACTTTTAGAGAGTTAAGAAAATCCGATCTAGATACCTTACACATTGTTTTGTATCCAGTAGGAATAATCTGCCTGTACTCTGGAAACTGCCCATCAATTAATCTTGATACCAAATCTACATCGCTATACCTAAACAGAATCTGATTTCTGTCCTCTATTAAATATACTTCTACATCATCATCATCCCCTACTTCTGAAACAATATGTGCTAACTCAAATAGGGCTTTAACAGGTACTAATATGTTTACATCTTTTTCAGCACTAGAGTCTAACTTGATAATCTGTCTTGATAATCTCAAACCATCTGTACCTACAAAAGAAACACTCTCTCCTAAAACTTCAAGAAGTACTCCTGTTAAAACAGGTTTAATATCATCTGTGGCAGATGCAAATGCAACTCTATTTACAGCCTTAGAAAGATCCTCTTTAGATATCTTAAATAGAGGTTTTTTCCCTGTAACAGTAGCAACTGAGGGAAATTCCTCTGCAGACATGGTATTGAAATTCGCAGAGTTATTTGTAGTAGATATATTAAAAGTTTGATTATCTAAAGTAGCATCTACTGTATCAGAAGGAATAGATGTAACAAACTCGGTCAACTGCTTAGCAGGTACTGTAGTTTTTCCCTCAGATTTAACATCTGCACCTATCCATGTACTAATCCCAATTTCTAAGTCAGTTGCAGTCATTAGAAGCTTACCCTTACTTGTTTCAAACTGAACATTATTAAGGATTGGTAATCCTGGTTTACTACTTACTACCCTGCTAATAATCTCTAGGTATTTCGCTAAGGTATCTTGGTTACATGTAAATTGCATTTTCATATTATTTAATATTAGATAGTAGGCAGTTATCTAGTATATTTTACTTAAAATTGGATCTCTTTGCTACTATTATAATATTAAATATATATAGTTATCATAGTAGTAGAGAGTATGGATAAGTTGATAACTGTTTTAAATTAATTAAATTACAGATTCTAGTAAATGATTTTTTCATAAATTTCAAATGTTGATAACCTAACTGTTCATTTTAGTTATCAATACATTAAAATATCTTCACTACCGTCTCTCTTCTATGTGTATACAAAATGTGTATAAATATCGTTAATATGTGCATTTATGTGTTTAAGAGTCTGTTAAAGAAACATTGTTAAATAGGGACTCTATTAACAGATCAACGTTTTTGAATGTGGAGTACTAAGTAGGTTATCAACAATAATACACATACAATCCACACTAACTAATAGAAGAGATCTCCCCTACACTTTTCAATTTTTTCTGACAATGTAGAATCTGACTTTATTTTTTTTGGAATCGCAGCACAAGCATGAAGCACAGTTGTGTGATCCTTTCTTCCAACACACTTCGCCGCATCTAGCAATGAAGTTTCTAACTCCGTTCTAAGAAGAAACATAACAACCTGTCTTGGTGTTGCTAAACTTGCTGTCTTTTTAGGACTTTTAATTGAACGTATTGATACATCAAAGACAGAGCATACAACTTCTAGAACCTTTTCAGGAGTAACTCTTCTTCTTTTACTCTCAATATCAACTTGTAAAATTCTAGCAACCTCTTCGTAAGATGGAACCTGACCAAGCTTTGTGAGAGTAATTACTTTGTTAAGAGCACCCTCTAACTCTCTTACACTATTTACAATGTTTTTAGCTATTAAATCCAAGAATGCATCTGGAACGGTTACTCCTTTTTCAAGCATAATCTGTTTTAGAATGGCCAACCTTGTCTCATACTCTGGAGCCTGGATATCACACACCATACCTCCTTCGAACCTTGTTCTTAATCTATCTGTAATATTTTTGATATCTCTTGGAGGTCTATCTGAAGCTAGAATAATCTGTTTATTCGCTTGGTACAAGGTATTAAAGGTGTGGAAGAGCTCCTCTTGGGTTTTAGGGTATGTTTCTACAAACTGAATATCGTCAATTATTAAAAGGTCCACATCCCTGTACTTTGTTCTAAAATCTTCATTCTTTTTAGTTCGAATAGCCTCTATCATTTCATTAAGGAACTGTTCAATTGAAACATATACTACACTTCTGGTAGGATTTACTCTTAATACTTCATTCCCGATTGCTTGCATTAAGTGAGTTTTACCTACGCCGGTATTACCATAGTAAAAAACTGGGTTATATGATTTAGCAATACTTTCATTCTCCATATCTGAAACAACAGATTGGGCAACAGCCTCTGCTAGTCTATTGTTACTTCCCACGACAAAGGTCTTAAAGGTATATCTTGGATTTAATCTAGCCTTTTTAACAGCATCTTCATACTTCTTTTTGTCTCCCTCCATTTTTGTAAATAGGTCAACTACTGGGTTACCCGTTTGAGTAACAAACCTGTATCTCTCTTTAGGTCTTTGTGATTCACCAGCCTTTACAACAACCTCTAACTGCAAATTCTGACCAGTAGCTTTAGTTAAACAGCTTTGCAAAAACTTATTGTAATCTTTTAATATTGCAGACCTTTTGAATTCGTTTGGACATGAAATTGTAGCTACACCGTTTTGAATCCTTTCAAGATATGCACCTGAAAACCAAGAATCATACTCTACCCTATCTAACACCATCCTTAAATTCTCATTAACAATCTTCCATACATCATCCACATCTATATCAAGGGTAGATGCGTCTACCTCTTTTATCTCTGGTTTTGGAATATTTTGGGCATACTGTTCAAAATCAATTTTATCCATACTCTATTAAAGTATAAAGAAGATATATAAAACACAGGGGCAGTCATGGTCGATTGGGACTAATATCTCATTATATTGATTTCCTAAAAAATGTGGATAAAGTAGAGTTGTATGTTTAAAAAGGCTTGTAAAGAAAGATTTCTTTTCTATTGGCCCTTTGTCTATCAGTAATATACATATAGGAAGGGAATTTCTTCTTTAAAGAATTTATGTAATATATTTGCTATCTCTCCACAAGGTAATATATAATAGGCCTGCTTTTGAATGAATAAATAAAAATGAAAAGAACATATCAGCCAAAAAATTTAAAAAGAATCAGAAAGTTTGGATTTATGGCAAGAAACAAAAATGCCAATGGTAAAAAGGTTTTAAAGAGGAGAAAAGCCAAAGGAAGAAAATTCCTTACAGTAAGTAATGAATACAAACTTAAGAGAAAAAGACCACTGTCTAGAGCCAGATAGTGTATACTAGCATATGCTTCCCAAAGAAAATCGTTTGAACAAAAAATACTTTCAACTACTTCATAAACAGGGTAAAAAATTTCGTGGAGAGTATGGTATGTTGGTTATACAAAAAAGTACCCAAAAGGAGTTTAGGTTTGCCTTTGTAGTAAGTAAAAAAATAGGGAACGCAGTACAAAGAAATAGGATGACAAGACTACTTAGGGAGATTACTAAAACGCACATTAAGGATGGGATTGGTATGAAAGGAATATATATAGCATATAAATATTGTAATGAATATGAAAAACTGGAAAAAGACTTTAATATACAGTTTGAAACTGCCCTTCGAGATACTCTTAAAGCTTGAACTACTAACAATAGACCTGTATAAAAGAACACTCTCTCTAGATCATGGGTATTTAGGTAAAATATACCCAAATCTAAGGGCATGCAAGTTTACTCCAACATGTTCAGAATATGGATATGGTGTTGTAAAAAGATTTGGAATATTTAAAGGCAATTATTTACTAATTAGAAGGGTTGTAAGATGTAATCCGTGGAGTAAGCCAGGGCAGTATGACCCAATACCTGAAAAATAGTTAAGTTTAGTGTATAATTCTCTAGATTTCTAATATTTTTCTTAATAATAATATGTTTTCAACAATTTGGAATACAGTCCTTTTCTATCCGATACTTAACCTAATGATTTTGTTTTACCATTTTTTTGGTAACAACCTAGGGTTGGCAATACTAGGTATTGCTGTTGTAGCAAGGATTGTAATGATACCTCTTGTAAAAAAGCAAACAGGTATGACAAGAAAGATGGCAGCTATTAAACCAGAGTTAGACAAATTACAAAAGAAGTATGCAAACAACAAAGAGCTATTAGCACAAGAGCAGGTAAAGTTGTATAAAAAGACAGGGTATAACCCACTTGGTTGTATAGGTACCTTTATACCACAGTTAGTAATACTCTCCGCATTAATAGGGGTTATCAGGGCCGTGACCTCAAGTAACCTAGAGGGTCTCTATCCATGGGTTGTAAATGTCACGAACATATCAGAAGATGTTAGCATTAATACAAAGTTTCTGTTTTGGGAATTAACAAAATCATACAAAGATGTAGCTGCTGAGTTTGGTAAATTCTCTGGGCAGAGTATTCCGTACATTCTTCTTTCAGTACTTGTAGGTGTTACTCAGTACTTTACCACTCTCTTTACACAGAAGATGCAGAATGTGTCTGCACCTAAAAAGGACAATACAAAGAAGAGGGCAGAGGCATCTCCGATGGAGGGGATGCAAGCAGGTATGCAGAAATCTACAATGTTTTTACTTCCGGCTATGACAGTATTCTTTACAATTAGTATGCCAACGGCACTGGGATGGTATTGGATGATACAGTCCCTTCTCCTAGTTGTTCAATATGTATCATTTGATTTTAACAAAACAAAAAAGGGTGTCCAAAACCTCTTAGATGTTCTTAAGAAAAAGAAGAAATAATTTTAATAAATATTTAGATGGAAGAAACTATTAAAAAAGAATTAGATTCCCTACTTTCATTTTTAGATATAGATGCAATATATGAACTTAAAATTGAAGAGACAGATGGAGTTTCATATATTAAAGTTTCTTTTTCTGGAGACAACCTAGGGTATTTAATTGGAAATCGTGGTAAACACTTGGAATCTCTTCAATATATATTTAGTATGATCTTGAGAAAGAAGTTAGCGGAGGGTACTAACTACAGAGTACTCTTAGATGTTTGTGGGTACAAGCAGGAGAGAAACAAAAAAATAGAGAGTATTGCTATGCAGAAAGCAGATGATGCAAGAATACTAGGAGAGCCTATTGAGTTAGAGCCTATGAGTCCATCAGATAGGAGAACAGTTCATGTTACACTTCAGGTATTTGATGATATTAAAACAGAGAGCGTTGGAGAGGGAGAAGACAGAAGAGTAAAGATTATTCCAGTCAGTGATAAAAAGATATTGAAAGATTCAGATAGTAAAGAAAAAGAGGAAGAGAGCGAGGAATAATACTTATTGTTCACATATTTTCTACTACCTATTTAATAGAGTATTAAGTGTTTAATAGATTTCAACAGAATATTGAAAACAATAAAAAGTTTTTCCTTATCAAAGGGTTATTAATGTTACAAAAGATTATATAAAAATATGCATATAGAAATATTTTGGAACTTTTTACTTGTATTACATATAGCCTTCTACTATAACCTCCATAAGTTTTTGAAATATTTTTCATATATTGCTATCATTAACCATATTATTAAACATCAAATTATATATATTAAATGAACAAGAAATATATCCTTTCGTTCATAATTGGTGCAATAGTAACTTTGATAATAGTATTCCTTTTTAAACCACTTAAAGAAGAAGTAAGTACCAAGAGTATAGAGGGAGATGTAAAAGGTATATATGGGAAGTTAGTAGAGCTAGGATATACTCAAGATGTCCCAGAGGATGATATTGATGTAATAGTACAGAAAGTAACAGAAGCTTCAGAATGGGCTCCTAATGGTAGTGTAACAGCGAGTGATGTGTTAGAGGGGAAGACTTTTTACAATAGGTCTAGGGATATTCAAACGGGTACATACACTCCAGAGGAGTTTACATTCCTAGGAGACACATCGGTAGAGGATGTTTTAACAGGAAATAGATTCTATTCAGATTCAGGGGAGTTACTTACAGGTACTCTTGTACTTCCTTCAACACCAATAGTATCGTATAAGGGGAGTGCATCAGTATCAGATGTATTAGCGGGTAAGACTTTTTATTCAAATTCAGGGACATTATTAACAGGTATATATACTCCACCAGTAGTATCGTATTTAGGAGATACATCTGTAACAGACGTAATGTCAGGCAAGAAATTCTATTCTAACTCAAGTACACTATTAACAGGTACATGGTCATTTCTAGGAGATGCAGGAGTAGATGAGGTATTAGATGGGAAGAAATTCTATTCAAATTCAGGAACACTATTAACAGGTACATATACCCCACCAACACCAATAGATTTTAGTAATATGCAGTACAGTGCATATGATAATATGGGAGGAGTAGACTATTTTGGATGGTTTGAAAAGCCGTTATCACCAGAAGACTATCATGGGGAAGAAGCCATATGGACCTATGTATCAGACAATATATGGAAGGATGAGAGAGCAGGAATATATTGGAGTAGTGATCAGACTCCTGTAATGTTATCACAAGATCCACCAATATCTAATACAAATAATTTTACAGAAATATCTCTTGGAGTCTGTGATTACTTTAATTCAGTACCAAGAAGTTTATATGATGGTTTAGACGCTGATTGTGGTAATGCAATAAACTGGTGTGCAGAGTTGGAACTAGATGGTAGAAGTAATTGGTATTTACCATCACAAAAAGAGTTAATGTTAGCATATATAGATGGGATGTATAATCAAGCAGGGAACACATTACAAGAAGCGGCAGAGTTTACAACTGGAGATGGTCGGGCAATACACTATGGGACATATTGGTCTTCGTCCGAGACTGCCTTCCTTTCCTTTCTTGCTTGGTACGTACGCTTGGGCGATGGGGATACCCACAATGACGAGAAGACGTATACTTCCTTCGGTGTTCGTTGTGTCTCCCGGGACTAGTGTTTAGAATTTGGTAATTTAGGAATTTTTAATTTACCCATCCACGAAGTGGTAGTAGTTTTTGAAGAGTTAGAAGGTTTTGTTCTAAGTTTATCTCAAATTTAAGTGCATTAATGGTATTCTGTTTGTTTTTTCTACAGGAAAGATATGCTTTTACTTCACCTTAAAGATAGTTTAATTGGTTTTATACAAAATGAGATATCTAGTGTAAAAAAGATATAGGGTAGTTTTGGAATTATTTTGTATTAACCTTATCAAACGGAGAGAGTGGGATTCGAACCCACGGTACGATTTCTCATACGCACGCTCTCCAAGCGTGTCCTTTCGACCGCTCAGGCATCTCTCCTGGTGTACCCGGCCGGAATCGAACCGGCAACCTACTGCTTAGAAGGCAATTGCTCTATCCAATTAAGCTACGGGTACATAATAGATAAGTACGCAATTCTATCAATAAATTTGATTAAAATAAAGGATTATTCCTCAGCCTCAAGTTCAACAATACTCACTAAGACCCCTCCCCTTCTATCAGGGAACCTCTGTAAAAAAGCTGGATAGTTTAAGGGATTAAACACAGCCTCAGGTTTTCTCTGTGCATAATTCAATGTATTTAAATATGTTTTTCCCTCATCCCACTCCATACCCTTTAACTTGTTCTGTAGCTGGTCTTTATCTACCTTAGGTTTAATAGTTGCCTTTGCTACAATCTTTATCTTTACTACACTCTTCTTACTCTCTTCTACAGTAATACTCTTTTGGATATCATCACCCAAGACAAGCTCTAAATCTTTATTACTTTCAAAAAGATTCTCCTCTTGAGCCTTATTTTCTAAAAGTTGTGTAAGCTTTTCATCTAAACCAGTTGTTTTGTAATAGGTGGCACTACCCTTAATAGTAAGATCTAAATTAACAATATCTGCTTGTACACCGACCTTTTTGTCTGTTACAATAGTAGTCTTGTCTACCTCACTACGAATAGTGTCTTCGATAATCTCCCAGTCCCCAGCAATTTCTCTTAACTCTGATTTAACCTCTTCAATAGCAGTAGTACTCAAAGCTTCAACTCCATTATTTACATCTGTTTGAGAAAGAACAGTGTATTCCTCTTTAGTACCACCAGTAAAATTACTTGTACTTTTTGCAAAAAGAGTATCAAGGGAGTGTCCATCAATTGAAAAACTTTTACCAGACACAATATTATATTCATCCCCAAAAGTATCTGCTTCAACCTGAACACCCGATGAGAAAGCCTCGCTACATGTAAAAGATACGCTATTAATTAATTTGAATGAGAGTCCACTTGAAGTAACAGCTTGCCCAACAGGAAGGGAAATATCTGGGGTATCTCCATCACAATCCCCATTGTAAAAAATTACAATTGTACCTTTTGCCTTCTCTCCTCTATATGCTTTACCAGTAGCGGTGATACTATTAGAAAGACTCTTCGTTTTCTCCTCCATCTTTATTGGTATCTTTAAGCTCTCAAAATCAATCTCTTCAATAGTCGTATCACCGACGAGGAGATTTTCTACTTCAACAGGTTTGGATTCTACAAACACTCTTACTTTTACAAATGTTGCATACCTGTTATACAGGAAGAAACCTAATGCAGAAAGTAATACTAAAGGAACGAGTGTAAAGAGTAAAATCTTAAGTATCTTCTTTTTGTTTCCTACTCTAACAGTTTCACCAACTTTTGGCCTAATTGAACTCTTAAGATTCTTAAATATATTAATTCTAAACCTCTTTTTTAAAGGAATGGCACCTACAGCAGGCAAAATACCGGCTTGTACAGGATTACTCTCTAAAGTTTGAGGTATATCATCATCTATGGATATAAAGGGGGTGGCACGCTTAACTCCCCTCTTATCTATATACTGCGATGTAGTCTCTACCTTAGGAGGTTTTACTTTTTCAATACTATCTTCTACTTTCTCTTCAAATATCTCCTTCTCATCTTCTTTTGTTGGCAACTCTTCAAGGAGTTTCTTTTTTTCAAGCTTCTCTTTCTTTTTAGCTTGTATCATTTCAAAAGCCTCTTCCCAATCATACTCTGTTGGATTAGAAGGGGTATCTATAGTCTTAATACCAGCTAACTTTGAATTACGTATACCTGTTGGGTTTTGTATTATCTGAGCAATTAGTAATTTCCCTTCTCTTTCGGCTGCTTCGTGTAGAACTTTTAGATTAATAGGGCTAATTAAGATATCTGTTTGTTCTGTAAAAGTAAGCACAACTCTCTCTGCCTTACTTTTGTGAATTTCTCTCACTAAGTCTGTAATTTCATTGTTTTCATCTATTATGATTTTTGCTGTAGAGATTTTTTCTTCCATATTTATGCATCCCAATTTATATTCTTAGTTGTCCTATCTATTTCCATATCATACAAGAATTTTGCTAAAGATGCTGGAGTAATATCGTAAAGATTTTGCAAATCACCACTATTATCAACAACTGAGCCTAGCAGATTAGGTGTAAACATATCAATTTTTGGAACAACAGCAATTGGTAGATACTTCTTCCAAGGGAATTCCATTAAAGACTGTTTAATATCAGGAAGTAGTGCACCACCACCACAAAGATATATCTGTGTTGGAAGAGGTCCTACATCTTCACAGCTTTCCAAAGCAACCTTTAATGTTCTCATCCAAAGTGTTGCCGTTGAATACATAGTCTTTTGAACCTGTCTCATAACTTCTTTTGGTAAATCTTTTTCTGAGTACTTTATTTTTCTTTGCTCTGCATGTCTAAAATCAGAATCTGTTAATCTTGCCAACTCTTTTGTAAATGCTCTTCCTCCAAATGCAAACATTTGCGTTTCTGCAACGTTCCCATGTTTTACTATTGCAACATCTGTAGTACCACCACCAACGTCTATAAAGATTGCTGAGAAATTAGTATTTTTACCCCCAGAGTGTGCTCTAGCTACTGCAAATGGTTGAGATACTATCTCTAAAACATCAAAATTGAGCGAAGAAGCAACTTTCCTAAGAGCTTCAGTATATGTTTTAGGGGCAAAGGATGCGTAGAAATTCAATCTAACATCTCTACCCTTATACCCTATTAATGAGTTTACAGGCATACCCCCTATCTCAAGTCCAGTTGGGGTAATGTGTAGTATTTCGATATCTTCATTCTTTAAACCTGTTCTAAGACCTAAGTCTTCTCTACCACTTACAGCTATCTGAGATTTAACTTCCCCTATAATCCTATCCTGTTCTTTTTTAGTTACTTCTTTTTCAAAATGCTCTTCTCTCTCGTAGTTAACGACTATTGAGACTCCTTGTATATATTCTCCAGCTATACCCATCATTACCTTCTTGGGATACTCTTCAGGTTTCAGGTTGCTAAGTAGTTGATTTATGGATAGTTTGCAGTTCTCGAGCACCGTATCAAGATTTTTGATAATTCCACTTCTCATTGCATGCTGTTGCTGTTGTATTCTGGATATTCTATTTACAGATACACCATATTCTCCCATTGTAAAAAGGAGACTTTTAATAGTCTCTGTACCAATGTCCAAAGCAACTATGGGAGTTATTCCATCTAACAGAGTACCTCTTTTTGATTTTTTCTTTGGCAGTTTAATCATACCCCAGATTATATCATTAAACCTATTCAACTATACAACAACTATTTGAATAATTGGCTCCCTTTCTGTTTTTTTGTAAATATACTTCCCTATTGATTTCTCCATTAAGGATTTTAGCTCGTCATATTCATATTTATTCTTTGATCTGGAAGTATTTTCCCACCCTTTGTGTACATCATATATTATAGTTTGAATTTCTTTGAGTAACTCTTGAGATTTTTTCATATATATGAATCCACGAGAGACAAATTGTGGTCGACCAAGCAACCTATGTGTTTTTGTACTTAAATTAAGAACAATTATGAACATACCATACTCTGAAAGTTGCTTCCTGTCACCTAAAACAATCTCTCCAGTATCTCCTACACCCAATCCATCTATGAGGATTGGCTTGGATTCAATAGATTTATCTTTTGTCCAATACTTACCATTAAATACCCATATTTGACCATCGTTAGTAAGATATACATTCTCCTCTTTCATCCCCCAAGAAATATAATTCTTTTTATTAAAGTATCTAAATGTGAGTGGTCCGTGTATCGGCATTACTGCTTTGGGTTGGATAAGGTCATGCATAATTTTCATATCTTCTTGATTTCCGTGTCCTGTGGAGTGTATTTTTGTTTCAATTGTATCCTTAATTAAGTCTGATCCTAATGCAATTAATCTGTCTGTCATATGCTCAATACTAGAAACGTTTTCAGGTATCTCAGAAGAGGACATGATAACAAGATCTCCCCTTTTAATCTTAATATATTTATGCTCATTTAAGGATATTCTGTTTAGAGCAGCAAATCTCTCCCCTTGACTACCTGTACAAAGAATTAATAGCTCGTTATCTTTGTACTTAGGGATATCTCTCTCTTTAATCATTAATCCTTGTGGTATCTTTATATATCCCTGTTTACTTGCAATAGATATCGATTGGTCTAGGCTTCTTCCAGATATTACGATTTTTCTGTTTGTTCTTTTTGCGATTTCAAAGAGTGAGTAAAGCCTTGTAAGAAGAGATGAAAAAGCAGCAACTATGACTCTACCTTCTATCTTTGCAATTACATTCTCTAAATTCCTGTATACCTCGGTTTCAGAGGGAGACTTTCCTGTGTTAGATGCGTTTGTACTATCCATGAGTGCTAAATCAACACGGCCTCTTAAGGATTTTAATTTTTCATAGTCAGCCTCAAGTTCGTTAGTTGGTTGTGTATCTATTTTGTAATCTCCTGAAAAGAAAACATTACCCCTAGGGGTTTGTACAAATATTGAAAAAGCATCTGGGATACTATGATTAATCCCTATAAAGGTAGCTCTAAAACTCTTTCCAATATTTATAGTTGTATGCCTTGTTACTCCAAATATTTTAGTTTTACTCTTCAAACCGTATTCTTCTAGTCTCTCTTCTATTAATGCCTTAGCAAAAGCTCCAGCATATACTGGAGGGAAGTCTAAGTCAGGTAATATCCATCTTAATGCTCCTGTATGATCAAGATGCCCATGGGTTATTAGTATAGCTTTAACTCTTTTTTTGTTTTTTCTTAAATATTTAATATTTGGAATCAGGTAATCAATGCCGTACATCTCTTGCCCAGGAAATGAATAACCAGAATCAACTATGATGATTTCGTCTCCGTATTCAAGAAAGTTACAATTTCTACCTATCTCACTTGTTCCTGACAGGGTGCACAACTTAAGGTTGTCATTCTTGTAATATTTTGTTTTTGTATTGTTCATTCTCCAATTATATCAAATTACTCTTAAACATATTGAAAAGTGTATTAAGTTGAAAGAGGCTGATATAATACAGGAAGAAGAATGAAAAGAGAAATATCAAAAACATTCCAACAGAAAGAAAAAGAGATATACTCTCTTTGGGAAAGTTCAAAACTTGCTAGTCCAGAGGGCATGAAAGAGTATCTTAAGAAGTGGGGAGATGAGATAAAAAAACCTTTTACAATTTCACTACCTCCTCCAAATGCAAATGCCAATTTACATATTGGTCATATGTGTGGTTACTCTTTCCATGATGCAATTGGAAGATATATGAGAATGACAGGACATCCTACACTACTTCTTCCAGGGAAGGATCATGCAGGTATTCAAACAGAGACATCGTTTACAAAAGTTCTAAAGGAGAGAGGTATAGATAAATGGGAGTTAGGTAGGGAAAAATTCTATGATATGTGTTATGAATTTAGTCTTAAAAATGCTGAGAACGCTAGACAACAGGAAAAAAATATTGGTCTTTCTGCTGACTATTCAAGGGAGTATTTTACATTAGATCCCAAATTAACAAAGATTGTTTACGAAACATTCTACAAAATGTTTAAGGAGGGTTTGGTATACAGAGACAAAAGGATTGTAAACCAATGTCCTAACTGTAAAACAGCATTAGCAGATGTTGATACTGAGTATGAGCAAAGGAGAGGTATATTTGCATATATTAAGTATCCAGTAGTTGGTAGTAAGGATGAATATATCATGGTAGCAACCACTCGACCCGAAACAATGCTTGGAGACAGTGCAGTTGCAGTTAATCCAGAGGATGATAGATACAAAAAATATATTGGCAAAAATGTTTTACTTCCTATCCAGAACAAAGAGATCCCCATTATTTCAGACAAAGATGTTGATATGGAGCTAGGAACTGGTGCTGTAAAAGTTACTCCGGCTCACTCTCCAGTAGATTTTGAATTAGGTAAAAAGCATAACTTAGAGATTGTAAATGTAATTAATGAGGACGGGGTAATGGTTGGAGATATACCTGAAAGATTTAAAGGTTTAGATACCCTATCTTGCTCAAAAAAGCTGTGTGAAGAGTTAGATGCATTAGGGCTTTTAGAAGATATTCAAAATATTAAACATGAGGTGGCGGTATGTGAAAGATGTCGAACACCCATAGAACCCATTATTTCTAACCAGTGGTATGTTGATGTAAAACCATTAGCAAAAAGAGCGTTAGAAGCATTAAAGAGTAAAGAGATATATGTGATACCTTCTGGCCAACAGAAGGCTTTAGAGTATTTTTTTGAAAATATCCAGCCTTGGTGTATATCAAGACAGCTTTGGTGGGGACAAAGAATACCAGTATGGTATAGCGGAGGAAAACATCTGTATGATTGGTTAAGGGAGAACAAAGGTAAAAGTGTCGATGACTATATTAAAGAAACAAAAAACAAGGTAAATGGAACAGGAGAAATCTATCTGGGAGAGGAAGCACCAGACAAATCTGGTAGTTGGGAAGCTGAAACTGATATGTTTGATACTTGGTTTAGTTCTAGTCAACTACCTTACTCCACCTTAGGAGGCATAGATGGTAAAGATTACAAATCATACTATCCTACGCAAATGATGATTCATGCAAGAGATATCCTCTATTGGTGGTCTGCAAGAATGATAATGATGGGTATTTACAGAACAGGACACACTCCATTTGAAGTCGTCTTTTTGCATGGCATAATACTTGCGGCAGATGGAACCAAAATGTCGAAGTCTAAGGGTAACGGTGTAGAGCCTAGTGAGATTATAGGGAAATATGGGGCAGATGCACTTAGGTTTTGGTACTATTCAGATGCGCTACCTGGTTCAAACGCTCCAATTAGGGAAGAAAAGATTAAAGGGAACAGGAATTTTGTAAACAAGATATGGAATGCTAGTAGGTTCATTCTAATGAATATTGATGATACCGAGATTGAGAAGATATCTAAGTATGAAGTTAGTACTGATACAGAGAGGATTTCCAAAACAGAGGAGCATGTTAAAACAGTTTCTAAATATCTTGAGAGGTACCAATTTAATTTAGGAGCAGAAGCAATTAGAGAGTTCTTTTGGCATCAGCTATGTGATATCTGGATAGAGGAGATTAAAACAGAGATTCAGAATGAAGAGATAGGGTCTGAGGTTAGGATATCAAAACTGTCCGAGCTGCTATACATTCTTAAACAGAATCTAAAGATTATGCATCCCTTTATACCATTTGTTACTGAATCCGTATGGCAGGAGTTAGTATCACTAAATCTTGCAAGTGGGGTATTAATGGGTGAACAAATTTAATACAACCTGATAAATATTTAAAAGAAAGAGATGGAGAGAGTTAGCGATATTAAAATTGTAAAGTATTAACCCTCTTGTATCTTCTCAAAGAGGATCTTTGGTGTATTGAGTTTTGTGCCAAGCTCTAGGGGAAAGAAACTCCAATGGTTTTCTATCTTACTTACTTTTCCCGTTTTCTCTAAATCAATATTTGGATCATACTCCTCCCCTATATTCAGCATATTAGAGAGGGTTTTAGAGCTATTAGGAACAAATGGTTTAAGCAGGATTCTAAAAGCATTCACAAGTTGGATTGAGTTGTATATTGTATTTTCACAATCTTTTATATTTTCTTTGTATGATATCCAAGGGGCTTTTTCATTAAAGTACCTGTTAGCGAAATCTCCAAATTTAAGTAGGGATTCACTTGCTTTAACAAACTCGCAACTTTCTAAATACCCTCCAATTTCTTTAAATGTGGTATCAATACACTGTTTAACTTCACTATCTAAGACTCCATTAGGAACCGTATTAGAAAATTTACTATTTACGAATGTAAGTGTTCTATTAATGAAATTCCCAATATTTCCAACTAGTTCGTTATTATTGCAATTTATGAAGTCTTTCCATTCAAACTCCCTATCATGGTTTTCTGGAGCGTTACGTACAAAGAAAAACCTAATTAAATCTGGACTATACTTTTCAAGCAAAGAGCTTACAGACGTACCAGTACCATCTTCTTTTGACATTTTTTTCCCTTTTGAAAGTAACATTTTGTTTGCAGGTACATCAAAGGGGAGATTTAATTTCTCCCTTTTACTTTCTCCGGGTAATTTGTATTTTGCCCAAAGCTGGTCATTGCTGTATTTCTCGCTGTATGCAAGTAACTGTGCAGGCCATATTATTGTATGGAAAGGTACATTTCCCCCAGCTATAAAGTAGTAGTGCTTGCAATTTGGGTCTTTCCAAAACTCTTCCCACTTACTTGGTTCTCCAATATTTTCTGCCCACTCTATGGCAGCAGAAAGATATCCTACAACAGCCTCAATCCATACATATATTACTTTCTCATCCCAACCTTCTACTGGAACAGGTATTCCAAATTTCATATCTCTAGTTACCTCCCTTGGCTCTAATCCCTCTTTTATCCATCCTTTAGAAAACTCTCTAACCCATTTCCTCCAGTTTCCACTGCTCTTTTCTATCCATACCCTTAGCTGTGGTTCAAGTTTCTTTAAATCGAGATAGAAGTGCTCCGTTTCTTTTAATACAGGTTTTGTATCTGAGAGTGTACTGTAAGGATTAATTAAATCATTTGGGAACAAGAACTTACCACACTTGGAGCATTCATCTCCCCTTGCATTCTCTTCTCCACACTCTGGACATTTTCCTCTTACATACCTATCAGGTAGAAATCTTTTTACTTTCTCATCATAGTACTGTTCTGATTTCTGTACATACAGGTAGCCCAATTCTTTAAGTACCAAAAAAATATTTTGTACAACCTTTTTGTGATTTTGTGTAGTTGTTGAGGTGTAGTTCTCATAGATTAGGGAAAGTTTCTTAAAAGTATCTAAGATATTCTTATGTGATGTTTCTACAAGCTCTTGCGGAGATATCCCCAGCTCTTCTGATTTGTAAAGTATTGGTGTTCCATGACTATCACTTCCTGATACCATTAAGACTCTATTGCCCTTTAACCTATGGTATCTAGCAAAAACATCACAGGCAATATTCTGTCCAGCAAGATGTCCAAGATGAATTTCACCACTAGCATATGGCCATGAGACACCTACAAAGATTTTATTTGATTCAAATTTGTTCATATTTACAGTTTTTATTATATCAGAATATGTTTTTGTGTACTAACATATGGAAACTTTTCATAAAGCTTTGTATACTGTAATAGTAATACTAGATACTGCCCAATGTTAAAAGCAAAAGATCAAACAAAATCTATTAATTTCTTAGAACCTGCAGGAAGTACAGATTCTGTTTTACAGACCTCTTTTTCGTGGCTTACAACTATTGGGAAATGGATGTTAATGGGTGTTCAAGCGATAGTTCTGGGGGCTTTCGCTTTCAGATTAATAAATGATGGGAAAAACAATGATTTAACATCTAAGATTGATGCTCAGGTAAAGGTACTTGAAAACGAAACATGGAAAAAGAATGTTATTAAGTATGAAAATCTCCAAACTCTTTTGGGTGACATAAAAGTTATTAAGGAGGGACAAGAGCTTAATTCTAACCTAATATCAGAGATTATAAATGGGATTCCTCTTACAATGAATGTTGAGAGTATTTCAATTAGTAGTCAAAGAGTAACTCTTTCTCTAACCACTTCGGATTTCAAAGCATTAAGGGACTATGAGGATTCTTTAAAGAATAATACATATTATAGTGATGTGAGAGTTAGTATAGACAAGGTTGGGAATGAGTATGATGTATCTATTAATTTTACTGTTATTAAGGAAATAGAATAGTATGGGGACATTAGAAAGTAGTGCAAGAAAAGTTGAATATGTGAAAATGGTTAAAGGTGGTACAGGAAAGAAAAGAGAGATGATTTTCACAGGTTTAACATATATAGTGGCGATACTATTAATTGTGTTTGCCCTGGTTCCAACGTTTAAAACAGTGAAGAATATTAACTCTGAGATAAAGAAAAAAGAGCAAATATCATCTGCACTCAAGAGTAAACTAGAAGCATTAACAAGTTTAGATGGACAGTACACGGAAAATAGAGAGACATTTGAGAATTTAACGTTAATATTTCCTACATCCCAGAATTTTAGTTTGTTTTTAGCAAACATAGATGCGATTGTAACAAGAAATAATTTTGTACTTAAATCCATTGGATTTTCGGATCAGAAGAAATCACAAAAAACGGAAACAGAATTAAAAACATCAGCTTTAAAGCCATACTCAGTGAGATTATCAGTTTCAGGGAATAGAATAAATCTAATAAGTTTTCTTAAAGATTTAGAGGCATTACCAATGTTTCCAGTTATCGAAAGTATTTCATATAGCAGTGATGTTGATGAACGAGGGAATACTGATTACTCTCTTGGATTAAGGATATATCAGATAGAGAATGTAAACTTTTACGATTAAAAATATGGAAACTTTTAGAAAATATTTTGTAATAATTCTTTTGTCAGTAATAATCGCTATTGTGTGGGGAGGAATAGCTGTTTTTTCAAGTAAATCCCTAACAACTATTAACCCAAATGCAGAAAGATATACAAAGACACTAAGCCCAAAATTTAACGAAGAGATTCTCGATTTAGTGTCAGAGAAAATAGAAAATGGTTTTGCAATTCAACCTGATTCCTTTTTTGAAATGACAGAGGGAGAAGAGGATTCTACCAATTAAGTATCTATATAGTCGTCCAGTTTCTTTTCAGAGGACTTCTCCTTTAGTTTTTTAAGTGCTTTTGCTTCTATCTGTCTTATTCTTTCTCTTGTTACGCCAAACTCTCTACCAACCTCTTCTAATGTTCTTGTTACCCCATCTGTCAATCCGAATCTAAGTGAAAGGACCCTCCTTTCTCTATCTTGTAAAGAGTCTAGAATATCTTTTAATTGGTTTTTCAAATATTCTGCAGTAGCAAAATCTTCTGGACTTTGTGACCATTCGTCAGGAAGAATATCCTGTAATTTACTATCTTTCTCATCACCTATGGGTGTTGCTAAAGAGGAAGGGTTCTGTTTTATCTTCCTTATTTCGGCTATCTTTTCTAATTCAATATCCATTTCTTTTGCTATCTCTTCATCAGTTGGTTGTCTTCCCAATCTTGTTGTAAGAGTACCATTTACTTTGTTGAATTTATTAATAGTTTCTATCATATGAACAGGTACCCTTATAGTTCTTGCCTGGTCTGCAATGGCTCTAGTTATTGCCTGTCTAATCCACCATGTAGCGTATGTTGAGAATTTAAATCCTTTGTGATAGTCAAATTTCTCTACAGCCCTCATTAATCCGATATTTCCCTCTTGGATTAGATCTAATAACTCTAAGCCACTCTTACTATATTTTTTAGCGATACTTACAACCAATCTAAGGTTTGCTGTTATTAAAAGTTGTCCAGCTTCTTTGTCTCCTTTTTCTATTCTTTTTGCAAGTATTACCTCCTCCTCCCCCGTTAGAAGTGGAATCTTTCCTATTTCATAAAGATAGGATCTAATTGCGTCGGTTGAAAGACTTGACTGAATTGTTTTTAGTATTCTAATCTTTTTTTCTAAGGTTAACTCCTCATTGTCAGATACAGTATCCTCTTCGGGCTCTAATACCTCTACATCATTTTCTTGTAACTCTCTAAAAATATCATCCAACAGTACAATATCCTCCTCAATAGTGGGAAATACCTCTAAGATATCCTCCTGAGAAAGAAAGCCTTGTTCTTTTCCCTTCTTAACTAATTCTTGAATATGTTTTGATTTCGCTGAGTTACTCATAATTTTGTTATGGTATAATTAGATATGGTAAAACGTTCAAGTATAAACAATTTAGATGAAAAGAAGCAGTTCTTTATTGATACAATTGCTAAATTTTGTGACAAGTGTGGTAACCTTTATTCTAAGAGTAATCTAGAAATAATACAGGACACGAACATATCAAGTATTATACACTTCTCATGCCCAAATTGTAAATCTAATCACATAGCAACATTTTTTAAACCAATTGGTATTAGTAATAGAATGCCTATTAATACAGATTTGGATGTTGAAGAGATAGGGAAGTTCGCATCTATGAAGGAAACATCTGTAGAAGAGATTTTAGATTTGTATCTCTATCTGAAAGAAAAAGAGAGAGTATTAGTGTAATTATCTTTGCCAAGATAGATAGAAATATTGATCTGAGGATAGTTCAAACCTTCTGTTTATATTGTTTTCTATTCTTGTTAATCCATCACTACTTTCAATTACCCATGCAGTTGGATAACTAATTGAGAGATTATATGCATCTTTTCTACTTCCAGGCTGTTTGTATATATTTATATCCATTTTGTAATGAGTTTCATCTTTAGTTAAAAGGAAGTTAGAATCATTACTCTGATTGGATACCCTGTACTTTATTTCTAATATTGAAGTGTCTTTAATTGGGATATTAAACCACCCAGCAATTACTTTGTATCCACCCTCTTCGTATACATCATACTTGTTATTTGTAATCCCCTTTATTCCAGTTACTGTTGCACTGTATGGTATATATATTCTTACATAGTTTTTGTATGTTCCTTGTGGGTACTCTTCTTTTGTTGAGTCATTTTGTATAGCAATTTGGTATGTATAGTCAATTGTATTCTCATCCTTTATATATATATCTAGTGTATGATTTTTCTTAATATACAGATTAGCTTTGTTATTTCCCCAATTCCAATCAATATTAATTGGGGCACTTTGGAATTTGGCATCTAAATTCCCATCGAATCCTCTGTCATCGGCATAGGATCTGGCCATTGAGTTTTTAAAGGTGAAAAGGATATGTTTCTCTTCAATTGTCTCCGATATTGTATTGTAAATATCTTTACTATCCGTTATCTTGGTTGAGAATATCTTTGTGATTACTGCGTTAAAGAAGTCTGTTAGAAATGTAGATTTACTTGGAGTATTTGGTCCCTCCTCTGAGTATGTTTCGAATATTTTTGAGTAAAGAGTTTCTGAGGTTGTTAGTTCGCTTTCTCCTGGAACTTGAATACCATTCCATTTATCTAAGAGTTTTTGTAAAAAGACTATGTCGAGAGTAATAACTCCATCAAGAGAGTCTCCTTTTCCAAGGTCATAGATAAACTGTTCTGAAGAGAGAAGCACATTATCAAGGTTTGGATCCCAGTTTACCAAAGGTAGGGCAAATGGAGTGCTAGGAAGTGCCCTGACTAGGGAGTTTTGTGGTCTGTAGTAGTAGCCTTTAAGATTTAGTATCGCTTGTGCATTGTATGCGTCATCAACGTAAAGCTCTCTTATCTGGCCGTTCTCTATTGCTACAATAGCGTAACTAGATATTCTTCCTCCTGTACTTCTTATCTCTCCGTTATCCTGAAGTAGTATTAGGTATCTTTTTCTTTCATTTAATCCCAATATATCAGGTAGAAACTGAGAGACTTTTTCTAAGGGTTTAACTATATTGTCAATATTTGTAACCAACTCTTTGTAATCAAACACAAAATTCTTTAAAAAGGGTGGGAAGTTACTTGTATTGGTTGTTGTAATTAGGTTTTGAGCAAGAGACATTTTGTATATTCCCTCTTTTATGAGATATTTGTTGTCATCGATAGATTCTAAATACTGGTTGTACTCCTCTACTGTCTCTGGCTTGCTGTTTTCTAATCGTATTGATGGTTGAAAATCTTTAATATATTGTCCTAAAGGTTTTAATCCTACAACCAAATCCTTTCCACTCTCTGCAATATATTTAGTTCCCTGGACAACCTGGAAGAGGTTTGTATATTCACCTCTTAGGTCTGTTATTACAAATACCCAAAACAATCGATTTAAACTGTTTTCAATTTTAGAGACATTTTTTGAAAGAGAGGAAGTACTTTTTTCAATATTATCAAAATCGAGATTAGAGATGGACTCCTCTAGGGATTTTTCTTGTCTGTATATTAAGATTCCACCTAAAGAGATACTAATTAATGGTGCCAAAAAGAAGTATACAAAGGAAAGAAATAGTGCAGAAAGTGATACCCATTTTAATATCTTTAAATAGTCAATCTTTTTAAAAAGCTGTTTAGGGTTAGTGAGGACTCTAAAGGGCTTGATAAGAGAGGCAAGCATGTTTCCGAGTTTGGTTTTGGAAACATTTGTTGTATCTTCCTGGACCTTGTATTTTGATACTCCCTCTGTTTTGTCTCCTTCCCACTTTTTATCTGATTTCTCGTAGTAAGCCTTAGCCTGGTCAAGTGTACTTTCTTCTAAGGAGACATTCTGTTTCCATCCATATTCAGAAGCGTTTGGTGCTGGGACATAGAGATCTTGAAGTACCATACTACTATCTTCTCTTTCAACAAATTTTATAGCCTTTGCTTCAACATCTAGCTCAAGTAATTTATATGCAATCGAAAGAGTTGAGTAATCGTTCTTATTACAGAGAGATACTACCTCCCCTTTTGTATCATCCGAGAATGTTAATTTAAGTATTCCATATATTGCATCACTTTCATGAATAATGTTGTGTATCTCTAAACCCTCTCCCTCGATATCAATTTGGTGTCTTTGAGTTGCATCGGTAAATAGCTTATCTAAGGTATCATCTGATATTTGATTTACTCCTTTCCCAATTACTGTTCCTAATCTAATTATTCGTAAATTGGCTTTTGTTTTGTCTACATACTCTGCAGTATAGTTCTCTCCATACCTTTGTAACTCAAGTGGGGAGTATGGTTTTGTTTTTCCATCTTTCTCGTTGTTTATTCTATTTGAAAGCTCTCTGTTTAACCTCAAAGAGGTAATTAGTGACATCTTCGCTTTGTATTTGTTAGCACATGTTAAGCTTTGGTTAAGATAGTCAGTTTCTGAAAGAAAGTCTTTACTATCAACATTTTTACTTCCTTCAACCTTTTCGCCAAGCATGTAGTAGAGGTAGTCTACCCTCGCAATTTTTTCATAGAAGGATTTAAGACCTTTAAAATCTATGAAGCTGACTCTTCCAGTCTTTTTTAACTCAGTAAAATACTGTTTTGAGGTATTTGTGTATTTATCTATCATTACAACATGGCTACCCTGTTCAAGAAGGGTTTTTGCGAGTAAGAAAGATATATAATTGCCTCCATGTACTATTACGGAGATAGGGGTTTGTCCTTTAATTTTACTTAAATCCTCTTTATTGCTCATCTTTTTTCTCTGTTACAAAAGTTATAGGAAGAGGGAATTGATACCCTTTGATATTCAATACATGACCAGCACTAACTACAATTGGGAACTCTAAATCCTCAAAGGTTGTTTTTTCTAATTTGATACTATATTCCCCTTTTTCAAGCACAATGTTTGTAAGTGGGGTTGTATCGAAGTACTCATCGTTAATATATACCTTTGCATCATCTGCGCTAGAGGTCAGCATTATTTTCCCTTTTCCCGACTCAATAGTTTTATCTTCTATGTAGAAAAGGACGACTCCATGTAGATAATCACCAGGCCCTATCTCCATATTTATTCTTGATGTTGAGTTTTTCGTTAGTTCAATGTTAAAGAAATGGGGCTTGTAAAAACCCTCTTTTTGTGATGTCCTATTCAATTCAACTTGATAGGTTCCAGCTACTAGGTTTGTGATATTTACAGGAGTATCCCCATACTCTTTTCCATCTATTTTTACAGTAGCTTTCCCATTTGGAGTCGTTATATCTAGTGTAGTATTTTTGTAAAAGCTTTTTATGACAGGAATATTCTTAACAATATTATCTAGAGGAACGAAAAAAAAGAAGACAGAAAGGAGTATGACAAGTAGCATAATTATGAGGGCAGGTTTCCATTTTTTCATATATATCAATTATATCAGGGTACCGTGATTTGTCTAGAAATTAGTATGAGTATTTTGATTCAGGAGACTCTTTTTTGTCTTTCTCCTTCATTCTAGCCCTGTAGTTTATATATACAACAAACACGATTACCAAGGCTATTCCAAATATCAAAGCGAAGTATCTTAATGCTCCAGTTGAAAGGATTGCAAAGGAACCAACAAGCAGAGAAAAGGATGTTTCTATGAGGAGAATCTGCCTGTTCGAGAAATTAAGTTTAAGCAATTGGTGATGTAAATGAGAGGTATCATTTATCTTCATTAGTTCTAAGATATTCTTTGGTTTGTATGTTATATATCTGTAAATAATAACGTAAAAAGCATCAATTATTGGTAATGCTAGTAGCATAATTGTTGTTGAGAATTTTGCATCACTTAGTAGTGCCAGTACACTGATTAGAAAACCGTAGATGGATTTTCCACTTGAACCAGACATAATCTTAGGAGGTGGAAATGCAAAGTACAACAGAGAGATTAAAGATCCAGATATTAATATGCTTAAACTTGATGAAAATAATGAGAAAGTACTTATACCAAGGACAAAGATGAGAAGGAAGATTGCTAGGGAGTAGGATTCTACCAAACCTGGAGAGCCTCCTACCCATTTTACAGAGTTAATACAGAGTAGTATCCAACCTAGGAGTATTAAATCTCCTGGGAATACAAATGAGATTGGGAAGGAGAAAATCTTGGCACTCCAGCTTATTCCCGCTAAGTTAAGAAAATCGTTGGTAAAAAAGCTAACATGGGATAGATCTAATACAGAGAAAGCAATTATTCCAGCAGCTAGGATTTGGTATCCAAGTTGAACTTTTGATGGTAGGTTAAAGATGTCGTCTAGTACAGAGCCAATAACAAGAACTGCTATAGCTAGGAAAATAGGTAAGGTAAAGGGATCTAATCTAAAGAGTATAGGGATTAGTATCAATACGGGTATTGTTACTGCAAGTCCTCCCAATGCGGGAGTTTCCTTGTCATGGAGGGCTTTCTCGGGATTATCAAACTCCCTATTTCTTCTTTTTGTTCTTGGTTTGTATGTAATACCAAATTTTGTTGCGATTTTTCCAATTATGGGTAATAACAGGAAGGAGAGTAGTAATCCGAAAAGGAATAGTGGCCAATAATTTAAGTATTTATCATACTGAGATGAGATACTGAGATTTCCAATTTGTAGTATTTTTTCAAGGAACTTTGTTGGTATTGAGATATCCATATTTAAAAAATTAAAAATAATTTGAGAAATATCAAACAGAGAGAGAGATTAGCAAGAAGGGTTACAACTATAATTACTTTAGAGAGATCTCTTTCTTTGTGGTAGTATTTGTTTGAAAGAGCAATTGCTAGGATGAGAATTACTATGCATATGAGTGGAAACAGGTAGATATAGTCGCTAGACATTAATCTTTCTGAGGGATTAAGGAAATATCCTAGAATAGCTACTTTGTTAGGGATTTTCTCCTTAGTTTCAATCAGATATATCTGTGTAGCTATAAGAGAGAGAGAGAGAATAATTGAAAACCAAGTTAATGGGTCTTTAATGTATTTTTTTGTTTCAAGACCAGCCAACCAAAGCTCATACTGTTTTTTGTATTTGTAATATACATTTTGGGGAGTGTTTTTTAGACCAAATTGTAACTGTTTCTCTTTCTTTTGCTTTTTCATCCACCAATTATATCAAAAGATCAAAGAGAATATTCACAAATCTTAAGATACTCGTCTAAGGATAGTTGCCCAGGTCTTAGGGTGAGAAATCCGAAAGCTCCTTTTTCAAATTTTGTGCCCTTTAAATTGTTATGTATATTTTTTCTTGGATGTTTAAACGCGCTATTTATTAAGCTTTCCAGTAAAGAGAGATCTTTTACTTCTTTACGGTTTGGTAAAAAAGATATTAGGCTACTGTTTACGTGGGGTTTTGGTCTAAAAGAATCAGGTGATATATCAAGGATTTTTTTACAATCAGCATATACTGAAGTTAATAGGGAGAGGGGAGAATATGGTGGTTTGTATAAATACTTTTTTGCTACTTCATTTTGAATTATGAAGAAGGCAGGATTTAAGAAATGATTACTTTCAATAATCTTTCGTATAATTGGTTTTGAGACATTAAAAGGTAAAGAACCAAAGAAGAAGGAATCCTTGTTTGAAATTAAATCTAGATTGGTTTCAAGAAAATCTTGGTTAATTATCTGAATATTGGGGAATTCTTGCTGTAATTGTTTTGATAGTTCAGAATCTTTTTCAATTACAGTAACATTGGTAAATATCTCCTGTAACTTCTCGGTAAAAAAACCCGTACCTGGGCCTATTTCAACAACGGAGTCACAATGGGTATCTTTAAGTATATTAAGAATATGATTACCTAAGTTTTTGTTAATAAAGAAATTCTGACCTAAAGATTTTTTAGCTTTCATTTATATTCTAAAATCCCAAATATTTTCCTTTTTAAGGTATTCGTTTTTACAGTTGTTACATATTGCCCTGTTGTTTTGTATATCTAAATTTCCTTTACATCTGGGACAAAGAAGAATGGAGGCGAAATCATTAGGTTCTTCTGTATTTTCAGTTTTCTTGTTTACAAGGGATTTAATAAATATGCTTGGAGAAATATTTGACCAGGAAAGAGTATATTGGAATATATTCTCCCAAAAGAGTAGGAATTTAGTACTCAAAAGCTTTTTTAGAATATTTAATCTAAGAAAGGAGCAACCATACTTTTTCTTAATATTGTAGCCTATATCTGTCAAAAGAGTAGCAATCCAACGTGGGTGATAATTGAAAAAGAGTACCTTCGAACCCTCTTTTGTTCCTTCGTAATGGTGTTTGTCAGGCTGCTGATACGGTTCCTTATTAAAAAGCGAGAAGTCTAATGTTAATATCGCTCTAATTACGGCCTTTATGTGTAGTTTGTTTGCATACTCTTGTATGTATATCCCATTATGGCCTAGCACTCTATATATTTCTCTTACACACTCTTTTGGTTTTTCAATATGATGTAATACCCTTACCATTAAGGATCCATCAAATGTATTGTTTTTGAATGGTAGAAAGTAAGCATTAGCAGCTATTAATTCTATACTTGGAGTTTCCTTTTTTAAAGAAGCGTAGTTTTTTTGTAATGTTTTTAATGAGTAGTCAACAATAACGGGATTTGTATATCTTTTGGAATATGTTTTAGTTAATCTCCCAAAAGAGCCTCCTATATCAAGAAACCATCTTCCACTATTATGTTTTAGTAATTTTTCCAATACTAATATCTCTGACTTATGTTCATACTCTCTTTTGTTCCAGTATGTACTGTAGTCATAGTCATATGTATCATAATCTGCTATTTTGTTCATATTTCTGTTTCTCTCTTGTTAAATCTTGAAACTCTTTAAAAAGCTTTTCGCTTTCTTTCAAATCCCCAGTTTGTTCAGCTGAGGCTATTCTCATATTGTATTCAAGCTCTTTTCGTTTGTAGTAATCCTTTACAATATTGTTGTATATGTTTTCTAATTCTTCAATATTACTCTCTCCTTTTGAGAAAGAAAAGATGCTATCTTCAATTAATCCTTTAATAACGGGATTCTCCTCAAAATGTGATAGTATATCTTCCCTATTAGAATCAGGGTTTTGTGAAACAAAGGAAAGGATTTCCAAAATTTTTTCATCTTCAAAAAATTTTATATCAAATTTTTTCCAGACGTTAAAATTATTTTGAAAAAGAAGATGCTGTAAAAATATGGCGTCTTTACTAGGCTTTTGAGGTGCCAAATTTCCACGAAAACCCTCATCATCCGAAAAGGCTTTATTAGAGACTTTTTTGAATGGGTGAATTCGTGTCATTTGATAAGACGATTTCACATAGAATAAAAAATTTGAACGATTCTTGACATGAGAAAGCATACTCTCCATCCATGAAACAATCCGATGATAATCTTCGAACTTATTTGGATCCTTGTCTTTGATAAATTGAGCGAGTAGATAGGTGTATGCATCTATTCTTGTTTTAACAAGCTTAATAAATAGCTTTGGGTTCTTTTTAATCATCTCATCAATATCTTTGTATGGGAGAGTATTTGCAGCATAAGTATTCAAGGATAGCTCTTGGGAAAGTTGAAAGGCTTTTTCTAATGCATTTTGGCCAGCACTATCGCTATCAAAGAGAAAGAGAACATTTTTTGTCAACTTAGATATTTTTGTTAACTGTTCTTTGGTTAGAGCTGTTCCCAAAGGTGCAACAATATTCTTTATACCTATTTGGTGAGAAGATATTACATCAGTTGTTCCTTCACATACTATTGCTAAATCCTGTTTTCTAATCTCTTGTCTTGATTCGTATTGACCATAGAGGTTATCACTTTTGTGATATATTGGGGTCTCTGGAGAATTCATATACTTAGGACCGAAATCATTGCCTGGTAACACTCTTCCTGTGAATGCGATTACCTTTGCAGAGCTAGACCTAATCGGAAACATTACCCTTTTGTAAAACTTTCCCCTAAGTTTGCCTTCCTTTTCAACAAAGAGACCAGAAGCTAGTAGCTCAGCTTTGGAGTATTTATCCTCTTTTTGGATAAAATCTAATAGGCCTATTCCTCCGGGAGAGTATCCTAAGCCAAAGCTTTTAATACTATCATCAGTAATCCCCCTGCTATATACATACTCAAGTACCTTAATATTTCTTTTATTCTTTAACTCTCTAAAGAAGTATATTGTTGCCCTTTTATTTATCTCTTCAATCCTTTGATATTGTGTGTTTGTATTTTGTTTTCTCAATGTAATACCTGCTTCTTTTGCAAGTTTCTCTAAGGTTTCGGGGAAGTCAATATTTTCTATCTTTTGAACAAAGTTAAATATATCTCCAGACTCACCACATCCAAAGCATTTGTATCTTTGTAACTCAGGACTGACTATAAAGGAGGGTGTCTTTTCAGTATGAAATGGACAGAGACCTGAAAAGTTCTTTCCAGTCTGTTTTAATTGAACATACTTTCCAACAATATCTACAATATCTAGGCGCTCTTTTATCTCTTGTATTTGGTCTCTTGATGAATCCATCTCTAATTATACCAATTTCTTGGTACTATTCGCATAACAATTCGTTATTTTCAATTTTGCAGGTAATTTGCCCGATACCAGTTGTACTGGAAGAAGGTATTTGAAGCTCCTCCTCATTTATTTGTAATTTTGTATTTTGTATTCTACCTGTTACCAACGAGAATCCTTGTAATACAGGATATTCATGTTGTGTGTTAGGTTGTAGTACTTGAGATATTTTACTTTCTCCATCAATATCTAATTTTATCCAAGAAGGAGATTGAGATATTGTCAGAACAAGTAGAAATTCTTCCTGTTGATTTTCAAGAGGGAGCTCATCTTCTGGAGAATATATAACTTTTAGGGTATGAGTTGTCTGTAATTTTGTATTAGATTCTTTCCAAGCTTTTACTGATATACTATTCACACCAGTTTTTAATTTCAATTCAATTTCAAACTCACCAGTTTCGTTCACTGTTGCTTGGGAGCCATTTACTTCTACAAGGGTTGATATCTCTGTATTTCCTTTTACTGTAATGATCTCTTTTTTTGAGACATATTCGTTTAGGGGTTCTGTTACTGTTAATGCGGGGGGCTTTTGAAATTTGTATATCTGATATCCAATATATCCTATGATTGAGGCTAAAAAGAATATTAAAGTAATTATGCCAATTGATTTAGGAGATATGGACAATTTTTTTCTTACGGTGTTAATTTGGTTTTTCTTAGTTGTTTTTGTTACTGGATGTCTTCCTCTCCTGTAAAGTGCAAGTATCTTTTCTTCATCTAAACCAAGATATTTAGAATATATTTTTAGAAATCCAGATGCAAAAATTTCAGAATCAAACCTATTAAACTCATTATTCTCAATATATTCTAGGAATCTTTGCTGTATCTTTGTATCTGTACTTACAGTATGTAAATTTTTACCAAGGGACTCCCTTTTATTTTTGATTACCTCTCCTGCAGTTATCATATTAAAGAGAGTATATCAAATCTAGAAATCCTCCGACATATCATCTGATTTTCCCAGGATATCAGAGGAAGATGATACAAGTACTTCTCTTGGTTTGACTCCATCCTGTTTACCTATAGCGCCAGCCTTTTCAAGCTGTTCCATTAGTCTTGCTGCCTTGTTGTACCCTATACTTAACCTCCTTTGTAGTAAAGATGCAGATGCTTTTCCCTCTGATATGACTACCTGGAGTGCCTGAGGGAACTCAGGGTCTCGCTCGTTTGATATCCCACTGGTTCCGATTCCGGAGTTAACAGATTTCATAATATCTACTTTATCATCTTCGTTTTCTTCAATACTCTGTGTCTTTATTTGTTCAATAATATCCATTGTATCTTCAGTGGATATAAAGCAGCCTTGGATTCTGATTGGTTTAGACATTGTTTGATCTTTATACAACATATCACCATTACCTAAGAGATTTTCTGCTCCTGTTTGGTCAAGTATTACCCTAGAGTCCATTGCAGAGGGTACTGCATAGGCTATTCTTCCTGAGATATTCGATTTTATTAATCCAGTTATTACTGTAACTACGGGTTTTTGTGTGGCTAGAATTAAGTGTATACCAACAGCTCTTCCCATTTGCGCAATTCTTTGTATTTTTGCTTCAACCTCTGGTCCTGCAACAAGCATTAAGTCAGCCATTTCATCGATCACGATTATTAAATATGGCATTGCAGGGTACCCCATTTTCTGATTGTACTGAACAATATTTTTTGTTAATACCTGCTTTAACATTCTATATCTTTTCATCATTTCAACTATTGCCCACTGCAGTGCATTAACAACAAGTTCCATATCGTTAATAACTGGTGCAAGTAGATGTGGTATCCCATTATATGCCTCCATTTCAACAATTTTAGGGTCTACAAGAAGTAACCTTAATTCATCAGGTGTTTTAGAAAGAAGAAAACCTCCAAGTATGGAGTTTATACCTACAGATTTTCCAGCTCTGGTCATACCTGCAACTAAAAGATGTGGCATATTAACTAAATCTCTAATTTCAGGTTTTCCAGCAATATCCCTTCCAAGTATTAGAGGAAGCTCATATCTATCTGCTTCTGAAAGGAGTTTTCTAGCCATCTCTTTCATATACACGTAGTTAGGACTCTTATTTGGTATCTCTATTCCTATATATGATGTACCTGGTATAGGGGCTTCTATTCTCATCATACCTCTTGATACTCTTAGTGCCACCTCTATATCGCTACTTTGTCTTTTAACTCTATTTACTGCAACACCAGCAGGTATGGAAAGGGCGTATCTTACAACGGTTGGTCCTATCGTAATCTCTACAACTTTTGCAGGGATTTTAAAACTTCTAAGTACACTTTCAATTACTCTTGCTTCATTTTTGTAGACCTCTTTTGGCTGTTCTGTTTTTAAGGGTTCTTGTAACTTATCAATACTTGGATATTTCCAGTTTAGATATTTTGGTTTAGCAGGAGCAGTATCAATATTGTGACTCTTGTTGTTATCAACTAGGTTCGGTTCCACAGGAATTGGACTTATTGGAGCTATGACAGGATTTTGGGCTATCTCGTGGATACCCTCTTGAATATGTATCTGCTCGTTTTGATCAATATCTAAGCCATCATCCTCACCATCTGCTCCACTAATTATCATCTTCCCTTCACTTACAGTACTTCCAATTTTCCCCTTCAAATCATTTATATTAATCTTTGTAAAGAGTTGGCTAATTACCTCTGCAATCTGTTTAATGGCTATTCCAGTTATGAAGGAGAAGGCAACGATTAGTACTATTAGTACTATTATGAGCTCTAAAATATCGCCCATTGTATCATTTAGTGCAACATGAATAATTTTTCCAAGAGTACCACCTGCTTTTTGCAAAGTAGCTGTGTTTTCTAATGTGTCGACAGGAATCCAGAAAGTTAAAAGGGTGTTAAGTGAGACAGAAAGAAGAAGAAATCCTAATATCTGAATCTTTTTATTAAAATTCTTACCCTGAGTAAGTAAATTAATTGATATTGCACTAACGGCTATTCCCCAAACCATTGATGGCCACCCAAGTAAAGTTGAGATGTAGATGAAGATATCGGCTTCGTCTTTAATAAAGGGGGTTAAAATCAATGCAATACCAAGCACCAGAAGTACTAAACCAAAGAATATTTTGGTCTCTGAGCTTTTAATATTGATTTCTTTCTTTTTTTTCTTCCGTGACATCGTAGTAAAGATATATATAATAATAGAGGAACATAGGTCTTTTGACAAAGACTCCTCAACATATATTATCCTTTATGTAAAAGGATTGCAAAAGATGTAAGAATCCTTTGACTATATCGTTCAAATGTGATAGACTCGCTAAGTTACCTAATTTTTGCTTTAATTAAAGCGGTTATTACAGTTTTCCTAGATCATTTTTAGAGTGGTTTAGGATTTATCGCTTTGTTGGATGTAATTTATAACCTATAAATCACTGTTCTATGATAGAACCCAAGCGAAATAGAGCCTCTAGATTGAATCTCGGAAAAGGCTTCTCTTCTTCATTCGAGATACCCAGTCTAATAGAAGCTCAGAAATCTTCGTTCAAAGATTTTTATGACGGAGGTTTTGATAGACTCTTTGAGGAAATCAACCCAGTAAAGGACACAATGGAGAGGATGTGGACACTGGAATTCAAATCTTTCAGATATGGAGATCCGTACAGAGGTATAGAGGAAGCTTTAGCAAAGGGGCTTTCCTATGAAATTCCTGTATATGCAACAGTTCAACTTCTAAACAACAAGACAGGAGAGATTAAAGAGCAAGAGATTTTTGTTGCAGATTTACCAATGATGACAGATGATGGTTCCTTTATAGTTAATGGTGTTCGAAGAGTTGTTACACACCAGATAGTCAGAGCCGAGGGAGTTCTCTTTGAAGAGGCAGATGTTCTTCCATACAGAACTTTGTATAAAGCAAGACTTATGCCTGGAAGAGGTCCTTGGTATGAGATAGAAACAAATAAATACAATGTTATCTCAATGAGAATATTACCTAAAAGACCGAGGGTATTAGTTACTGAATTTTTAAGACTTCTTGGTTACGAGAGTGATCAGGAGATTCTTAAACTTTTTAAAGATGTGGATACACATGAGGAGTACAAATATATAGAGGCTACATTAGCTCGAGATTTTACAAAGAGCAAAGAGGATGCAATTATTAGTATTTACAACAAATTAAGACCAGACGAATCCGTTACCATAGAGAGTGCAGAAAAATATATTAAGAGCAATTTCTTTAATAAAAGAAAGTTTGATTTGGGTAAAATTGGAAGATATCAGTTAAACAGAAAATTAGGAACATCATACGATGTAAATAAACCAGATGAAGCAGTTTTGTATCCGGAAGATATCATATTAATAGTAAAGAAATTAATAAGAATAAATAATGGTGTAGATGCACCAGATGATATAGACCATCTCTTTAATAGGAGAATTAGAAGTGTGGGTGAAGTATTAGAGAGACAGTTACTTGCTGGTATTAGAAGATTAGAGAAGAATATCAAAGATAAAATGAGTTTGTATGGACAGGATGCAAAGGTTACTCCATCTATGTTAGTTGGTACAAAACCTATTGCAGCTTCCATTCAGTCTTTCTTTGGTGCAAATCAGCTTTCTGCATTTATGGATCAAACAAATATTCTAGCTGAATTAGAGCATAAAAGGAAAGTTACAGCTGCTGGTCCTGGTGGTATTGTCAAAGAGAGGGCAACCTTTTCAATTCGTGAGGTTCATAACTCTCAGTATGCGAAATTTGACCCAGTAACAAGTCCTGAGAGTGCAAATATAGGTGTAGTTACACAGCTTTCCATTCTTGCAAGAGTAAATGAGTATGGATTTTTAGAGTCTCCATACAGAAGAGTAAAAAAGAGTGTAAAGAATACCAAAACAGAGGTCTTAAACAGGATATTAGATGAGGATATAAAAGGAATCGCAAAGAGTGGGACAATGATTACAAAAGAATTGTCTGAAAAAATTACTGCTAAAAAAGATATTAAGACACTTAAAGTAAAGCCCTTCATCTCTGAAGAGGTTGATTACTTTGATGCTTTGGATGAAGAGGATAAATATATTAGTATTCCATCTGTTAATACTGATGAATACAACAACATACTTGAGCTATTAGTTCCTGTAAGACACGCAGGAGATTTCATTTTAGAGGATGTTAATCTTGTTAGTCATGTAGATGTATTAACATATCAACAGGCAGGTTTAGGTATGGCTTTAATTCCATTTGTTTCTCATGACGAAGCGATGAGAGCACTAGCCGGTGCTAATATGCAGAGACAGGGAGTTCCTTTAGTTAAACAGGAGGCACCATTAGTTGGGACTGGGGTTGAAGAAATTGTTGCAAGACAATCTAACTGGTCAGTATTTGCAATAGACGATGGAGAGGTCACGTATGTTGATGCAAACAGGGTGACTGTTAAATACAAAAAGAATGGGATACAGGATTACAAATTAGTTAACTTCTACAGAACAAATGATAACAGGTCTTTCTCACAGAAGTCAGCAGTAAAACTGGGTCAGAAATTTAAAAAAGGAGATGCCATAGTTGATGGACCTACATGTGTAGGAGGTGAATTAGCTATTGGTATAAATCTTAGGGCAGCTTTAATGTTCTATGAAGGGTATAACTATGAGGATGCTGTGGTTATCTCTGAAAGAATTGTTAGAGATGATCTTTTAACATCCATAAACATTAGAGAGCATAAGGTTGAAGTAAGAGATACAGAGTTAGGACCTGAGTTAATTACAGCTGATATTCCACATGTTAATGATAGGATTTTACAAAAATTAGATATGTTAGGAATAGTAAGAGAAGGAATGAAAGTAAAGGCAGGAGACATTCTTGTTGGTGTTATTGCACCAAGGGGAGAAAAAGAATTAACAGCTGAGGAAAGATTGCTTAGAGCAATCTTTGGTGAGTCTGCAAGTGATGTCCGAGATAACTCGCTTCGATTACCACATGGAGAGGAAGGAATTGTAATACACTCTCAGAGACTCTCTGCAAACAAGGGAGACAAATTACCACCTGGAGTGTTAGAAGAGGTAAAGATATGGGTTGCTGATACTAAAAAATTAGGTTATGGAGATAAAATATCAGGTAGACATGGGGATAAAAACACTGTTTCTGCAATTCGCCCAATTGAGGATATGCCTTTTACAGCAGATGGGGAACCAGTTGATATTGTTCTTACACCTACTTTCTTAAAAAGAATGAACATGGGTCAAGCAGAGGAAGTTCACTTCGGACTGTATGCGAAACTTCTTAAGGATAAATTTGCGTTCCCACTTTTTGAGGAAGTAAATATGGAGTGGTTAGAAAAGGAAATGAAGAAGCAGGGGTATAAAATTGAACAAAAAACAGATCTATACGATGGTAGAACGGGTAAGAAATTCCCACGAAAGGTTACAGTAGGTATGAAGTATATATTAAAGTTACACCATATTGCTGATGAAAAGGTTCATGCTAGATCCACTGGACCATATACTGCAGTAACACAACAGCCTTTAAGTGGAAAAGCTCAGAGAGGTGGACAGAGATTTGGAGAAATGGAAGTCTGGGCACTTGAATCTCATGGTGCACCTTACGCTTTGCAAGAAATGTTAACAATTAAATCTGATGACATAAAGGGTAGGTCTAGTGCTTACAAAGCTATAATTCATGGAGAGAAGATAGAGAGTGTAAATGTTCCAGAATCTTTTAAAGTATTAATAAAAGAGCTAAACGCTCTCTGTTTAAATATGGAATTAATTTCTAAAAAGTCTGAGGAGGTCATAGAGAATGAATAATCATACTAAAAACGCATTCGAAGATTTCGATGCATTAAGACTAACGTTAGCCTCTTCTGACCAGATACTGGATTGGTCATATGGAGAGGTAACAAAAGCTGAAACAATCAACTACAGAACATTTAGAGCTGAACCAGATGGTTTGTTCTGTGAAAAGATATTTGGTCCTACAAAAAACTATGAATGTTACTGTGGTAAGTATAAAAAGATTAGATATAAGGGAATAGTTTGTGATAAGTGTGGTGTAGAAGTTACTACTAAGGATGTAAGAAGAGAGAGAATGGGCCATATCAAGTTAGCTGTTCCTGTGGCTCATGTTTGGTTTGCATATGGGATTCCTAACAAGATGTCTATCGTTTTGGATATGTCACATAAGAAACTCTTGTCTGTAATATACTACACAAGATATATGGTGGTAGAGATTGAAGAGGACAAGAGAAAGGATATGGTATCAAAGATTGAGAAGTTAAAGAAAGATGAATTTAATGACCTAAAGGTTGAGTTAGAAGAGGAGTTAAAAGCAACAGAGGCTACATACGATGCAGATATCAAAGCTTCCAAAAAGGAAAAGGGAGGAACAGATTTTAAGATTAACCAGTTAGATCACAGAAAAAAACAGGCGGTTGCAAAGGTAAGAAAAGATTTCGCAGAGAGAGAGGAAGAGGTTGATAACTTCTACTCTAAATTACAGCAGATTATTGAAAAAGTTGAAATAGGGTCAGTATTAACGGAGGATGAATATATTGATCTGTATGATAGAGAGCTACTTTTCTTTACAGCGATGATGGGTGCAGAGGCAGTAAAGAAACTTCTAAAAGATCTTAATGTTGATGAAGAGTTAGAAAGATTAAGAAGGGATGTTAAGAAAGAGAAAGGAGATAAAAAACTTTCTACAATAAGGAGAATACAGTATCTAGAAGGTTTTAATCAAAATGGTATTGACCCAAGTTGGATGGTTATTGAGATTCTGCCAGTACTTCCACCAGAGTTAAGGCCAATTATTCCTCTCTCAGGGGGTAAATTTGCTACTTCTGATTTAAATGATTTGTACAGGAGGGTAATTAACAGAAATAATAGGTTAGCTAGATTGATTGAGATAGGAGCACCAGATGTAATATTAAGAAATGAGAAAAGAATGCTCCAAGAGTCTGTGGATGCTGTAATAGATAACTCTCATAGGCCATCTAAGGCTATGATGAACAGTAAGAGATTACCATACCAATCACTTACGGACGATTTAAGAGGTAAAAAGGGAATCTTTAGAAAGAATCTTCTAGGTAAAAGAGTTGACTACTCTGGCCGTGCCGTTATTGTTGGAGACCCTAGCTTGAAATTAGACCAGTGTGGTATCCCAAAGTCTGTTGCACTAGAGATGTTCAAGCCCTTTGTAATACACGAGCTATTAGATAAAGAGTTTGCACCAAATGTTAGGGTTGCAAAAGACATGATAGAAGAGGAAGAGGATATGATATGGGATATCTTAGAAAAGGTCATAGATGGGAAACCTGTGTTGCTGAATCGTGCGCCTACACTACACAAATATAGTATTCAAGCCTTCTATCCTAAGCTAGTTGAGGGAGAAGCTATTAGGTTACACCCATTAGTATGTAAAGCTTTCAATGCCGACTTCGATGGAGATCAAATGTCTGTTCATGTACTTCTAACCCAAGAGGCATTAGAAGAGGCTAAAAGAGATATTATGGCATCTAGAAATATTGTTAATATATCTAATGGCGAGGTATTAGCTACCCCAGCAAAAGATATGTTAATTGGTTTCTACCTAATGACTGACAAAAACGAGAGTAAAAAACCAAGAATCTTTGGTTCAGTTGATTTAGCAATAAAAGCATATGAAAGAGAGATTATTAGTATAAGTGAGGAGATACTTGTTAAAATCGGTGAAGAAGTAGTAAGTACTTCTGTTGGGAGATGTATTTTCAACAGTATCATGCCACAAGGATACCCATTTGTTAACGAAAGAGTTAGTGGAGAAACAATCTCACATATTGTTGAAGGCATAAAGGATAAATATCCTTTAGAAGTAGTAGTTGAGCTTTTAGACAATCTCAAAGAAATGGGATTTAAATTTGCTACTAACCTTGGTTTCTCATTTGGTACTGAAGATTGTAAGGTAGATTTTGATGTAAAACTTCAGATTAAAGAGATGGAAGAGAAGGATATTCAACTCCAGGAAAACTATCTTCAAGGACTGATTACTGAGAAAGAGAAGATTAATCTTTCTACAGAGATGTGGAATGACTTTGCTTCTGATTTAGCAGATGAAGCATGGAAGACATTGGACAAGAATAATCCTGTATATGAAATGGTTGAATCAAGGGCAAATGGTGGAAAGATTCAGGCAAGACAGGTATTAACAATTAAAGGTGTAGTTAGGGATTCTAGAGGAAATTGGGTCCCACTTCCAATTAAGGGAAACTATAGAGATGGGCTTAATGCATTTGAATACTTTGTTTCAGCAAATGGTGGAAGAAAAGGTATTGCTGATAGATCTTTAAGGACTTCTTCTTCAGGCTATTTAACTAGAAAATTAGTCGATGTTGCACATGATGTAATAATTAGGGTTGACGATTGTGGATATGAAGGAGACGGATTCCCAATTAGAAGAAGTGATGATAGAAGAATGCCATTTGACAAAAGATTGTTTGGAAGAGTAGTTGCAAAGGATTTAAAAGATTCCAAAGGAAATGTCATAATCAAAAAGAACGAACAGATTACAAGAGAGCTTTCAGAAAAAATAAACAATGAGGGAATTGAAGAGGTATCTGTTAGAACACCAATTCTATGTAAATCACCCTTAGGAATGTGTAAGAAGTGTTACGGTCTTAATCTGGAAAATGGTGAAGAGATAGAAATGGGTAAAGCTGTTGGAGTAATTGCTGCTCAATCCATTGGTGAACCTGGTACCCAAATGACTATGCAGACATTCCATAAAGGAGGTGTTCAGACCACAGATATAACACAAGGATTGCCTAGGATTGAAGAGTTGTTTGAAGCAAGGTCTCCAAAAGCAGAAGCCGAAATATCCAGTATTAGTGGAAAGGTACATATAGATAGGGCAGAAGATGATTCCGCAACAATAACAATTGTAGGAAAGAGAGATATGATAAAAGAAGAAGTTGTTTCTGATGCTAAGAGTGTATTGGTTACTGATGGAGCTAAGGTAAAGGGTGGTCAAGCTATATATATTGATTCTGAGGGGATGGAAAAACAGGCACCGTTTGAGGGTGATGTGAAAATAGAGGGAGGAGTATTAACTCTTTCGGGCTCAGTTAAAGCAGAAGAGAGCGTATCTGTTTTACCAAATATTGAGATTTTGGTTCATGATGGCCAAGAGATTGAGGCAGGTACACAACTTGTAGGTGGTGCAGTTGACCCTAAGAAGTTAGCAGAGGTCGCTGGTCTTCAGGTTGCACAAAAGTACATACTTGATCAAGTACAGAAAGTTTTCAATGAGCAAGCTGTTGCAATTGATGACCTTCATATTGAGGTAATTATTAGACAGATGGCAAGATTAGGAAAAGTTATGAGCTCAGGGGATACCGAGTATTTGGTTGGATCAATGGTAAATAGGTTTGTATCAGATGTAAAAAACAGAATACTTGTAGATAAGGGACAGAGAAAAGCTAGAATAGTTCCAAAATTACTTGGTATTAAAGCCTCTGCACTGTATACAGAAAGCTTCCTTTCGGCTATGTCATTCCAAGAGCAGGTAAGAGTTTTAACTAATAGTGCAATTCTTGGTAAGACAGACTTCCTTCGAGGTATGAAAGAGAATGTAATAATTGGAAGAAGGATTCCATCTGGAGCGAGTGCTGCGCTAACAGAGATAAAGGATCTAGAAGAGATTAAAATTTAATTGATTTTGTTGTATAATACGAACCATGCCGACTATTAATCAGTTGATAAGAAAACCTAGGGAAGCTAAGAAAGAGAAAAGGAAACATATCGCCTTAGCTACAAATTTTAATCCTTTAAAGAATAGGTATAAAAGAGTTAATAACCCGTTTAAGAGGGCTGTATGTATTCAAGTTAAAACTATGACTCCTAAAAAACCTAACTCAGCACTTCGTAAGGTTGCAAGAGTAAGGCTTTCAAATGGAATGGAAGTAACTGCATATATACCAGGTGAGGGACACAATCTTCAGGAACACTCAGTAGTAATGGTTAAAGCAGGTAGAAAAAGAGACTTACCAGGTGTTAAATATATTGTAGTAAGGGGTAAGTATGATACTGCTGGTGTAAAAGGTAGAAAGAAGGCTAGATCTAAGTATGGTGCCAAAAAACCAAAAGAGGAATAATATATTAAGAAATAAGTAATGAGAGGTAAGAGATCTAAAAGAAGAATAATTGCAAAAGATAGTAAGTATAACGATGAGGTTATAGGGAGACTAATCAATAAGGTTATGCAAGGAGGGAAAAAGTCAATTGCCCAAGAGCTTGTGTATGAAGCAATTGAGTCTGGTGCTAAGAAAGTGAGCTCTCCTGTAATTGAGTTTGTTCATACCTCAATTGATAACGTTAGGCCTGCACTTGAGATTAAATCAAGGAGAGTCGGTGGTGCAAACTACCAGGTCCCAGTTCCTGTTAGTCCAAGAAGGCAAGAGACTTTAGCTGTAAGATGGCTTGTTGATATGTCAAGATCAAAAACAGGTAAATCCTTTGAGAAGTTACTCGAAGTTGAAATGGTAAATGCATATAACGGAGAGGGAGATGCTATTAAGAAGAAGAATGATGTTGAGAGAATGGCGGAAGCGAATAAAGCATTTGCACATTTTAGATGGTAATTAGCCTATCTTAATTAGAATTGATGTTTTGTATCCTCTTTGGTCTCATTTTCTAAATCAGACTTAACCATCATTTCTACTAATTGTTCGAATGATACCTTTGGTTTCCAATTAAGAAGCTTTCTTGCTTTAGAAGAATCTCCCATAAGGGAATTTACTTCTGCAGGTCTAAAATATTTTTCATCAATTTTTACTCTAGTTATCCCAGTTGCTTTGTCTACACCTATCTCATCCAACCCCTTCCCTTACCATCCAATATCTATGTCGACATACTTAAATGATAATTCGACGAATTCTCTTACAGAGTGTGTCTCTTCTGTAGATATTACATAATCATCAGGTTTTTCTCTTTGTAACATGAGCCACATAGCTTCTACATAATCTTTTGCATATCCCCAATCTCTTTTGGAGTCCATATTTCCCATATATACACATTCTTGTTTACCTAATTTGATATTTACAACTGCCTGTGTAACTTTTCTAGAGACAAAAGTTTTTCCTCTTCTAGGTAATTCATGATTAAAAAGTATCTCATTACATGTGAACATATTGAAACTTTCTCTGTAATTTTTAGTAACCCAATACCCAAATAACTTCGCACATCCATATGGAGATCTAGGATAGAACGGAGTATCTTCATTCTGTGGGCTTTGTGCGCCGAGATTATATACTTCGTTGGGTTGTATTTGTCTGATTAGATAATCGACAACAGAAGAAGAGGCTAAATCACCAAAATGTAAAAAAAAGATGCGAATCTAACTCATGTGGATCCTTGTAGATAGAATCTAATCTTTGAGTATTGAAATTACTGGCTTTTCTTACCATACCATGAACATCATAACCTTTTTCTAATAGTAATTCTGTTAAATATGATCCATCTTAGCCTGTTATTCCCGTTATGAATGCAACTGGTCGTTTAGATATGATATTCTACTAATAAATGTTAGATATTAAGGATGATAACATATCTTAAAGTATATATTGAAATTGTAAATAGAAGCTACTTTGTACTCTCGATGCGTTCCCATCCAGTTTTAGGTAAATCTTGATTAAGAATTCTTGCTCTCCAAAAAGATCTAATCCATGCGATTAGTCTGATAGGAAAGAGATAGAGAGACCAAAAAAACTCTTTTAAATTCTTAGCATATAGTAATACCCATAATCCATATTGTAGTTCAATCCAGAAACTTCTTGTTTGTTTATCTCTAATAAATAATCCAAATTTCTTTAATTGTATGAAACCACTTAAATCTCTTATCTTTTGTTTCATATAATCACTCATGTTCTGGGGGAATTTTACATAAGAGATTGCTTTGGGCGTATAGGCTATCTCAAACCCAAGATTTCTGATTGCATAAGAAATGTAGCCATCATCAATGAGGACATTTTCAGGTAGAATTATTTCCAAATTCCTTATAGCCGAAATATACCCACTCAGTGGGAAAAAAGTCTTCTCACTAATATGGTACTCAGTATCTTTAACCTTAGACATTGTATGAGATCTTCTATGATGAGCAGAATCAGAGAGTAGGTGTCCCCAGTATCCGAACATGTTATTTAGTGGGTCTTGTGATACCGGTCTTCCACTTACTCCCCCGACATTTTTATTCTTAAATGGTATGAGAAGATTTTTTACTGCATCTTTTTCGAAATATGTATCTCCGTCAGTGAGAATAATTATCTCTCCCTTTACCTTCTTAAAAGCTAAGTTAAGCGCAGAAGGTTTTCCCTTTCTCGGATCTTGAATTTGTATATACTCTGTATTTGAAAGATTAAGATTCTTTGCTTCTAATAATCCGGCATCTAGGGTTTCTTTATCAGGAGATATCTGTAGTATTTCGAAAGGTTTATTTAAACCAGAGTATTTTCTATCTGCAATACACCTTATACATTTCCCTATTGTTTCTGGTTCTTTCCAAGATGTAATAACTATCGATATCATGTTCGATTATATATAGAAATAGGAAAAATGAATAGCTGTTTTACTTTTTGTTTTCTTCTTGTGTGGATTGTGGTGTTTGAACCTCTCCCTCTGCAGGAACTTCTCCTTCTGCTAAGGCCTCTTCTCCCTCAACACCCTCTTCTGCTACAGGAGTTTCAACTTCCTCAATCTTTTGTATCTCAGTAATAGTTACGATTGTAGCATTCGCTAAATCGTCATTTATTAAACTCATTCCCTTAGGAAGTTTAATATCATCAACATTTATATTCTGACCAACGTTCTCGAGACTTGATATGTCTATCTCAATGTATGGTTGTAATTCGGAGAGTTTACATTTTACATCAATGCTATCCAAAACATTTACTAATACTCCTAAGTTATTCTTAACTGCAGGGGAGATACCAGTAAGATTGAAAGGTATTGTAAATACCATTGGAGCATTCTCATCTATTTGAAAGAGAGATACATGATTAATTTCCTCGGTAACAGGATTAATGCTAAATTCTTTTACTAATGTTTTGTACGAGTCTTTGTCTAATTGAGTATCTAATATCGTTGTTGATGTAGTATTTCTGTATAGCCAATCTGCATCAGAGTTGCTCATTAAGGTATTAATTGATTCTCCTTTTGCATTGTAAACAACAGCTGGAGTTAATCCCTTCTGTCTAAGATGTCTTACTTTTTTACCAACGACCTCCCTTTTTTGTAGTTTCAGTTTTTCCATAATGAGTCAGAGTATAGCAAAGAAGAAGGCATTTTGCAATTTATAGCCAATTGCTCTTGACGGATTTAAAATTTACCAATATACTCTTAGCAGGTAAACTGATTGAGTGCTAATATGCAAAGTATAACAGAAAGACAAAGAGAGATATTAATGGCGATAATAAGTGAGTTTATGGAAAGTGCTGATGAGATAGGGTCTCTCTCTTTACTTGAGAAATATGACTTAGGAGTTAGCTCTGCAACAATTAGAAATGAAATGTCTAGATTAATGGAGCTTGGTTTACTTGAAAAAAGTCATATCTCCTCTGGTAGATATCCTACAGATCAAGCACTCAGAATGTATGTAGGGAATGTATTAGGTAGTAGCTCTTTAAATCCAATGATTACTGTTGAAATTAGACAGGGAATTTTTAGAGATAGATTCTCGAAAGAGAGTGTAATCAATTCAATACTTAAGATACTCTCAGAAGAAACAGACTCTGTTGCCTTTATTGTAATCGAGAATATTTCTAGATATTGGGGAATCTCTAATCTGTTTAAATATGAAGAGTTAAGAGATTGGGAGAAGTTACAAAGGATAGTAAATATTTTAGAAGATAGTGATTTTCTAAATAATATGATGAAGAAATACAGTGGCTCTGGAGTATCCCTTGTCATAGGAGAAGAATCAGGTATAGAGGGGTTGGGAGAGTGTTCAATGGTATTCACACAATTGCCATTTTGGGATACAAGCAATGCACATATTGGAGTAATTGGTTCCAAACGAATGGATTATGCAAAAAGTGTTCCTGCGCTAAGAGAGGTCCAACACTCTATGCGTAATGTTATGAGAGGATGGAGTTAAAATATATATCAAGTATTATGAAAAATATTAATAACACAAAAGGTGTTACAAAGGAAAAGACTGTAAAAAAAGAAGTTGAATTAGAAAAGAAAATACAAGAGTTAGCTTTACTTATTGATACTGTTGAGGATGAGAAGTTGACAATTATTAATCAGCTTAAGAAAGCATTAGCAGATTATCATAACCTTGAGGCTAATACTCAAAAGAGATTAAATCTTTTGTATCTACAATCAAGGAAATCTTTGGTTGAAAAATTAATACCTGTTGTTGATGATTTAACGATGGCTATTAAAAGCAAAGAGAGTATTACTTTTGATGAGAAATCACTCTCTTGGGCTAATGGTGTAATTGGGATATTAAGTAATTTAGAAAAAGGATTAGAGGATATTGGGTTGAAAAAGTTTGTACCCCAGAAAGGTACAAAATTTGATACGTCTGTCCATGAGGCGTTAAGTGTAGTAGATGGAGATACTCCAGGAGTTATTTTTGATGTGATTCAACCGGGATATGTTTTAGATGATACTGTTATACGACCATCAAGAGTGGTCGTTACTAAGAGTAAATAATTTTTTATATATACAATAATGAGTAAAATTATAGGAATAGACCTAGGTACTACTAATAGTGCCATGGCATATATGTCTGGTGGTAAGCCAAACATTATTGCGAATGCACAGGGAGGGAGACTAACTCCATCTGTGGTTGCATTAGATGATAAAGGAGAAACTTTGGTTGGTGCTCCAGCAAAAAACCAAGCAATTACAAATCCAGAGGGAACAATCTACTCTGTTAAGAGATTAATTGGTAGATCTTGGGATGATCCAGAGGTCCAAAGGGATAGGGAGTTACTTCCTTTTGAGATGAGGAAATCCAAAAGTGATGGTGTTGAGGTTAAGATGGGTGATAACTGGTTCACACCTCAAGAGATATCAGCAAAGATATTAGCTAAGATGAAAAAAGATGCTGAAGAGTTTTTGGGTGAGAAAGTTACTGAGGCTGTAATTACAGTTCCAGCATACTTTGATGATTCTCAAAGACAAGCAACAAAGGATGCAGGTAAAATAGCTGGTTTAGATGTTAAAAGGATTGTAAACGAACCAACAGCAGCAGCTCTTGCTTATGGATTGGATAATCACAAAGATGAAAAGATTGCTATTTTTGACCTAGGTGGTGGTACATTTGATATTTCCCTGTTAGAGATTGGTGATGGAGTATTTGAAGTACTTTCAACAAATGGAGATACACATCTTGGTGGTGATGATTTTGATCAAAAGATAATTGACAAGCTTGCTAAAGATTTTAAAGATAGTGATGGAGTAGATCTTAAAGGAGATAGGACTGCACTTCAAAGACTTAAGGAGGCTGCTGAAAAAGCGAAGATTGAACTTTCTACATCAGAAGAAACAGAAATTAATATTCCATACATTACTGCTACATCCTCTGGGCCAAAACATCTTAAAGTTAAGATGAATAGGTCTGATTTGGAGAAATTAACAGCTGATTTAATAGAGAAAACTGTTAAACCATGTGAGAAAGCACTTAAAGATGCAAAACTAAGTACAAAGGATATTGATGAGGTCTTACTTGTTGGTGGTATGACTAGAATGCCGGCTGTAATTAAAAAGGTCAAAGAGATATTTAACAGAGAACCAAACAAAGGAGTAAACCCTGATGAAGTAGTCGCTATTGGTGCTGCTGTTCAAGGAGGTGTATTAGGCGGAGATGTTAAAGATATTACTCTTTTAGATGTCACTCCCCTATCTTTAGGTTTAGAAACCTTAGGTGGTGTTATGACTAAATTGATAGACAGAAATACAACTATACCCGTTGAGAAGAAACAGATATTTAGTACGGCTGCTGATAATCAACCTGGTGTAGAGATTCATATTCTTCAAGGAGAAAGAGAGATGGCAGAGGATAACAAGACTTTGGGTAGATTTATACTTGATGGTATTCCACCTGCACCAAGAGGTATCCCTCAGATTGAAGTTATCTTTACAATAGATGCTAATGGTATTTTAAATGTTAACGCTAAAGATCTAGCAACTAATAAAGAGCAAAAGATTACTATTACCGCATCTACAGGGTTAAAGGACGAAGAGGTTGAAGAGATGGTTGCCCAGGCTGCAAAACATGCAGATGAAGACAAAAAGAAAAAGGAGAGGGCAGAGAAGAGAAATAATGCAGATTCACTATGTTTCAACATAGAGAAACTTCTTAAAGAGAATGGAGACAAGATTGAGGAAGATGACAAAAAAGAGTTAGAGAAAGGAGTTGAAGAAGTAAAGAAATTAATTGAGAAGGACGATTTTAATAGTGAAGAAGTTGAAGAGAAAGTAGAGAAACTAACAGAGGAGATGCAAAAGGTTAGTAAAAAAATGTATGAGAAAGCATCAGCAGACTCTTCTAAAAAGGAAGAGAAGAAAGATGATGATGACAAGGAGAAGAAGGGTGATGATGATGACAAAAAAAAGGACGAGGATGTCAAAGAGGGAGAAGTAGTTGAATAAAAATTAAAGGGGGCTTGGAGCCCCCTCAATTTTCTGTTAGCATATACTCTAAGATAAATTAATTACTGTCCTAAAATGTCTGAAGAGAAAAACACATCTATATCTTCTGTATTCGATATGATTTCGAAATTACAAAGGATTGTACTTTACATCACACTCTTTGTGATTCCATGGTTTATTATTCCCCTACCATACGATTCAACAGAGAAGATAAAGGGTATTGTCTTTATATTCCTTTCCTCTTTAATAATTCTTCTAGAGATTATTAAGTGGATTTGGGATGGTAAAATATCTATTGTTAAATCTTCACTGGATAAGATATTTCTCCTTCTTTTAATCTCTTTCCTGCTATCAACGGTGTTTGCAAGGGATCCATGGATGTCCATGTGGGGTTATGATGGGAGGTTTGGGACAGGATTCTTTGTAATGATATTCCTTTTCCTTTTCTTCTATCTATCAAGAGGTTTTCTTCAGAAGAAGTCAGAGATAGTAAAAGCTGTTACAGCACTTTCTCTTGGTTTACTTTCCCTTATTGGAATAAGTGCATTATCAATGTTAAAAGTTAATGTGTTTGGTTGGATTCCATATGTAAAAAATTTCTTTGTAGTTGGATTACCACTAACTTTCTCATTTCAAGAGATAATGCTACTTTCGGGTGTTTCAATATTTCTTAATGTTTTCTTGTTAATCAATTTCATTCAGAAGAAAAAAATCCAAGCAATAATATACCCTATTGTTGCTTTAGTTGTTTCATTTCTCTCTTTAACTATGTTCTCAGTTAGTCAGGGTGCCTTGATACCAGTACTATTCTTTGTTGTAATGATACCTGTATGTATACTACTTTGGTTAAAGCTTGAGAAATCACTTAAGGCTATTCCAATTTTGTTGTTTGCGTTCTCTGCCCTTTCTCTTGCTTTTAGTATTGGATTCCAATATGAGTCCTTTATTAAATCAATATTGGGAGATACCTTTAGTACATTAAATCCAATTCGATTAGGTGCTGATATATCTTGGGTAGTTGCCAGTTCCTCAATAGTGAATGATTTTCTAAGAGGTCTGATTGGTTTAGGGAATGATTCATTTGGTATTGCATACAACCTATTTAAACCTTCTACCGATGGGGTTATTGCACTTGGTAATACTACCTTTGTTTCTGGTTCGAATGAAGTCTTTACGGTTCTAGCTAATCGAGGGTTAATTGGTGTTACTGTATGGGTAATCTTGGGTCTTTCATACCTAAAACTTCTCATCAAACAGATTGCCTCCGCAAAAAGCGAAAGAGGTACATTAGTATTTTTACTTGGTCTAAACAGTCTATTCATATTCTTAGGATCAATATTCTTGCCTTTCTCTTTCTTGATTTACTTCCTTCTGTTTGTATCAACATTACTTCTAATAGTCTTTAATAACAAAGAGGATAATAATGAAGAGTTTATTCTCAAGTTCTGGGCTGTAAATGTTGGGAAAGAAACAAAGAATATTAACAAGACAATGGAGGGTATTAATTGGTTCTTTACAATTCTTGTTACTCTTATGGTTACTGCAGGGATGGTGTTTCTCTTTGTCAAAACAATGAGTGTTGCTTACGTAGTAAGGGCAGAGTCATATAATCTTGAGAAGAATGCAGAGTATGCAGATTATGAAGGAGAAGTGCCAATGGATGTTAGAGAGGAGTATCTGGAAAGGATGGCGGGGTACTATGACAAAGCTCTTCAGTATGATGCAAAGGATCCATATGTTAACAGAAAAGCAAGTTTAGTATCTCTTGAAATAGTAAGACTCTTGAGTGAACAATACGAAGATGCAGAGGATACTACTAAAGACGGTATTTTATCAAGTATTACTCTTTGGAAAAATACTGCAATAGATCTATCTAAGGAAGCCGTAAAAACATCTCCACTTACATATGCTAACTGGAACACTAGAGCATCAGTATATGTTGGTTTAATTGGTGTGGGTCTATCTGATTACAGCGAAGATGCATTAAGTGCACTTCAAAATTCTGTAAATATTAATCCTTTGGATTATGATTCATACTACAAGGCAGGTCAGATATATATGGTAAAAGAAGATTACGAGAAGGCTCTGTCTGCATTTAATACTGTGTTGACAATTAATCGTCAACATGTTCCATCTCTTGTCCTTTCAGCAAGTATATTAAATGAGCAGGGGGATAAAGAGAATTCTATAGCCTATCTTGAAGCAGCAAAAGAGATTCTAGAAGTAAACAAACAGGATACAGGTGAGATATATGAAAGTATTGTAAACTCACTTAAAGAGTTAGGTGCTGATATCAATGTAGAAGAAATAGAGGAGATAGACGAAGCTACGGAATAGGTTCAAATAGTACAAGGATATAGATATTAAAGGGTTCTTTCATATGGAGCCCTTTTGTATTTTCTACAATCTTTTTTACATCAGTAAGGTACTCTCCCACAAAAACTACATTTGTATTCCTCTCTTTCTCTCTCCCTATGCTATTACATAAAAAGGAGTTTAATAGATAATCATTCTTTTTATGTGTTGGTATCGGAAATATCTTAGAGTTTGCTATTAGGTTTTTAATATCTAAATACCTAATCAATTTGATAATTAGATATTCATATACAGAATAGATATGATACTGTTTTTTCTTGTTTAGTTTACTCTCAATTTCCTTTGTTAAATACCATCCAGCAAAGTACTGAATAGGAATATCGTTGCACTTAGTATGTGTCCTACTCCTGTTACTTAACTTTCTACATATACAACACGAAGGTAGTGCATGTGGGATTCTTTTCATACAGCTATCGCATATCTCTTCTCCTACTTTAGAACATATTAAACACTGTCTTGGGAATATGAAATCAACAAGTTTCATATTAATAGTTTAGAACACTGCTATTAAAAATATTTGAAAAATCTTCCTTTATACTTTAATATATTATTCGCTTGAATAAATATATATTGAATAGAACATCAAAAGTGGTAAAGAAAAACAGTGTCTTTATGGTAATGTTTGTACTCTTCCTGACCAAGATATTGGGATTTTGGAAATTAAGAATATTTGCACAACTCTTTGGAGCATCTCATGAATTAGATATCTTCTGGGCATCATTTACAATCCCAGATATCATATTTATGGTGTTAGTTGCAGGTTCAATTAATGCAGCCATTATTCCAATCCTTTCTGATGAGTTGTATGACAAAGGGAATAGGCAGTACAACCGTCTTTTTAAGCAGTTAACGATGGTTTTCTTTCTTCTTTGTCTACTAATAGTTGTAGTAATGTTCATTTTCGCGCCTCAGATTACTAATTGGGTAGTTAACAATGAATACGCTAACAGGGTACTCAATATCGGGTATCAAATGAGTGCATCAGACTACCCCCTTTTTCTTAAACTATTTAGAATAGGGTTACTTTCACCTCTGTTTTTGAGTTTAAGTGCTTTTGTTACAGCATATCTACAAGTAAGGAAACAGTTTTTCATTACTTCATTTGCTCCACTTTTTTACAATGTAGCAATCATAATAGGGACATATATTTTGGTAACATATTTTAAATTTGATGTTACCGCTATAGCGATTTCTGCGATTATTGGATCTGTTTTACACCTTCTTGTCCAAATACCTTTGTTAATTAAATATTACAAGCAGGACAATGGTATATCTATTACTGTTAAAGAGGTAGTTGAAAACAGTAGTGTTTGGAAAGCATTTAAACTTGCGTTCCCACGAATGATAGCTGTTTTGGGGGAACAGTTTAATACCATTGTTAACACCTTCATTAGTTTTACACTTACTGCTGGAGCACTGAGTGCTTACAAATTTGCATTTAGCCTACACCTTTTTCCTGTAAATATAATTGGGGGGGCGGTGGCACAAGTAGCTCTTCCTGATTTAGCAAAATATGCATGTCAAAAGGAAGAAGGTAATTTTAAAAAAGTTTTAAATGACTCGATTCAACTCTCTATGTATTTAATATTTCCTCTTGTTGCAATAATGTTGGTATTGAGATTACCAATAGTACGTTTGGTATATGGAACGGGTGCCTTTGACTGGCAGGATACTTTACTTACTGCATGGTGTTTAGCACTTCTTACTGCTTCGATAGTAGGGCAGACAGTAATGCAAATACTTCTTAGAGCATTTTATGCTTTAAAGAATACTCTCAAACCATTAATTGCAATATCCTTTGGTATAGTTATCAATCTCCTTGGAGCGTATTTTCTAACGAACTTCTTTAGTCACTACTATGACTGGAGGCCAATTCTAGAACAAATATGGTTACAAATTGAGAATGCGAATGGTAGTGGTGTACCCTTTGTTATGAAATCATTTATTGATGACCTGTCTATTTGGGTTACAACCAGAGGAGATTCAACATTAGCTGTAGGAGGACTAGCCTTAAGTATTAGTCTCTCATATATATTACAAATGATAGTGGGTGTAACAATGCTAAACAAAGTAAGGAAGGTTCTTTCTTGGAAAGAAACTATGTATCCAATCCTACTAAAATTACTCAATATGCTATTAATGATTATAGGAATGTATGTTGTATTCAAGCTGTTTGATTTTAAACTTGATACAAGTAAAACAGTATATGTCCTTATGCTTACAGCTGTGACATCGTCATATGGTTTTCTCTCTTACTTAATAGGTTCTAAGCTATTTTCGCCACATGAGTACGGTATGGCTATAAACATCTTGAAAAGGATAAAGGGGAGATTTAGAAATGGTACTAATTTAATACATTAATATATGAAGAGATTCTTTTTCTCAATATTAATATTTCTTGGAATTATTCTCTTGTTTGTAGGGCTTCTTGTAGGATATGTATTCCTTAAATACAGAAATTGGGAAAAGGAATTTGAAGACAATATACAAAGTGAGAATATAGTTGACCGAAATAGTATCAAAGAAATTGATCTTAGTGAAAAGATATCCGACTTCTCACTGTCATTGGCAGACACACAGTTTCTTGAGTTAGATATTCAAGAAGTTGGGTCGGTTTTTTTTACTGTACTTGATTCATATTTTGGTGAAGAGGTTGATTTGGAACAAATGTATATCAAACCAGCTAAAAACAAATGGACTGTATATGTAAAAGTTAAATATCAAGGTATATCTCTTTGGGTATCTACGGATATTAATAAAGATGACATACAAAGTGCGCAGATATATATAACTGAAATTAATGTAGGACCGTTTTCAATAGGAGGGTATACCAATTGGATAGAGATGGTTAACAAGGGTATTGGAGAATCAATAGTTACACTTAACGAAAACGGGTTAGTTGGTAGATACATTGAAAATATTGAATTGCTTGAAAAATCTATTGTATTAAAAGGTCTAAGATATTGACATTTAATTGATATGTATTTAAAATACTTAGCACTCTCTTTTTTGAGTTGCTAATTAAATTGTGATAATTTTAAAAAATGGCAAAAGATATGAATATTCAACCTTTAGGTAACAGAGTCTTAGTTAAACCCCAGGAGGTTCAAGAAAAAACTCCTGGAGGGTTAGTTATTCCCCCTAATGCATCAGATGAGAAAAAGCCTTCATTTGGAGAAGTGATTAAACTCGGTAAAGGAAAGGACAAGGCAGGAAAGCTATTAAAATTTGATGTTAAGATTGGAGATATGGTCTATTTTAAGAAATATGCACCAGAAGAGGTAGAGATTAATGGTGAAGAATTGTATATTCTAGATACTGAAGATATACTAGCTATTTCTAAATAATAGATAAATTATTACTAAAAAACATATGGCAAAATCAATAATATATGAGGAAGAGGCAAGAAAAGCTCTTAAAGCTGGTGTAGATACAATAGCAGATGCTGTTAAGACTACACTTGGTCCTAAAGGAAGAAACGTTGCAATTGCTAAATCTTTTGGTTCTCAGGTTATTACAAAAGATGGTGTTACAGTCGCAAAAGAGATAGAAGAGAAAGATCCATTTAAAAATGTTGGTGTAGAAATGCTAAAAGAAGCAGCAAGAGAGGTTAATGACAAGGCAGGAGATGGTACAACTACAGTTACTGTACTTGCCCAAGCTATTGCTCATGCAGGCTTTAGAAATGTTACTGCGGGTTCTAATCCAATATCTTTAAAGAGAGGTTTAGACAAAGCAGTAAGCATTGTGGTAGAAGAGTTGATTAAGTCTTCAAAGAAGATTAAGAAACAGGAAGAGATATCTCAGGTTGCTACAATATCCTCAAATGATGACAGAGAGTTGGGAGAGATGATTGGAAAAGTTTTTGAGAAAGTTGGTAAAGATGGAGTTATTACAGTTGAAGAGGCAAAGGGTTTTGATGATGAAGTTGAGTACACTGAGGGTATGCAGTTTGATCAGGGATATGTTAGTGCATACTTTGTAACAGATGCAGAAAGCTTGGAGACTGTAATGGATAATCCATACATTTTTGTAACTGACAAAAAACTTTCTAATCTTCAAGATATCCAAGCTATTGCAGAGAAGGTACTTTCTGCAGCAGATAGACCATTGGTTATAATTGCAGATGAAATTGAGAATCAGGCATTAGCAACTCTTGTTGTAAACAAATTAAGAGGTACTCTTAATGTTGTTGCTATTAAAGCTCCAGGGTTTGGAGACAGAAAGAAGGAGATGCTAAGAGATATAGCAGTTGTTACAGGTGCCGAGTTTATTTCAGAAGAGGTAGGTAAGACATTAGATTCTGTTAGTTTAACAGATTTAGGAGGTGCTAAAAAGATTATTGTAAGCAAGGAAGATACAGTAATAGTGGAGGGTAGTGGAAAGGAGAGTGAAATTAAGAAGAGAGTTAGTGAGATTAAAGTGCAAATTGAAAAGACATCTTCTGATTATGATAAAGAGAAATTACAGGAAAGACTTGCGAAACTATCTGGTGGTGTTGCTGTTGTTAAGGTAGGTGCTGCATCCGAGGTTGAAGCTAAAGAAAAGAAAGCAAGAGTAGAGGATGCAATAAATGCAACACGTGCAGCTATTGAAGAGGGTGTTGTTGCTGGTGGTGGTTTAGCATATCACAATGCGAAAGCAGTTCTAGACAATGTTAAATTTGATGATCCAGATGAACAATTAGGATTAGAGATTTTGAAGAGTACACTTAGTGAACCTTTAAAGCAGATTGCCGCAAATGCAGGACAAGATGGAGCAGTTGTAGCATCTCAGTGTCATGATAATATCGGATATAACGCTAAGACAGATAAGTATGTAGATATGCTTAAAGAAGGGATACTTGATCCTGTTAAAGTTACAAGATTAGCCTTAGTAAATGCAGCATCAGTAGCTACTATGTTAATTACAACAGAGGCAGTGGTTGCAGAGATACCAGAGGAGGGTCATACACATGATAACCCAATGGCTGGTGGTGGTATGGATGGGATGATGTAATATCATTTTAAAGGGAATATGAAAAGGGACTCCTATAGGTCCCTTTTTTCTTGTATTCTTTTTGATAATACCAGGACAGATATGCTTTTAAGAGGTTATTGTAAATTCTCAATTATATATTTGTTTCATCCTTGTAAAAAGATGAAAAATAAAGTATTGACTTTCAAATAGGTATTCTGTATTATGTACATATATGTACAAGATGAGAAAAGTAGATAAACAAAAAATTCTGTATCAAAGTAATAAAAGGATATTTACATCCTTTGATTTAGCATTACTTTGGGATATTAAAAATAGAAATACACTACTTAAAACAATACAAAGATATATTGAAAGGGAGATTCTATATAGAATATACAAAGGATTGTATTCCACCATTCCATTAAAAGATTTAGATCAGTACGAGGTAGCTTGCGCTATTGGAGGGCCTTTTTCATATATATCCGCAGAAAGTATTCTGGCTAAAGAGGGAATCATATTCCAAGATATTAAAAAAGTTACACTCTTTGGTAAAAAACAGAAAGAGATTACTATTGGAGGTACTACATATTTGTGTAGATACCTAAATGACAAATATTTACTTAACAGAGCAGGGATAGAGGATACTCCTGGGTACTCTGTAGCTAATGTTGAGAGAGCTTTGGCAGATATTAGACATATCAATCCTAAGTATTACATTGATAACAATCTATCTATAGATAATAAAAAACTAAACTATCTAAGAGAGGAGGTTGGTTACTATGTTCGTTCCAAGTAATAGGGAGATAAAACATAAAAATCAGCTATCTATACTCTTAAAAGAAATATTAAAAGATCCTCTACTTTCTCAAACTCTTATGTTTAAAGGTGGTACATATGCAAGTCTTCGAGGAGTATTAGACAGATTCTCTATTGATTTAGATTTCGACTTGCCAGATAAAAGTAAGAAAGAGAAAATTAGAAAAAGGTGTTATGAAATATTTAAAAAATTAGGCTTTGAGATAAAGGATGAAAGTAGAAGGCATTTGCAGTTTTTTCTTAAATACAAAGCACCAGAGGGAGAAAGAAACACTCTAAAGTTAGAGATTAATGATAATGTTAGCAAATACAATGAATACGAGAAAGTTTTGTTAGAGCAGGTAAATATGTACTGTAATGGTCAGACGCTAGATACTATGTTTGCTAACAAACTTTTTGCTTGTAAAGCAAGATATGATAAAAATGGAAAGATTGCTGGAAGAGATTTCTATGATATCTATAAATTCTTTTTACAGGGTTTAAGTATAAATGAGAAAGTTATTGAAGAAGGAAGTGGTATGGAGTATGTAAAATATCTTAAATCTTTAATTGCCTTTATTGAAAAACATTTAACAAAGACATTGTTAAATCAAGATTTAAATCCTTTAGTTAAACAAAGAGATTTAGACAAGCTATTACCACACATTCAGGATGATATTGTTTCATTTTTACAAGACGAAATATCAAGGAGGAATTAAGAATAGTTGTAACACCTAGTACTGAATAATTCAGTACTACATGTTAAAGATTAATACCTAATCTCTTGAGCTAATACCTTTCCAAATATATTACTATTGGTATTTGTATATCTCTCGGTGATGAATCCATTACTATCTCTTATTAATACATAATCATTTGTAATAGGTTTAATATTTTTAGAAATATATACAACTCCATCCCTATTAAATTCCTCTCTTTCGAAATTTATTAAAGAAGAATTAATAGCTATACACTCCCTATCTCTTTTTAATACCCATTCAGGACAAATGTAATAGTAATTAGTATTGTTAGGGTCAAATTTATTTGAGCTTGGAATTTGTATAAATAGGGGAACTTTGTAATCAATATTTGAATACTTCTTTGGAATATGTTTTTCTAAAAGTAAAGACTCTGGAACATTTAAAGCACTAGATATCTTATATATCTTTTTAAAGGGGGAATTGATACTTCTTTCATATCTCGAAACCATTTCCCAACTTACTCCGACCTTATCTGCCAACTGCTGTTGAGTTAAATTCGCTCTTGCTCTGTATGTGCGAATATTTTCTCCTATGTAATCGTTTTTCATATTTAAGAATTGTAATGGGCAGAGAAATGAAAAAGTATAGAAGAAAAGTTCTTATTTATGAAATAACTGATATCCAATTATCCTTTAACCATTTTTTAGAATCAACATATATATCTATTAACCCCCTATCTTTTAACTCCTTTTTTATAATACTTCCCTGATGAGGATATTTATATCTCTTTTCAAGTGGAGAACTAAAACCATGAGTATAGTGACAAAGTTCATGAGCTATTGTTGCTCTAATAACATATTCAGGTACATAGTCATATGCAAAATATCTTGTAATATTTATTAGAGATACTGTTTTATTCTCAAATACATCTTTATTAAGATTATATCTTTTAATATACCTATCAAAAGTATCCCTATCTTTTATTAATCTAATACTCCCTAACTGTCTTTTAGAATGTTTACCGTATTTAATTGCAACTAGATTTAATCTGGCAACATCACAGAAATTATTCTCCCAAAGGTTGTATAGTAAATTTTCTAAATATTTGTTATCTCTAACCACTTGTACATGATATTATAGATTTAGGATGACCAACATTATACAAGATAAAGTTAAAACTTTGTGGCAAGTTATTAAGTTTTTCTATGGTAGATATCCCAAAGACGTTTTAATCAGGGATGGGCTTTTTGTAATAGTAACGATTGCAGAGATGGTTGGTATTACAGTTGCAGGTAAATTCTTGGATGCCACAGTAACAGTTATTAAAGAGTTTGAAGGATTCGATATACAGGCATATCTTGTAACCGATTCATTCTATTATCTATGTATTTCTCTAATACTTTTGTTGTTTGTTACAATTGGTACAAAGATAAGGATAAATATGGGAACCAATATTACGGATAAGGTATGGAAGGATATTAATATTGAGATAATGAATAAGGTGTCTAGTTCTAATCTTCAGGATATTGAGAAACCTAAGTTACAAAATCTTATCGAATTTATTCCAAACTATTCTATAGCAAACTTACTACTTTCATACGAATCTTTTTCAACAATAATATATCAACTAGCAAGAGCAGTAACTGCTTTCATAATACTCTATTCTCATCTTGGTTGGTCTGTATTAATTCTTGCAGTATTTGTTGTACCTGAGGTTTTACTTGCTCATTTTAATAGAAAGTTAATACAAATCTATGATGATAGGGAGATGGGTACATTAAAATTAACCAACTATATCTACTATACATTAGGAATGGATATTAGGAATTTCAATGAGCTAAGGGTGGATAATACATATGACTATCTTAAAAGGAAATTTACAGTAGCTAAAGAAGGATATTTAAAGACCCTTTTTGAAAAAAGAAAACATCTTACAATAGATCAGATATTTGGTTCGGTAGTAGGACAACTTTTAAAGTATGTATATATTCTGTATCTTTTAGGATATGCAGTAATAAACAAGATATCCATTGGTAGTTTTAGTGCTCTCTTTAACTATGTAGATGTTGTTTTTACAGGCTCACTACAAGCTGCTAATACCTTTTCACTTTTAGATAACTACCTATCATATGCATCTAAATATTTTGAATTTGTTAATCATATGGGTTTTGGAGACCAGAGACATGGGTTTGAGAAATTACCCAAAAAGACTCCTGATATCGAATTTATGAAACTAGATTTCGCATATCCTGATCAACCAGAGAAAAAAGTATTAGAGAACATTTCTTTTAAAATTGAAGCAGGTCAAAAAGTTGCATTCTTTGGAGGAGATGGTTCTGGGAAGAGTAGTTTAATTAAGATATTGACGGGTTTGTACCAAATTACATCGGGAGACTACTTTATGGGAGGGTTCTCTGTTAAAGAGTTAGATAGGGGTGAGGTAAAGAGTAAGATATCTGTTACATTCCAAAATTTTGTTAATTACAGTTTTAGTATTAGAGAGAATATTACACTCACTGGGGAGAGAAAAAATATTAACAACGAGTTGTACAGTAAGGTGATAAAGATATGTGAAATAGACAAGTTTATGAAAAAAGAGGGTATAACAGATACACTCAGATTAGGTAAATATTTAGATGGTAAGGAGCTATCTCCTGGATATTGGCAAAGGTTAGCTATAGCGAGAATGTTGTATAGGAATAGAGATATTTTCATATTAGATGAGCCTTTTACCTTTATCGATGGGCTTTCAAGAGAGAAGATAATGAAGGGGATATTAGATTTTGCAGGTCCTGATAGAACGGTAATATTGATTAGTAGAGATACAGATCTATTAGACCTATTTGATCGTATATATATGTTTGATAATGGTCATATTGTAGAAAGGGGTGATTGGAAAGAGTTAATAAAAAAGAAGGGAAGATTTTACAAAGAGGTTAAGTATAATCAGTAAGTAAATATACTCTATGGGTTTAACATTTAGGGTGTACCAAAGGGTATACCAAATTCATTGACTTCATTGATATTGAGATATATAATTGTGCCAGAAAATGTGGCATAGACACACTATGTATGTGTTTATTACAGGATAGCCACAGGACCTATATGTAATCAACGGAGAGGTTATGTTGATTTGAGGGTCTGCCCATCTAACAACATATATCTCTGATTATAATAAATTTATTATATTTATTTGAATGAAGAGATTGTATAAGAAATCTTTGTACAAGATTTTTGTTTCTTTGTTTGTTCTTTTTTATACATTTGTACCTCAATCTATTGCAATAGGGCAAGTTATTGATGAATATTCACAGGAGAATGCTGTACCTATAGAAGAAG
>DDXN01000004.1 GCA_002347605.1 Candidatus Dojkabacteria bacterium UBA2259 | reverse complement strand
GAAGTGCTCTAGCCAGCTGAGCTAATCGCCCCTTGTAAGATGTATTCTAACAAAAATATCCCATTATTCCAATAAACCCCTACACATCCATTGTAAATATGTATCTTTAGTATCAGTATATATGTAACACGAAGCAGCACAAATATCCTCTTTCTCACCCGTAACATCCATAGATATATCTATTCTCTTTCCATCTGAACTACAAACATACAAATCTTCATTTAACTGACCCGCATCCATACAATCACTTCCCCTTGCTAATTCAATAGCCTCAATTAATGGCATATCTCCACATACAATATCCTTCTTAGAAAGAACCGATTTAATAGGTTGGATATTCTTGTAATAGTAGATAAAACCAAAAACAAATGCTGCTACTATACATAGAATAGTTATTGGGAAAAAAAGTTTCTCTTTTTGCATGGCAGTAATATATATAAATATGCCGAGGACAGGAGTTGAACCTGCACGAGAGTATAAGTCCCACTACCACCTCAAGGTAGCGTGTCTGCCAATTTCACCACCTCGGCTTATGTGGTATATCATAACAAAATATCTCTTCTTTTTAAATAACTGAGTATTACTTGCTCTATACATTACTTTATGTAAAAATCTAATAGTAATTTACACACCTATTAATATGAAAATTAAAAATATCCAAGCTATTGAAATACTAGACTCAAGAGGAATCCCCACCATATCGACAGAGATAGAGCTTTGGAGTGGAGACAAGGCCAGAGCAGATGTACCCTCTGGTGCATCAGTAGGAAGCAGAGAGGTATTAGAGCTGCGAGATGGAGACAAAAATAGATACGATGGGAAGGGAGTATTAAAAGCAGTTGAGAATGTTAATACCACTATTAAAGACAGTATTGTTAATAAAGAGTTCCAAAGTCAGAAACACTTTGATGACTCTCTAATTGCATTAGATGGTACCGAGAGCAAATCTAGATTGGGAGGGAATGCAATACTCTCTTGCTCAATGGCATTTTGTAGAGCAGTATCTCAAAGAGTTGGATTAGAGCTCTATGAATATATAGGAATGATCTATTGGGACAAAGAGTATTCAAAAGACAAATTTAAATTACCTAAACCTCAAATATTAATTATGGAGGGAGGAAAGCATGGTAATTGGGCAACAGATATACAAGAGTATATGATTACTCCAAATGAAAACAGCTTCAATAGTTTTGCAGAGATTCTTAGAGCTAGCTCTGAAATATTCCATACAGTACATCATATATTAGACATTAAAGGGTATGCTGTAGGAGTAGGATATGAGGGTGGATATGCACCTAAAGAGATTAAATCAAACAAAGAGTCATTGGATATAATAGTAAATGGGATTAGTGAAGCTGGATACAGTGACAAATTCAAAATTGCACTAGATGTCGCAGCCTCAGAGTTTTTAAATAAAGAGAGTAGAAAGTACGAACTAAAAAGAGAAAACAAAACAGTAGATGCAAACGAATGGTTTAATATTCAAAAAGATTGGTACTCTCAATACCCAATATATTCAATAGAGGACCCAATGGATCAAGATAGCTGGGATGATTGGAACTTCTTTACTTCTCAACTGGGAGATAGATATCAAATAGTTGGAGATGACTTACTTACAACTAACTCTGAATTAATACTTAAAGGCATAAATCAAAAGGCTATGAATGCTGTATTAATAAAGTTAAATCAAATAGGGACAGTATCTGAAACATTAGATGCAATTAGATTAACTATCGATAGAGGTATGCAAGCTGTAATATCACATAGAAGTGGTGAAACTAATGATTCCTTTATTGCAGACTTGGTAGTCGGTACTCCTGCACAGCAGTGTAAATTCGGAGGAATAAACAGAGGAGAGAGATTAGCAAAATACAATAGGCTCCTCTATATAGAGAATCTGTTATCAAAAAGGTAATCTTTTGGATTTTTCATTGACATGAATATATATCCTCTATACAATAATAACAACATAATTAGTATGCCCTATTCATTGAATGGAAAAGCGTAATAGTATTGTTTCTAAGAATATATTAATACATTTTTTTAAAACCTCCCTATTATCCACTCTCTTTCTATCTTTCTTTTTTCTAACCAAAACTTTTTCAGTATACGCAGATTCTGTTACAACAACTATTACTGTAGGTAATAATGCTCCAGAAATTACTTCAGGACCAATCGAAGATCCAACAAGCTATTCAACAACACCAACTAATGTTGGATCTGATACTACATGGAAAGCTACTGCTACTGATTCGTTTGGAGATGATTACTACTTAATAATATGTTCAACGGATTCTGTTACACCTGTAAATAACAACCCTCCTACATGTGGAGAAACAACCTGGTGTACAAGTATTGCTACAGATAGTGGAACACAGGCAACATGTAGTCGTACTGCCTTAGCAGGAGATGCTGTCTCAAATAACTGGTATGCTTTTGTTTGTGATGGTGGTAGTGCTGCTGCATGTTCAACCCCAGGAGATGGTGGGAGTGGAGACTCAGGTACACCCTTTGATGTTAACCATGCTCCTAGTTTTAGTGCTGTAAGTAACGATGCTCCTAAAAATCCAGGACAAACTGTAACTTGGAGCTCTACCTCTTCAGATTCTACTGATTCAGATACTGTAAAATTAGTTGTATGTAAAACAACTGGTATTACAGGTGATGCATGTGATGGAGGTGCAGAAGACACATGGTGCTCAAGCTCTCAGGTAGCTTCTAATCCTACCTGTGGATACAGTATACCCTCCGTATACCCTGACGGCTCGTACGATGCATATGTGTATATAGTGGATGGGCATAACTTCCCAGCTACTGATATATATCAAACTTCAAATGTTTCATTTACTGTAAATAACATAGCCCCCGTTGTTTCAGCAGTTACAATAAACGGAGGAGCAGCAATTGATTTAATAGAAAGTACCACAAAAGCAGTTACTTTAACTGCAACAGTAACAGATAACAATAGCTGTTACGGTGGTGAACTAGCTACAATATATGGATACGCATATAGATCAAGTGTTACATATACTGGATGTGATACTGCTGGAGAAGCAAATAACGATTACTGTTACCCTGAAGTAACCTGTACTGTTGTTGGAGGAACATGTACAGATAACACGGACGCTTCTGCAAACTATACATGTACTGCAAATATCTACTACTACGCAGACCCAACAGACACCTTAACAGAGTATCCTTCAGACACATGGTTAGACACCATAAAAGCAATAGATGATGATGGAAGTTCTCATTTCTTAGAAGTTTCAACTGGAGTAGAAATGAACTCTTTAATAGGGTTTGAGATTGGATACACAATTACAGGTGGACCAATCAACTATGGTAATTTGGGTATTGGAGAAAAGAATGATCCGTTAGACAAAATTCTTACAACAACACCTACAGGGAATATAGGACTTGACCAAGAACACTCTGGTNNCTTTTGAAATTGAATTAAATGTACCAAAGATAAGAGGTGGTTCTGTAACTACTAAAAACACCTGGTGGGGAATTGAAGTTCCTGCTGGAATAGATCAAGGTGAATATACTGGTGCAAATACTACAACTGCTGTAAAAAGTGAAGTTTTAGATTGGTAAATATTTTAAAAATATGATACAACTTAATATGCGAATTTTAAAACTGACCAAAATATTACTAGCCACAGGAGCCTTTTTTCTTTTAAATACACTTGTTTCTTACGCAGGTTTTGGAGTATCCCCTACGAATATTAGTAGTGAATACCTAAAGCC
>DDXN01000012.1 GCA_002347605.1 Candidatus Dojkabacteria bacterium UBA2259 | reverse complement strand
TAATTGGATAATAGATATGCCTCAATATAGTGAGGGAAATAGTATGGTTTTAAATCAGATTCTTTAATCTCAGGGGTATAATATATTTCAAGATTTGAAAAGGTATAAACAGTACATTTTTTTAAAGCATTCTCTAATATTTTCTCTTTTTCCATACTCATAAATTATACTTTACTTCACTTTGACTTTCCATTTTCTTAATGTTAGATTAATTAATAACTTTACATACTCCCTTATGAAAGTTCCTAAAACAAAGATTTCTCATAATCACATAATCATAGCCTGCTCTGTTGTATTCATGATAGGAGCTATAATATTTATAGTTTCGCTTATTAATAAGTATCGTGAAAAGGAAACACTGCGACAACCACTCTGGGTAGAATTTGATGAAGAAAATACCAAACCTAACTTTGCATTAACAAAAATAGCTTCCAACCTTGTACCTGGAGATGGAAAAATGGGTACAAACTATTTCTTTAGAAATAATATGATGTTCAAGGATACCACAACATCTGAAGAATGTTACAAAACACAATATAAATGTGGTAATAACAAATGGAAAGATTTTAACAGTAGTTCAGTTCTACTTGAAAACAGATGCATCATAAAAATCAAACCCGGAACATATTGCAATGTAATCCTCCCAGGGGGAACACTCATTGCAGCCTCAAACGACCAAAAGAAGACGGATTTATTTAACAAAGGTGATTTAATATTTCAAGTTATCTCAACTGATGAACAAATAACGATAATACAGAATGTAACCAAGCAAGAATCTGTACTATGGCATATCCTAGCACCAAATTTTGACAAAAAATATGTAGTTGAAGTAGGGGATGTAACTGCAGAAGCTACAGGAACAGAATTCTATACATCCACAGATGAGGATCTTGGCTCCATTACTACAGTTACCAAAGGGAGTGTCAAAGTTTACAATACAACAATCACTAAAGGTCAATATGCACAAGTCCCATATTTCAATGTACTTGCTTGTCCTCCAATACTTAAAGCTTGTGGAAATAGCTGTATACCAGCAAATGGGATATGTTGTGATACTAATAGCTACTGTCTCTCACCTGTACAGTGTCAGGAGAATACAGCTGGTACATGTAAAGAAAAACTTTTCTTTGGAGAGAGCTCTCAATACTGCTGTTACAACAATCCAAACGCAAACAGTTTTTCACTATTTGAGAAAGGAAGCTATGACTGTGATGATGGGTATAAGTTCTGTGCAAACAAATGTATCCCTGAAGATAAAGAATGTTGCTATCCTACAGACGATGATTGCCCTGTAACAGAAGATGCTATTGACATAGGGACAGGTGATCTATCATCTGGTTATGAATTCCCAAGACAGTATTTCTTCAATCTGTATAACAAGCTAATAGCTGATCAAACATACATTGGTCTTGTCTCTGATTATGCATTTGCAGAGGGTACTTTTAATTTTGATGATGTTCTTGAATATATTACACAATACCTTAAACCTATTGTAGAACAAGATTATGCCAGTAGTGATGCTTCTGCAGATCAAGCTCTTTTCTGTAGTCATTATCCCAATTCTGGAGCATGTCCGAATACAACAAAATCTGAGGATACCTCCGGATCTACTTCAGGAGACTGTAGCATCATGGATGATATTAAAATTTATTCTTGTTATGTAGAAAGTGCTGGAACAATGAATAAAGGGAAACCTGGATATGTACAATGTCAGTATAAAATTATTAAAAACAAAGATAAATACTGCCAAGATTCAACAGTAGGAGGAGTTAATATGGTTTGTACAGGTACTGGAGAAAGTGCAATTCCTAAGAAATGTTTACCCAAAGGATTTAGTAATTGGGTAAATCCATAAGGTATCTCTGGGGGGATTTCAAGCCACACTCCAACTCCTTATTACTTTGACATAATCTTCCTTAGTTGATACAGTAGTTAATAATCTCATTCTTTTTATAAATGAAGAAAATAACTTTTCCAAAGATAAATCTAACTAAAAAACAGATTGTTTTAATATCTGTATCTGTATTCATTCTCCTTGCCTTCATATTTATAATTTTAGAAAATAACAAAACAGAAGAAGAAAAAAATCATATTGTGAATATAAACAGAGAAGATCAACAGGAAGGATATGCAGATGATACCCAAGAAGCATTGTCAGAAACATGGCAGAAAGCATATTCAACAGAAACAGAACCTAAAATACTTGTATACGGAGAAACAGCTGACAATCCATATGGAGAAGGATCAAAATCCTTAATTTTAACTGAAAAATGTGAATATGAAGACAAAAAGACAGAAGAGAATACATATTCACTTAGTTCTACTCCAGTAGAAATAGGTAACCATTGTATTTTAAATATCAAATATAAAGTAGACCCATCTGAAACAGTAGATGCATTAACTGCATATTTTGTTCTACCGGATAATTCATTAATAGCATTAAACTCAAATGACTCTCCATCTATACAAATAAACATTTTTGACCATGAGACAAGAGTTGTTCATATGGGAGGTTTTGCATATTACAGAATTTCTCCGAAAGAAAATAATGATATATTTACAATAAATATGCCTCTTTACTCACAGCTTTTTACAGCAACAGGAACAGAAGTATATGCAGAATTAGGTTTTAACCAAGAATCTGAAAGTCTCTATGGATTAAGTAAGGGTGAATATTCTGGAGGTTTCTTTCTCTTTGATGGAGCAGGAAGTATAACTAAGAGAGGAAGTAGTGAAATATTAGGAAATATGAATAGCGATGATAATACAAATGTATATTATAATACCCTCCCAAATACAACTTTTGTTGCAGAGAGAGTCCCTTCTGTAACAGATGCTTTAGATATTTTAGGCAGAGGAGATTTCCTAGAGAATCAAAAAAGTTTGTCTAAGGAATATGGTTTTGGAAATTTCAACGAATTTACTACAAGTACTCTAAAAACATTTGTATCTGGCCATATTGAAAATGTATATGCACAAACTGTTAAAAGTGTAAAACAGATGGATGCTAAAGAAAATGCAGAATGGGAAGAGATGCAAAATGATGATGATACATCAGTTGGAAATTCTTCAGGCGGTAAATGCTCGGGTATAACAAGTATTGATTCATGTTACGCTAAAGGAGTTACGGGTATGGGATGTGACAGTGATGAAAGACAATGTTGGGCAACATTTACAGATGGAGGATATGGTGAAGGATGTGTTCCAATAGAATGTATAGAGTAAAGGATTATTTCTTTATACAATAGGCATAAGATAAGAATTTTTTCTTCATTCTTACACTTAAAAATCATATTGATTTTAGATTCCTAATATCAAATCTTTTTAAAAGAAGAGAGCTTTTTACTGTGTTTTATACTCATCATAATATTCACCTTGACACCATTCTTCTCAATTGATACAGTGGTTAATAATCTCATTCATATTAAAATGAATAAATTAATTCTCCCAAAGATAACTCTATCTAAGAAGCAAATACTTCTCATTTGCATTCCTCTAGCCATTGTTATTCTCCTCATCACAGGATTTTTTATACTAAAAGGTATGGATAAGATAAATATTGGAAATAATAAAGAGGATAATCAAACATCCAAAGACTATGCTGACGATTCAGAACAAGCATTAGGAATACCCCTCCAAACATACACTCCTGCAGATACAGAGAAGAAATATATGGTGTATGCAGATGTGGTTTCAGGAGAACCAGAGGTAGAGATGATAGAAAGTTGTTCATATTCAGATGGAACAGAACCAAAAGAAATCAAATTCGAAGTAGGAAAAGAACCTATACAAGTAGATAATCATTGTCTCTTAACCTTTACTGAATACAAAGGACCTGCGAGTCTGTTTGAAACATATCCATACAATGTATATCTAGTACTCCCAGATGGTTCTTTAATTACACTTTCTACACAAGAATCACCCTCCATACAGGTAAACATGTATGACAAAGAAACAAGAATTGTTCAACTCAATGGATATGCATACTACAGAGTAGCACCACAAGAAGAAGGAAAGAAATTTAGTGTACAAATGGCAGATAGGGTTATGTATGTAACAGGTACAGAGTTCTTTACTGGAGTATCGAATAGTTTTAGTGGGGATGGAATATGGGGACATGTAGAACTCTATGAAGGTTCTGCTGAAGTAAAGCTTAGAACCCAGGATCTTGTCATAATGATGACTAACAAAGATTATGCAGATTATGGTCATTGGACTCAAAATGGTGAATGGGCTTGGTATTGGGATGAGGCAAATGCTGGAAAGATTCATACTTTCTACAGCAATGACAGTACAACAAAAACAGAAACTATGGATTTCGTTGGTAATGGAGACAAAATTACTTGGGGATATATGTCTAGTTTAACAGACTTTCTTACAACACAAGTAGAAAGCACAATGGCTACATATGGATTTGGAAACTACCATACTGTTGCAAATAGTCTAGAGGCATATGTAGATGAAAGAATAGCAACAGAACAAGATTTAAGACAAGAGAAAGTAGTCAATATGTTTGCAGCTATCTCCAGAGCATATGATAGCAGACAGGAATGGTATAACAATTTAGTAGAAAAAGGCGAAGAAGCAAGAAAGAAAGCAGCACAAAAGGCAGCAGCTTCAGCATCAAAGGGAACAACCTATTCCGTATGTCCAAAAGGTACTTCGTATGCCGGAAGTGGAAAATGCTGTCCTAAAAGTACTTACCTTGGAACAGATGGATATTGCCATGAATATGTTCATACAAATGGACAAACAGCACCAACATATAACCCATCAACTCCTTCAGGCTCCTCATCCGGAAGCAGTGGAAGTAGTAGTACAGGCACTAATAATGGAGGGGATACATGCTCAAGTGCTGGAACAGTTGCATATCAAGTCTGTAAGGTAGCAATGGATAGTGCAATTGCCGCTTATGGTAGCTCTTCCAATTACTATATGAATGGTAGTCAGTGTTGTATTAGAGATTCAGGAATACCAGAACCAACACTTAAATAATTATTAAACATTTATAAATATGACAACTAAAAAACAAGAAAAGATTGCAAAAGAGAACATTAAAAAGGCTCAAAATAAATGGAAATCTATGTCACCAAGACAAAGAGCTATAGCACAACCACAAGGAAGAAAAAGAGCTAAACCAGGATCTAAAGGAGAAGGAGATTACTACAGAATCATTGTAAGAGATAAAGACCAATTCTCTTCATTCAAAACACATGATGTAGGTGATAAGGGAGGGATACAAAGAATAGCAGGACATAGACCAAGTGGATCTTGGGATACACAAGCATGGTTAATTTCAAAAGATATATCTAAAAAGGTTGGTAATACACTAGAAACAATAGATAAGGATGTAAAAAAACTGCTAAAAGAATTAGGATCCAAACCTAAACATTTAAAAGGGGATATCTTTGAAGCAAAACCCAAACCTAATGTACCTGAAAAAGATAAACCTACTAAAGCACAACAAAATGCATGGAAGGAAAATATAAAGAAAGCTCAAAAGGCTCGTCAGAATTAGTGCTTTTTTAACTACATATAAGACAATTTGTTTTCTGAAGATATTCCTAGAGAGTTTTTGAGGCTATTGTGGTATACATAAAATATCTATTTATACTTTCCCCTGTAGAATGATACTGATTATCATACTTAAAAAAATCTACCCATATCTCTCTCATTCTTAATAATTCTTTGTATTGGGGAAATGTTAATTTAGAATTCTTTGACAAATCGAATAACTCTAATGATCTTTCAAAAGCCAATTGTGCATACTCCTCATTACCCTTGTTTCTCCAATTAATTGCTCTATACACTTCACTACCGATATTTGCCATCTGCTCAAGAAATGGTTTCCTATACCACTCACCATCCGCTTGCTTTCTGTGTTGGATATTATTCATCTTCAATCTTTGAGTTAACAATATCTAATATCTTTCTCTGGATATTTTCATCTTCAACTCCTCTAGAGCTATTACCCTGAGAAGGTCTTAAATTAATCATAGAGTCAAACTCTATTCTCTCTTCTTTTGGTAATTCTGGATATATATTTATACCCTAAAGATCCTCTTGATTAGATCCTAACTCTAATAAATATGCCTCCTCATCCGAATGTAACTCTGCATCTACTCCTAATTTCTCTCTGCTAATTCTACTCTCTACTTCTTCCATATGTACATTATATCAAGTTTCTGATTCTTTTTTTATACTATTCTTTCTCTCATTTTAGGTTCCAGACTTATATACCCCACTATATTTTTTGTAGATAAACAATTTATATTTACAAATACCTTGTCAATTAACTTGACAATTATTTTACATATCCATATAATAGATTATGATAAATACTAAGTACAAACTGAGTAAAAAACTCTTAGAGAATATTTCCTTTATTGAAAGACTCTATGGCCAATTAGAATCACAAGTAGTTCCAAGAGAATTACTTCTTAATCTAGAAAAACATAATCTTGTTAAATCATCTTTCTCTTCTAACAGCATTGAAGGTAACCCACTCTCTCAAGAAGAAGTAACTAACTTAATCCTTGGAGGTAGAGTTCCAGCAAACAGAGATGAAAAAGAAGTTAAAAACTATTTTGATATCCTTAAACAAATTGGAAAGGAATATAACACTTTAGATATAGACACTATACTTAAGATCCATAAAGAACTCTTAGAGGGAGTAGAGGATCAAATAGGGGGAAAGATTAGAAATAGTAAGATTGTTGTTGGTAATCCTTCCCAAGATGGAAATATTGTCATCAAACATGAACCACCAAAACATACTAAGAAAGAGATAGGAAAACTTCTTGAGGAATTAATCGAATGGACAAATATATCAGAAGAATTACCAATACTAAAAGTAGGAATATATCACCATGAGTTTGTATATATTCACCCATTTGTAGATGGTAATGGTAGAGTTTGTAGATTAACAACTACTCTCCTTTTAAACAAGTTAGGATACAAGATAAATAAGTATTTCATATTAGATGATTACTATGATATAGATAGAATACAGTATTCTGATTGCCTACATTCTGCAGATAGTGGTGATAAAACAGAATGGTTAGAGTATTTTACAGATGGTGTTAAATTCTCCCTTCAATCAGCATTAGCTAAGATAGAAGAAGGATTAAAGAATATATCTTTCGATATGCGTCCTACAAATAGAGAAAGAGATGTATTGGAATTAATAAAGAAGTACAAAGAGATTACTTCTTCTGATGTTTCTAAGGTTCTTAATATATCAAGACAACAGGCTTTTAATCTTTTAGATGGTTTAGTTTCAAAGGGTTATTTAGAGAAACAGGGTAGTACTAAGAATAGCTTTTATATATTAAGGTAGTTTTGTTTCCAAAGAATACGATTTTACATATGTTATAGAAATACAATTGTTATTTATAATTCTATTCTCGTTCAAGTTCTATACATTTCACCACTTCAATATGTTTTAATAGAGCCTGTCCACTACATTTTAAGATCCTTAAGGAAGCTTTTTAAAACATTAATCGTTCCCTTTACTAATTTTTATAATAACTGGTTCTCCATTAACATTAATTTTCAGTTTATTAGTCCTTTTCTTCTCAATATTTGGATCCTCTTTAGTAAGGTGAGTAATAATTTCAACAGATTTCTCCTCTAAGAAGGGCACAGATATATTTTCTGATACATTATTCTCACCTTTACTAGAGTAATAGTCTGTTGGAGACCATACCACAAGAATCTGGCTCCCATTTGAATCATCTTCAAAAACCTTACATATGATTTTCTCATCCCCTACATTTATCTCACCTTTTGGAACAATTGATGAAGAAAAAATTGAATTGAAATTCTTGTATGCATAAAATGTCTCGGTCTTCTTTCCACTGTTATCAATGAAGGAAAAATCCTCGCTCTCAGAAGTAAGAGTCCAAGGGCTCTCGGGTAATCCTAAGTATCTGTCCAAAACCCAGCCCCTCAAATTATATTCAGCTTGTTGTTGACGTGTTAGCTCATCAACTGGATATCCAGATTCACTAGTTCGTATATCTCTAATACCCAAACTTGACACCCTTCTCATTAGTGAAAGCACTTCTTCTTCATATGACCCTTCTGTGTGCCAATCGAATCTTCCCTTTGGAGCATTATTTCCTCGATAACTATCCAAACTCTCATTCCATTTCGGTCCACACGATTCAGGTTTTCTACCAAACCTATAAGGATTAAATGAAACATAATCGATTATTTTTGTTGGATCATATCCTAGTGCTTTGATTGTTTCAATTGTTTTTTCAATATACTCAGTATCTGCAAAAGCTACATTAATTCCTACCTTTGAATTAGGCGATTCCTGTTTTATTGCATTTGAAGCAACAATTACCGCTAGAGCATATTCGTCGGGTTTTCTACCCTCAGAAGAGAACTCACCATGCCTACCAGGATCCGCATTATGTTTAAACTTGCCATGTCCATTGTCGTCCTCATTATGATTAGGCTCAACCCAAATATCAAATTCTGTCCCTGGACATCTTGAAGATACATATCTACAGTAGTTATCCCATTTTCTTAATTCTGCTCTTTTTGATGGGATGTGAAAGGATGTTTCACTTTTTTCTAATGCTTTTGTTTCAGGGTTAATATATGTAGTAGTATTTTTTACTACCTCACCACTTTCATCTATATACTCCATGAATCCAGGTCCTAGTGCAATTTGAACTCTAATTCCTTTTTCTATCTGATTTCTTACATAAGTAAACGCTTCTTCCTGTTTTAGATCTGAAGAAGATATATCTAAATATCTGGAATCAAAAGGACCTTTACACATATGAATCTTTATAGATCCATCAACTCTAAGCTCTTGAAGTAGTTCTGTCTCAGCTTTACGCTTTTCTGAGCTTTTTAGATTCCTTTCTTCAACTTTCTCCTTAATTTTTCTAGCTGCTTCCTCTTGGGACATTTCCTGTATATACTCTTTATTCACTTGAAGCTCTTCACTATATTTTGACAATACCCACTTTGGATTTTCAAGGAGTTTAGCTTCTGCTAAGGGAGATATGTAATCGTAGGCTACAGAACCCTCGCCCAAAACATTTATCCCATGTGCATGTTTACGATTTTCTAAAAGAACCTCAGGAGTAAGCATATCCTTTATTTCAGTAACTTCCTGAGAATCAATATTCTCTATATGTAATTCAACAGTCTCATCTAGTTTAGAATCAGTTAACATTTGTGGACTCGTTTCAAAGGATTCTGTCGATAATTCTGATATTTCTCCATCCATGGTAATTAAAGTATTTCACTTATTAAAAAAGTTTGCAAACAAGACCAATCCCCTATCTTTTAAAATTCATATGAGTTTAATTTATTCATGTTTTATGAAGTATGCTCAATCTTCTAATCCTCGTGGTATCGTACATATACTTTTGATATAATCATAAAATCTTAATAAATTTAAGAATAAATAAAAGTGTCTAACCTAAAACACCTTGCAATAATATTGGATGGAAACAGAAGATGGGCAAAAGAGAAAGGTCTCCCAACTTTTGAGGGACACAAAGCAGGTTACGACAGAATTAAAGATGTATCTAGATGGTGTCTTGAAAGAAATATAAAGATATTAACTGTCTATGCTTTCTCTACTGAGAACTGGAACCGTAGCAAGGAAGAGGTTAAATACCTAATGACTTTAATGAATAAAGCCTTTAGTGAGGAATTAGAAGAACTTAATAAACTTGGTTTTAAAATTAATATTATTGGTAGTAGAGATAGAATAAGCAAAAATATAAAGAAAAACATAGAAAAGATTGAAAATGAAACAAAAAACAATAAAAAAGCCATATTAAATATCTGTTTTAATTATGGTGGAAGACTTGAAATAGTAGAAGCAGTTAAAAAGATTGTAGAAGATGGTATAGAAGTAGATAAAATAAATGAGGAATTAATAAGTAAATATATCTGGTTTAAAGGACAACCAGAACCTGATTTAATTATACGAACATCTGGAGAAAAAAGACTCTCAGGATTTCTTACTTGGACATCAGTGTATAGCGAATTGTATTTCCCACACTGTTATTGGCCTGATTTTGATGAAAAAGAATTAGATAAAGCAATCAAGGAATTTGAGAAAAGAAATAGAAGGTTTGGAGCAAACTAGTTTCAAAATATCAATTCATTGGTATACTATTCAAGAACTAATATATTAGTACAAGTAAAATGTCGAGCAAGAAAGTTACTGTTATCGTCCCAGCATATAACGAAGAGAAAACAGTAGGGAAAGTACTGGGTGTTTTAACCTCTTCTAACATCCCGGATGAAGTGATATGTGTAAACGATGGGTCTACAGATAACACTCTGAATGAAATACAAAAGTACAAAGAAAATATTGTAATTATAGATATAGGTGAAAATAAAGGAAAAGGTAATGCTTTAGTTGAAGGTATAAAGAAAGCAACGGGTGAAATATTACTATTTTTAGATGCAGATTTAACAACCCTTACGCAGAAGCATTTGCAACTTCTTCTAGACCCAATTTTAAAT
>DDXN01000007.1 GCA_002347605.1 Candidatus Dojkabacteria bacterium UBA2259 | reverse complement strand
AAAGGATATTCAAGATATTAAGGATTTGGATTTTAAGAAAATTAGTATTAAGTATTTAAGAGAAAATGGATTTTTTACAATAGATGATAGGTTTGTAACCGAAAACTTTGAGTATCAATATTGTGCTTCCATTGTTAAGAAGATAGATAAATTAATAACAAGGAAGAAGGGTGAGGAAAATGATAAGCCATTAAAAGGACTTTTCTCCTATATTTTAAATAAGCAGGATAGGGGAGAAAGTATAGAGGAAGACTTATTAAAAGATTTTGGGATAGACATTAAAGATATAGAAGAGGAAGTAAGACGAGATTTAGATATGAGCTGATATGATATTAAATCAAGATTTATCTTTATTTGCCAAGTCTATTGCTTCTAGTAAAGAATCTAATTCGTAGTATTTATCAAAACTAATACCATTTATAAAGAATGTAGGGGTACCATTAACACCACTTTTAATACCCCCATTAATATCTTCTTCTATTTTTTTAGCTATTTCATCTGATTTCATATCTTTAGTAAATTGATTAATATCTAGAGATAGGTCTTTTTGTTTTTCTCCCCGCACATTGAAAGTTATTTCAGATAAAGTAATACTCCCAATAGCCAATGAGTTAGAAAAAGTCTGGGGTGGTGTAGAATCCAATCAAGGAAGAGAATACTCTTGGAAAGAGGCTCAAATATCTAGGGTTTTTGAGTAGTTTTCTCTTCTAATTCAGAGTTATCTTGCTTTTTAATTAACTGTTAGAATATAATGATTGAATAAACTTACTTATATATAAATGGAAAAAGAACCAGAAGTAGAAAAAGGATTAAGCTCATCAAGAGATATTCCAATAGGTACAATGCCAACAGAACAAATGACTGGGAAGAGTGTAGAAGAAGAATCCGATTCTCTTCCGTTTCCCACTATACCAGAATCACAACCACTAGAAGTAATAGACGAAAAGCCTCAAATCATTCCTTCAAATCAAACAGATATGAATGTAAGCAGTACTCAAGATACAAAAGACGATGGGAATAAAACTGTTACTATCGAGCCACAAGAGTTTGAATCTAACTTGAGAAGTTATCTTGTAAAAGTAAGTCCTCAATTTATACAAGAATGTTTTACATATGATAATGCTTGGGATGAAGACTTTAGAAAGCATGTAGGTTCTAATTATCCATATACAATGTCTCCTAGAACTACTGAGCTCATTGCTAATGTATCAACTGAGTTTAAAAAGGAGATGTCTAAGGTTGGCTTTAAAATAAATCCTTGGAAAATAAGCTCTGACGAAGAGCCATTTGTCATGGGAGTATTGAGAAGGGTAATGGTAACAGATACTATTGAACCCATTATTGGATATACAGATCACATAGCTAAGCATCTTAAAGATGTTAAAGAAAAAGATCCTTCCCATGTACTTTCAATACGTTCCTTCTTCTGTGGTGCAGGAGTAGCAGACAAATGTTTGATTACCAGACTTTATGAATCTGGGATATCTGCGAACTTGATAGCTACGGATATAGCCGCTGATTCAATAGCTGTTGCGGCTCTTAACTTTTCAGTATGGAATGAGTTGCTACCAGAGAATGAAAGATATCAAATTCATATAGTTAAAGGAACTGTGCCAAATGAGTTGTACTCTAGAGATAAGACAATAGTATTTCAAGTTGAAGATGCTCTGTCTGCATCTGAAGAAGATTCAAAACATCCTGTAAAGTTCGATGCTTTAGTTTTGGATAATGGACTACAGTATGTATCGCAAGAGTTTACAAGAGAATTAATTTCTAATCTTTTACCTAATGTCGGAAAAGAGGGTCTTTACATTGGAGCATTAGGTTTGGATTCTAACATTAAAGTTGAAATTTCAAAGCTCTATCATCTTGGTGAAATATTGAAGTCTCAATTTATTGACATTAGAAAGGATTATGCAAAGAAAACCATATCTAAAGCGCCATATGAGTATCCACACAAGTATGGTTTTTCAGTTGATAAAAAGAGTGGAATGATTTTAATAAATAGTGTTATCTCTGATGGTGCAGCTAGGATGTACATATGGTTAGGGAAGCTCTTAAAGGGGAATAGAACAAGATTTTCTGAGGTTATGGATGCTGTTAAATCCGCTACAGAGCTTTCTAGAGCGAATAAAGCAGTAGAAACTACACCATTTGATTATCATAATGCAATGTATAGTGCGATTACTTCCAAAGGATATACTGTGGAGGAACTTGAAAGGCCTCTAGACTATGAAGATTTTGGGTGGCAGAAAGTTGGAGAAGACCTATTTTCGAATGGAAAAGAGACAGTTGATGGTAGTACTATGATGCGAATATGTAAAGAACAGGATCCACTTGTTTTAAGAAGATCAAGACTTTTGGTTAAGAATTCGTAACTAAGTTCATATTACATTAAGTAACTAAAATGCCCCTCAATGTAATGGGAATCATAATGTTGGGAATAGTTGTACTAAATATCTCTTTAGGAATATTAGTGCTACTAAAGAACCCCAAGGGAGCTAATAACATTGTTTATGCCCTCAGTGTGTCTTCTATTGCTTTATGGGTTCTTTTTACATATTTTTATAATAACCCAGTATTAATTAATCCTGCACAATGGTTGAAACTAGTATATTTGTCTTCATATGGGATGTTAATCTCACAAATGATATTTGCATACTACTTCCCTAAAAAAGTACCAGACAATTTCTTTTTGTACACTATTCCCATATTTATTACCTTAATACCTAGCTTCTATGTGCTAATGATTGAAAATTCCGTAGTGATATCAGCTGTTAATTTTTCTGAGAAGTTCCTGTCAGTAGCTGAGATGGGAAATGGTTATTTGCTCTATACCTTACCAAATGTATTAGGAATACTTTTGATAGCACCATATTTCTATACGAAGAGTAAGCAATTTATTGGATACGAAAAAGCTCAAGTTCACTTCTATATTCTGGGAGCATTATTTATGATGGTACCCTTAGTAATTTTGGACTATGGTATTCCACTAATTACAGGAGATACAAGTTTCTTTGTGTATGGTCCTCTGTTTGCGATACCTTTTTCGATATCTCTTGCATATTCAATATTGGAAAATAGGTATGTGACTATAAAAGTGATTTTAAGAAGTAGCTTATATTTTGTATCTATTCTTATATATGTTCTTGGCTGTCTGTTTCTTTTCTTGAATTTGTATACGAGAGATTATTTTAATGGGACATACAGTTATTTAATCATTGGAATATTCTGCACTCTTTCTATTTTAGTATATATGTTTATATATCGCCCTTTGTTTGTACAATTACTTAATACATTTTCTCAAGACAGTAAGAAAAGAGGAGAGATATTAAGGGATTTCTCTCAAGTAAGCAATATTGAGTTAACAGTTGATAGGATAGCTATCAATATCAAGAGAACAATCAAGCAGATTTTTATGATTGAAAAAGTAGGAATCATTCTCTTTGATAAAAGGGATTTCTCTATTAGATACAAATATTTGAATGATTTTAAAATAGTATCTATGGAGTATTTGATTCAAATAGTTCAGAACTGGGACGATATTTCAGAAGACACTATTCTTGTTGCAGATGAAGTAAGAAGAGAGATGGTACTTAATGAAAAGGATATTAATCAAAGACTTGTAAGTGTTATCAATTTTATGAATGAATCTAATATCTCAGCTGTAATACCTTTTAATAGTAGAACTCAATTGAATGGAGTAGTTCTATTAGGATATAGATCTGATAAATATCCCCTTAGCATTGAAGAAATAAATCTGTTGAATGAGATTGTGTCAAGTATTAGTGTCTCTATTGGTAGAGCTGTTCTTTACCAAGAAGTTCAAGTTTTTAGTAGTACCCTTCAACAAAAAGTAAATGAACAGACAAAAGAGTTACAGATTAAGGTGCAACAATTAGAAGAGGCTCGAAGAAAAGAAAGTGACATGATAGATATAATGGGGCATGAGTTAAGAACTCCAGCTACAATAGTAAAACTTAATGCTGATATGTTAGAAAAATATATAGATAGTAATCCAGAAGAATTTAAAAAATATGTAAATAGAATAAAAGATGCTATTGAAAATGAAATAAGATTAATAAATACTCTTTTAAGTAGTGCAAAATTAGAAGGTACGAAGGTTGAAATTAATAAAGAGAGAATTAATATAAGAAAGGAAATTGAGATGGCTTTATATGCCTATGAGAAAGAAGCAGAGAAGAAGGGTATTAAGATTGAAAACCTATTAAATTCAGATACACCTAATGTATATGCAGATAAAGCTAGGACTGTAGAAATTCTTAACAATCTAATAGATAACGCAATTAAATATACAGATAAAGGTAGTATTACAATAAAGAGTGAGTATAATGAGGATTTTGTAACTGTAAGTATAAAAGATACAGGTAAGGGAATACCTAAAGAGGAGATTCCAAAACTGGGACAGAAATTTCATAGGGTAGAAAACTATTTAGGAAGTAATAAACGATTAGATATTGTAAGGCCTGGTGGAACGGGATTAGGTCTTTATGTTACATTTAAACTTGTAGAGCTTATGGGGGGTAAGATATATGTTAAAAGTGAAGTTAATGTAGGGAGTGAATTTGTATTTACTCTTCCAGTATTTAAAGGTGAGAATGAAACTAAAGAAGGAGAAGATAGTAAGAATATGTTTGAGAAATTAGGATTGAAACATTAATTTGTTTGTATATCTTGTCAATGTTCTACCTCCAAACCAAGGGGTTTTAAATCATAGTAGACGGGTTTTGTTTGAACATATTGAAAATGGTGGGACATACTGGTCTTAAACATACACAAATTCAGAAGTTTAATCTCTTTTCACTGAATCAATTGCTTCTAGTAATAAATCTAATTCGTAGTATTTATCAAAACTTATACCATTTATAAAGAAGGTAGGAGTACCATTAACACCACTTTTAATACCTCCATTAATATCTTCTTCTACTTTTTTTGCAATTTCATTTGATTTCATATCTTTAGTAAATTGATTAATGTCTAGAGATAGGTCTTTGGCATATTGTTGTAGGTCTTTATCTTCTAAATTATCTTGATTTTCTAGTAGTTTATCATGCATTTCCCAGAATTTATTTTGTTTTCCTGCTGATTCAGCAGCATATGCTGCATGTAATGCATTAGAATGTATTTGATACAGGGGGAAGTTACGAAAGATAAATTTTAATATATCTCCTTTTCTTTTTAGAATTTCTTTAACTATTGGATATGCTTCACCACAACTTGGACATTGGAAATCTCCATATTCAACTAGAGTTACTGTTCCTTTTATATTTCCTGTTATATGATCTTTATTGTTTTGAGGGATTATTAATTTGGTCATAATATTGTATATATATTATTACATGTTTATATGGGGATAGCAAAAGAAGAGGATATAAAAAGGATATAGTTTTGTTTTTTTAATGGTATTAGGAATAGGATTTCCAAGGTTTATTATGGTTTAGATATTAAACTAGGGGAGAAGGTTAAGGAGTATTTTATGGAGGAGATAGTGGAATGTTTAATCTCTTTCTGTAAAGATTTTTATATAGTCTTTGTATATATATGATTGACCATAAGTTTTGTCTCTATCCTTTTTTGACAAAATTCTAAGATCAATCATTTTCTTTATTAAACGATTTGTTCCTTCTCGGGAATATCCTGTCCAAGATTGAATCACAGCACTATTCACAATTGGTTGACCATAAAGCTTAGTTAAAACAAGCATTACAGATTCTGCTGATCGTTTGCCCAGTGACTCAACTTTCTTCATATCTTTTTCTCGTATTTGTGTGATTTCTGATACTATGTTGATTGCCTCATTTGCAATCTCTATAACTCCATCCAAGAAGAAGTTTATCCATTTGTCTACATTTCCTTCATGATAATCTTCGAGTCTCTTATAGTAAAGATTTTGATTTCTTTTAAAATATGAAGATAGGAAAAGGACTGGCTTTTCTAAATATTTTTCTTGCCAGAGATAAAAAGTAATAATCATTCTCCCTGTACGGCCATTTCCATCTAGAAATGGATGAATTAACTCAAATTGAGAGTGTATTAGGCCGGCTTTAATTACAGTTGGTATTGTGTCATTTTTGTTTATAAATTCTTCTAAATCCTTGAGTGCAGTATTCATTTCTATTGGAGGAGGGGGAACAAACTTACTATTTGATGGTTTTGTTCCTCCTATCCAGTTCTGACTTGTTCTGAATTCCCCAGGATTTGAAAAGTGTGTTGCTCTTGCACTTTGCATTAACTGCTTGTGTAGGTCACGAATAAATCGTAATGAGAATGGGATATCTTGTTTGGCTATCTTGTCCATACCATAATTTAGGGCTTTTATATAATGCAAGATATCATCTACATCATCAGGTATATTTTCACTTGTTTGTACTTCGGCTTCTATTGCATCAACCATTGTTGCCATTGTTCCTTCTATTTGACTTGATGATGCTGCATCCTTTCTTAAGTACATAAGTATAAAGAAATCTGAATCAGGAAGAAGTTTTGTTATACCGTCTAATTTCCCAAGTAAACGAGTAGCTTCATCATTCTTTTTGATAATATCTGGAGGAAATTGTCCGAGCTTTTTAGGTGGAAATTTACTTGGTATAAAGGCATAATATTCTTCTCCATTTAATACCTGTTTTATTTTTTGTCCTATTTTTATGTCTTGCATAGTTTGTTGACATTCAAAATTAGATGTCAACAAAGTATACATGTTTGTTGACATCATGTAAAGAGATGTCAACAAAGTTATTGATTGATTTAATGAAATTTTTAGAATGATTATTTCTTGCTTTTATATTTAGCAGAGCCATAACCTTGATGTTCTAATACATTACTTCTGGTTAATTCATGCAGATATCATATATTTAATATAGCCCATATGATATGGAGTAGAATTTTGATATTATGGGATATGAGAGGAGCCATTATTGGTGATATAGTAGGTAGTACACATGAGTTTACTAATAGGGTTAGTAGTAAAGAGTTTGAACTTTTTCCATATGGTAGTACATTTACAGATGATACTGTTTTAACTATTGCTGAGGGTTGAGTTATTAGAAGAAATAAAGATTAAATAGGGTAGAATAATAATCAATATAAGGGTAAAATATAGTCCTATGGAGGTAAATAAAACAAAGAATTTCCACAATTTCATGGTTATATATGAAGGTGATTTAGGTCAGCCCAAAATAGATGTTCACATTGATGGCGAAACTGTATGGTTAAATATTGATCAGATGGCTGAGCTGTTCAACAAGGGGAGATCTACAATTAATGAGCATATTCTTAATATTTACAATGAAAAAGAGTTAGAAGAGGCCACTTCAATGAAGAAAATCGGAAATACCGATTTTTCTACTAAACCTACCAACTTTTATAACCTAGATGTAATTATTTCTGTAGGGTATCGTGTAAAATCCGTTAATGGAACACGCTTCCGTCAATGGGCGACAGCCAGATTAAAAGAGTATGTAGTAAAAGGGTATACAATAGATGATGAGAGATTAAAGAATTTGGGCGGAGGTAACTATTGGCATGAGCTTTTAAATCGTATACGAGATATTAGAAGTAGTGAGAAGGCACTATATCGTCAGGTATTAGATCTTTACTCTACTAGTATAGATTATAATCCCAGAGTATTATTTGTTTTTTAGATAGTAATAGTTTTGAAGATAGTATTAGGAATGCAGTATATTTAGGTGGAGATAGTGATACATTAGCAGCTATTACTGGTAGTATATCTGAGGCTTATTATGGTTTAGATGAAGAGTTATGGGGTAGGGCTAAGCTTTATTTAAAAGAGGATATGTTAGATTTAATTTCTTTGGAATATTAATCATGTGGCCTATTATTTACCTATTCTTTTCTTGCCTCTT
>DDXN01000009.1:64458-114868 GCA_002347605.1 Candidatus Dojkabacteria bacterium UBA2259 | reverse complement strand
AGCTACCCCGGGGATAACAGGCTGGTGGTGCCCGATAGTTCATATTGACGGCACCGTTCGGCACCTCGATGTCGGCTCGTCACATCCTGGGGCTGGAGAAGGCCCCAAGGGTTCGACTGTTCGTCGATTAAAGTGGCACGTGAGCTGGGTTCAGACCGTCGTGAGCCAGGTCGGTCTCTATCCGGTATGGGCGTTGTATATTTGAGGGAATTGACCCTTAGTACGAAAGGATCAGGGTGCGGTAACCTCTGGTGCACCAGTTGTTCTACCAAGAGCATTGCTGGGTAGCTAAGTTACTTGAGGATAAATACTGAAAGCATATAAGTATGAAACCTTTCCTAAGATTAAATATACTTGCATAGCTTGTCTATGCGGAAGGTCCGTGGGAGACTACCACGTTGATAGGCTCTAGGTGTAAGCACAGTAATGTGTTGAGCCAAGGAGTACTAATAGACCAAAAGCTTCATATATTTCGCTATCTGTTCAGTTTTGAGTGTGTAATAACACTCTCTTGCTCTTTAGAATTAAGTCCTGATGACTATTACTAGTAATAGTTAATGGTCGTCAGGCGATAGATATTCATTTTTGGATACTTATCGCCTGGCGATTGTAGCGGAGCGGAACTACCTGATCTCCATCCCGAACTCAGAAGTAAAACGTTCCAGCGCTGAAAATACTTGGACCATTGGTCCTGGGAAGATAGGTCATTGCCAGGATTTTGAATCTGGAAACCCCACTTTTTATAGTGGGGTTTTTACTTTTATAGGGTAATGTGAAGAAATTAGTTTAATTTGGGATGTTACTTTTATTATTGTCTAATATAAAGATTTCTAACTAATTCCAATATACGTAACTTTTAAGGGTTTTGAAAAAGGAGTCTGAATTTTTTCGAATATTCTTCTTTCAAAAAACGAGCAATATTTATCTTGTGAGTATCAAATACCTACTTGTACAAAGAGATTGTCTATGTATAAGATATTTACTCGAATATAGCCTTTAAGCCTGTAATTTATAACCTATTTATCTGTTTTAGATGTGTGATATACTAAAAAGGTGGAATAAATTATAGGGCATATGATTTTGAAAGACTCTAAGTATCAATGTATAGATTTTGAAGGGTCAGATCAGGTGGGGAAAGGGGATGCTGTTAGAAATATTTCCCTTGAACTTGGGAAAAGAGGACTGAACACTTCCGTTATATCTTTCCCATACTATGCAACTCCTTTCGGATATATTATCAGAGATATTCTTGTAAATGGTTTCCCTCAAAAATTAGCCTTGGATACTGATAGGGCTGTTCAGGTTAAAATGTTGTTATTTTCTTTAAACAGGTTAGAGATATTAAATTGTATATTAGCTAGTAAGAAATTTGATGTATATGTATTTGATAGAGGACCTTTTAGCAATGCCCTTACTATTGCGTATTATATATTTCAAAATGGAAAAAATTCACAGAACAATGAGTTTTTAGTCACTAAAGCTTTGTTTTTTGACTCATACTTAAGGGATGTGTTGAATATAGATGAGTGTGTAATTTGTTTAAAACACAAAGGAGTCGATTGGAAAGAGAGTAGAAATGGTCAAAGAGATGACTTGCATGAGGTAAGAGAAGTACAAGATATTAGTACCCAGATCTATAACCTTTTTGACAAAGAGCTTGGAGATGGTTGGAAGAATGTCGTAACGAAAAATAGAGATGGATGGAGAGAAAGGGAAGATATTAAGAGGGATTGTTTGGAGTTTGCAATTAATAGGGGAATAATACCAGATAGTAGGGGAAAAAAGAGTAAGGTTGTGAAATATCTAGGATTAAATGAGATTCAGAAATTTTTGTATGTTGAATCTAAGGTTGAAGTAGGTTTAAAGAGGGAGTGGTTAAGCGCCATATCTAGTAATGACAAAAAAGAGGTGTATAGAGTGTCTGAATTAGTTTCAAAGGCCTTAGCAAGCAGTACAGGGCGTCTTGTATGGAATGATACTGGAATAGTTAAGCATATTAAGGTGTTAGTTAATCTCTTTCCCGAGATATTTGATATTATTGAGTATAAATACGGAAAAATTTTCGTATCTAAATTCAAGAAATCTATCAAATAGATGAGAAAAAGAGAAAAAGCATACCTTTTACTTTCAAAATTAGAAGAGATGTATCCTAATGCAAGTACTGAGTTAAAGAATTGGAATACTCCGTTTCAGTTTCTGGTATGTATAATGCTTTCTGCACAAACTACAGATAAACAGGTGAACAAGGTAACGAGTGCCCTTTTCGGGCGATACCCCGATGGGTATATGATGTCGTTAGCTTCTATTAAAGATATTGAGAGCCATATCTCATCTGTTAACTATTTTCATACAAAGGCAAGACATATTAAGAAAATGTCTGAAATCATAATAAAGGAGTACAATGGTGATGTCCCAGTATCTCTAGAGGAGCTTTTAGAGCTTCCAGGAGTGGGATACAAAACTGCAAATGTCTTTTTAAATGATCTGTATCAATCTAATCAGGGTATAGCTGTAGATACTCATGTAAAAAAGACTGCAATAAAGTATGGTTTAACAAAGAACAGTAATCCTGATAAAATAGCAAAGGATTTAGAGAAGATATACAAGAAAGAAGATTGGTACAAGATAAATAGATATTTTGTACTGTATGGTAGATATGATTTTGATAAAGATTTAATTTAAGAGATAAGAGAGATGAATAATGGACAAGGAGATGATAATAGTATTGGAGCTACATTAAGAACTGAACAGCAAGAGCTCAGAGCTGCTTCCTATGTTTTAAACCATGAGCTAATACCTTGTTTACTTGAAGAGAATCTAAATCTATGTGAAGAAACTGGTCCTTCATATAATAAAGACATGTATGATAGGCAATTATCAGTTAAGGATGATCCTGACTTTCCCCAGGATGTTGAGGTTAACACTAATGGAAGGGAAATTTCAGTTTCCCAGGCACACTCCCTTTACAAGATGTCCCTTCTTCAGATACCAGGAACAAAGAAATATATAAGGGTGGACTATATTAAGGTTAATCCTGCATATGTATTTCCAAAGCAGGAGTCCGAGAAGTTTTTTACTGCTAAGGATATTGAACTTCATAGGTATAACAAAATTAATGGTGTAATAAATCCAGAATACAGCGCTTTTGATTCAGAAGATGAGGAGTTAACAATGACGGAGATGATTAAATTTGGGTTTGATGGATATAACTATGAATTCAAAAAAAAGATCAAAAGAGATGGGGAAGTTAAGGTGTATTTACAAATAGGTCAGTACGATAGAGAAAATCAGAGAAATAAAATATTGAGAAAGTCTAACGAGATGTCTAATCTTAAAGAGAGTGATTTCAATAATATTAGGGACACGGGTTTTAAGGCAATAGAGAAAGCAAGGATGATATTAGATGCTAGTAATTAGACAGTTTAGTTGATATAATCTCCACTGCAGTAATAATATTTTAGTGTATGTATGTAATACTGCTAACTCATACATCGCCATAGGATAATATATATGGTCAATTCAATAAAAAGTGATACAGAGAGTTTAGACAAATCTCAGTACTCACAGTTAAGTAGTTTTCTAGAGGATAGTTCGCATAAGATTAAACAGCTTTCAAAGGGTGAAATTGTTGAAGGAGAGGTTGTTGATATTAACAACGGAGCAATAATCGTTGATGTGGGATATAAGTCTGAAGGAATAATTGCTGGAAGAGAGTTAAAGTCTGATACGCTTGATTGGACTCTACTTAAAGTTGGTGACAAGGTATTGGTATATGTTGTTAAACCTGAGGATGACAAAGGCCAATTAATTCTTTCAATTAGAAGAACTCAACAGGCCAGTGCTTGGTTAAGTTTAGAGAATGCTAAAAAGAATAACGAAGTAGTAGAAGCCGTTGTTGTTGAGTCTAATAATGGTGGTCTAATTGTTGAGATAGGAAAAGGAATCAGGGGTTTCATACCTACATCTCAGTTAGATGCAACAAGGGTGTATTCAAATGGTGTTAGACAGGTTGGAAAAGATATATCTTCAAAAGTTCAAAGGACTCTAAACTCTTTAATTGGGGCTGGTATTAAGACAAGAATAATTGAACTAGATAGGGAAAAGAACAGAATTATTCTTTCTGAAAAGATGGTAACTCAAGCAAGAGACTTAGAGAAGAGGGCACAGACTTTAAAGAAAGTAAAAGAGGGGGACATTTTAGAGGGTACAGTAAGTGGTATTACACCTTTTGGAATATTTGTTAATGCACAAGGTCTAGAGGGGTTAGTACATCTCTCCGAACTTTCATGGGACAAAGTAGAAGATATTGGAGCAATATACTCTGTTGGAGACTCTGTTAAGGTTATTGTTATTGGTCTTTCTGATGGTGGAAAGAGAGTAGCTTACAGTGTTAAGAGATTACAACAGGATCCATGGGCTCAAGCTATTTCTCAATTTAAGATTGGTGATGTTGTTGATGGTGTTGTTCAAAAGGTTGTTCCATATGGTGCTTTTGTAAGAATAGGGGAAGGCTTAAATGGGTTAATACATATCTCTGAGCTTTCAGATAAACTGGTTAAAAATCCTGAGGATATAGTGAAGATTGGACAGGAGGTTAAGGTTAAGATTCTTTCTATATCTTCAACTGAAAGACACTTAGGATTAAGTCTTAAGGCTTCAAGTACACCAACTTCTAAACTAAACGAGAAGGAGCTAGCAAAAGCTATTGATGAAGCCATTGATCAAGAGCTTAAATAAATCTGTGATATATATGAAAAGAGGGTTTTTTAACCCTCTTTTTTGATATAATTAGGTATGAGAGTAGGAAACAAAAAACGAACATTTAGAAGGATGTCAAAAAATGCGAGGATATCTTTACGTACATCCTCGGTTATATCAGACCATTTAAAAAGTGGGTATGTTGAGCCTGAGCATCTTTTAGTTGGTATTTTGCTAAACGAAGATGCTTTGGCAACTAAGGTAGTTAGTAGTATGGGTATTGAGGTTAAGGATATAGTGGGTAAGATTTTAGATAGTATGGGTGTTGATATAACGGCAAATGTTGAGACCCCATTAAATATTGCACTTTCTCCTAAAACCAAAGAGATATTGCGAAGAGCCTATGATTGGTCACAGAAATTTTCTCATGTTTATGTTGGTACTGAGCACCTTATGCTAGGTATTTTGGAATCTAAAGATCTTTTTATAGTAGATCTTGCGAATATGGGTTTGACCCAAAAAAGTTTCCAAAAAAGCCTCTTGGAACATGCTACGTATCCATTAGGAGTATTAGCTAAACCTGAGGTTTCTGTGGTTGGACCTCAGCAAAGCAGAATTCTCGATATTATAGGGAAAGATTTAGTTGAGCAAGCAAGGATGGGGAAGTTAGATCCATTAATTGGTAGAGAGGATGAATTAGGTGATTTAGTGAAGATTTTAAGTAGAAGAAAGAAAAATAACCCTATTGTTGTTGGTGATGCTGGTGTTGGGAAGAGTGTTTTAGTTGAGGGGTTAGCCCAAAAAATTGCAGATGGCAGGGTTCCTCCCTCATTGAAAGATATAAGGATTATTTCTTTAGATGTAGCAAGTATTATGGCAGGTAGTAGGATGAGAGGAGATGTTGAGGAGAAGGTACTTGAGATTGTAAACGAGGTTGTCCAATCAAATGATATCATTCTTTTCATTGATGAGATTCATAATATTCTAACTGCAGGAGTTCCTGGGGGTACCTCTGAGATTGCCTCCATACTTAAGCCTGCGCTACTTCAGGATGATTTCAGATGTATTGGTGCAACAACCACAGATGCATACTCTGCATATTTTGAAAATGACAATGCACTTGCTAGAAGATTTCAACCGATATTTCTTAAAGAGCCAAGTATAGAGGAGAGTATTCAGATATTGACTAATTTAAAGCCCATATTTGAAGCTCATCATAATATTAATATTAATGAGGAGGCAGTTAAATTAGCTGTTACTCTTTCAGATAGATATATTAGTGATAGGTATCTTCCAGACAAGGCAATAGACCTTTTGGATGAGGCAAGTGCAACCAAAAGGCTGAGTGTGGAGGGTGAGTATGAGAGTATATCTTCTTTGATGTCCAAGCTAAGGGGTATTGAAAATGCGAAAAAGGAGTACATTTTACAAGGTAAGATGAAAATGGCAGAGAGGTACAAAAAGAGTGAGGAATCGCTATTAAGAAAAATTAAAGGATTAGAAAAGAAAAGAGAGGAGAGTAAAAGGGAGAAACATAGCGAGGTGAATGTGGAGGATATTCGAGCAGTTGTATCAAATTGGACGGGTATCCCATTAAATACTTTAGGTAGTAAGGAAAAAAGTGCTTTGCTTAAACTTGATTCTAGAATTAACAAGCTAGTTATTGGTCAAACAGAGGCTGTACAGAGTGTTGTTTCCGCTATAAAGAGAGCGAGAACAGGAATATCTGATGTGAGTAGGCCATGGGCATCGTTTCTTTTTTTGGGTCCAACTGGTGTAGGTAAAACCCAGTTAGCGAAAGTACTAGCAAGGGAGCTCTTTGGTGATGAGGATAGATTAGTTCAGATAGATATGAGCGAGATGGTGGAGATGCATAGTGTGTCTAAACTCATAGGTTCTCCGCCGGGATATGTTGGGTACCAAGAGGGTGGTTGGCTAACAGAGAAGGTTAGAAGGAATCCTCACTGTGTAATTCTTTTTGATGAGATTGAGAAGGCACATCCTGATGTGTTAAATATACTTTTACAAATTCTTGAGTATGGACACTTAACTGATGGTAGAGGTAGAAGAGTGAATTTCAAAAATACCATTGTTATTCTTACTTCAAATATTGGGGCAGAGGAGATTAGTAAGGACAAAGTTCTTGGCTTCTCGGCATCAAGTAGTAGTAAATCTGAAACAGCCTACAACGCAATGAAATCTGAGCTCATTTCTGAACTTAGAAGAACTTTAAGACCTGAATTGATAAATAGGCTGGATGATATTGTCATATTTAGGGCGTTAAACATAAGGGATGCAAAAAAGATTGTAGGATTACTCTTAGATGAGCTAAATGATAGGTTGAAAACTCATGGGATATCAATATCTTTAAGTAAGTCACTGTTGACACATATTGTCAAAGAGGGATTTAGCGATGAGTATGGGGCTAGACCTTTAAGAAGAGTTTTGCAAGACCTAATTGAGAGTGTTATAGCAGATCGTATATTGAAAAAAGAGGGTAGTGGTACTCTTCAATTAGACATTGTGAATGGTAAAGTAACTATTTTAAACTAAACCGTTTCTTCCTATGAAATATATATGTAATTCGTGTGGGAGTGAATCACTCAAATGGTCTGGGAAATGTAGTGTTTGTGGTGAGTGGGGAACCCTAGAGGAGTTGAGTGAGGAGGTTGTGAATGGCAACTCAAAGACAAGTAGCACCAAATCCCCCTATAGGGCTATTACAGAGTATAGAGAGAAGCCCGATAGTAAAGGGTTGCCTAAAAATAGATTAAGTACTGGTTATGCAGAGTTTGATAGAGTTTTGGGTGGAGGTTTAATAGAGGGGGAAGTTGTATTAATGAGTGGAGAGCCGGGAGTTGGTAAATCTACTTTACTTTTGCAAATAGCACTTCACCTTTCGTCAAAGAAAAGAATTTTGTATATCTGTGGAGAAGAGTCTCCCTCTCAACTAATCTCAAGGTTAGACAGGCTATCTAAAAAGGGTGGAAAACCAGAGAAGATTTTTGTAACTAATGATGTAGTTGTAGAGAATATATACAATCTCGTTTCAGATGAGAAGTTTGATTTAGTTATTGTTGACTCTATTCAAAGTGTTACCTCTCTATCATCAAGGGGATATCCCGGGAGTATTAGTCAGGTTAGGGCATCTGGGGCTCTTTTAACAAGACTTTCAAAAGTAACTGGAGTACCATCTATTTTAGTTGGTCAGATTAACAAAGGAGGAGATATTGCTGGTCCAAAGATTTTAGAACATATTGTAGATTGTGTTTTGTATATTGAGGGAGGCGAATTTAATCAGTACAGAATACTAAGAGGAATGAAAAACAGGTTTGGTTCTACCAATGAGATAGGGGTATTTGAGATGACTTCAATGGGTTTGGATGAGGTCGGGAACCCATCTTTACTGTTTTTAGATTCTAAAACAGCAGTATCAGGTAGCGCTATTGGTGCAGTTGTTCAGGGATCTAGGGTAGTATTTGTCGAGGTTCAAGCACTGGTAGTAGAAAGAGGAGCAGAGGTAGGTCCTCTGCGAAGGGTTGCAAATGGTATTAAAAAGCCAAGGTTAGATATGTTATGTGCCGTACTCTCAAGAAGGGGGAATGTATTTTTAGGAGACAAGGATGTATTTGTGAATATAGTGGGGGGTGTGATGGTATCGGATCCTGCTGTTGATTTAGCTATTTGTGCTGCAATTAAGTCTGTTGTTAAAGACAAGGTACTAGACAGAGAGTATATTTATTTTGGTGAGGTAGGATTAACTGGTGAAATCAGAGGGACCTGGGGATTAGACTCTATTCTATCAGAAGCCTCCAGGGTAGGGTACAAGGGTGCATATATTGGTAATACAGGAGTAAGGAGTAAGAAAGGGTTGAAGATATCGGTTGTAAAAAGCATCAAGGACTTGTAGATACTGTAAGACATTGTCGACAAAAAACGTAACATACTCTCTCATCTCTATCTCTCGTAACATTTCGGGTATTTACTCCTAGCAACCATACTATTAACAGCAATTGTCTTAAATATACCTATGTGTATATATGTTATGGGGTTGACATATTATATCTACAAGGGTTATAATATTACTGTTCATTTAACAAGTGTGTGGATATCTTAACTTTCTCCCTTTGTCTGGGGTGCCACAAACACATCTGGGCAAAAGGAAAAGGTTAAGATTTGTCTTTCTTTTTATAGTTTATGATAAACTATACTAAGAGAGAGTATGAGGGAAGCACAAAGTGCTCTTCAATCTTATCTATCTAACCTTAATAACTGGGCTAAATAGATGAGACTGGGGTCGGTTGGGGCAGTACCGATCCCTCTTTTTTTTTCCTGTTGACTTCTTAGAAATGATTAATTATACTTTAAGAGTCTATTGGATTCACTGTTCAATTTATTATTTATTCCCTGTTAAATATATATGGTAAACAAAACAAAGAGTATTAAAGAGTATGAAGAAATGACTCTAGCAATGCTTCGTGCTGAAGCTAAAAAGATTGGTTTAGAGGATTTCATGGAGTTACAAAAGAGAGAGTTAATTATTGAAATATTAAAGAAATCTACAGCAGATGAAGGGTTTGTATTTGTAGAAGGTATATTAGAGGTACAAAAAGATGGATCTCATGGTGTACTTCGTACAGATGGACTACTTCCTGGAGATAACGATGTGTATATATCTGGCTCCCAGATTAAGAAATTTAGTCTAAGAACAGGAGATGAAGTGTCTGGTCCAGCTAGATTACCAAAAGAGAAGGAGAAATATCTAAGTCTGCTAAGAGTAGATACTGTTTATGGTAGACCAGCTGCAGATGCTGCAAATAGGCCTCAGTTTATGAAATTAACTCCAATATTTCCTAACAGACAGATTAAATTAGAAACTACCTCTGATGTAATTTCTACTAGAATGATTGATTTACTTTCACCAATTGGATTTGGTCAAAGATCAATGGTTGTATCTCCTCCTAAAGCTGGTAAAACATGGTTACTCAAAGATATTGCTAATGGTATTGCACAGAATAATCCTCAAGCAAAGTTAATAGTTGTGCTAGTTGGTGAGAGGCCTGAAGAGGTAACAGATATGAAGAGGTTTGTAAAAGGAGAGGTGTATGCATCTAACTTTGATGAGTTACCTGAGCATAACTGTAGAGTAGCAGAGATGGCACTTCAAAAAGCTATGTGTATGGTAGAGTGGGGTGAGGATGTTATTATGTTAATGGATAGTATTACTAGACTTGCTCGTGCTTACAATATTACTATGCCTACATCAGGAAAAACTCTTTCTGGTGGATTTGATCCTGTAGCACTGTATCCTCCAAAGAGGTTCTTTGGTGCTGCTAGAAATTTTGAAGAGGGAGGTAGTCTTACAATTATTGCTACCGCACTTGTTGAAACAGGTAGTAGAATGGATGATTTGGTTTATGAAGAGTTTAAGGGTACAGGTAATATGGAGCTTCATTTAGACAGAGCCTTAGCAAACAGGAGAATATATCCTTCTATTGATGTGACTAAGTCTGGTACAAGGAATGAAGAGATTTTGTTAAGTAAAGAAGTATTAAACCAATCTTGGAGAATTAGGAGAATGTTAGAAATTCTTGATCAGAATGAAAATCCAACTGAGGTACTAGTAAGTCAGCTTAGAAAGACTAAATCAAATGAAGAGTTTCTTGCAACATTGCATGAAGCATAAAGATAAGGGGTAATTTCATACTGTTTTTTTTGTATATACATCCTTTTGGGTTGTAACTTTTGTTCTAAAATGGTAACTTGATATATATTAAATCTGTTCATTTTCTGCATGAGTAGGTACAAACTGTCCGAGTTCCTCAATTTGAATGGTAACAACCAATTAGATACAAATTCCTTGGTAAAAGGGTTGATGGAAGAGACATTAATAGGTTCTCTTGATCTCTATTTAGGAAATGTACAGCCCAGTGACATAGAGATACAGGATATCACAACCATTTTAGGGTTAGAGGATATTCCTCAAATACTAGATATTTTACAAAAGAAATACCCAATTATTTCAAACATCTATGATAATCTTGAGTTGAGGATAGTGGCTAATTTGTTAAGAGAGAATATTAAGGGGAAGATAGAGAGTGGGAATTTTTTTAATAAAAGGGATTTACTTTTAGAGCTTTCAAAAAAACTTGAGCAATTTGTGATTAAAGAGGTCTTAAATGGTAGGAATGAGGATGAGTTTAATAAATTGTATGAAGAGTATAAATTAATAACTAACCAAGCGGTATGACGGAGGATACAGAATCTGAGGTAATTAAAAGTAATAGTGGAGAAGAAGTTGTAGCACAGGAAGTTAACACAGGTCCTTTAACTGTGGTATCAGAAGTCAAAGTAGAAACAGAGGACAGTAAATATCTTAAAGAGGCAAGGAGATTCATTTATAATGTTTTAGCGTCAGAGGAAGATAGAAAGAATGCAGAGTTATTTGAGAGGGTTGAGCTATCTCCCGAAAGAAAGAGAGATTTGTTTCTTGCCCAAGATTACACACCTACTAAGTTAGAGGTAAGAGTTAGAGAAGAGAATATTAAAGGATGGCAAAGTCATGAGTTAACTAGATTAGGTGAGGCATCACCAAAAAACAATTCGATTCTGGAGTACTTTGATCGTTGGCAGAATCCCTCTATTGACAATAAATCTAGAGAACAGGAGGGTCAGAAAAAGAACAGTTTAGAACAAGGTATATCTTCTCTTGCTCCAGCAGGAGTTGAGTCAAAAGAGAAAGACTCTTTGTATCCAAAGGCTAGTTTAGTTTCTCCTCAAAGCGAATCAGTAGTAGTTGATTCAAAAGATGTTGGACAGGTAGTGGAAAAAGAAATTAAAGAACCAAAGAGAAATTTGGTTGAGAGATTTAAGGAAATTGTTAATAAACACCAATCTATTAATTTCCTAAAGAGTATAGGGGTGAAAAAGGAAGATGCTGAAAGTCTTGTTACAACAATGAATGAGGTCGGGCCTGAAGTACACGACTTACGTCTCATAAGTCAATTTTGTACAGCAACAAAAGCTTACGTTGAAGAAAATATCGGGAAGGGAAAGGATTTGCCAAAAGATGAAAAGAAAGTTCAAGTAGTTGTAATGAAAGCAATAGACAGATTAAAGATGTTAGGTTTTGGATCTCATAATTTGAATATTTTACCTTTTATTACAGAGGAATCCAAAAGAGAGATAAGTATAACTTCCTCTTTTGCTCAAACAATATATCCTGAGAATGTTCTTGATATCGGAAGAGCCTCAGATGAAAAGTGGAATCAACTAATAAATACATTAAAAGAGATCCCACATGTTAATGAGCTTACAATAAGTATTCAGGGCTTAAAACCTATTTTAGAAAATGGACTAAGTGAAAAACAACAGAAGTATCTTGAAAGACTTAAGGATAATGTCATTCTCAAAAAGAATTCTAGAGAAATGGAAGGTCTGATTATGGCACTCTTCAGAGAAGACGAGGTTATTGATTACCATACAAACCAACAGAATTTTCGTGCTGTCGCATTATTTAAAGGGCAGGAGGACCGATGGGGGGATTTAACAGAGCCTCCTTCTCTTGACTCATATGATGTCAATCTTAATCGAAAGATTGCTTTTCAAATAGCATCACTCAAGTATTGCCCGCTTTTACTTGATGGAGAATATGAAATTCCGGATTCTGTTCTTTCAGATTTATCTTGGAGTGACTTTATGACAACGGAAGTTGTAGACAGGACTACTATACGGGGCAGAAAATATGTTTTTCCTGAAGATTTTAAAGAAAGGTTCAAATTGATAGGAGATTTAATGCGGTATAGGAATGAAGATTTTGATAATAACAACAGGGACGCTTGGGAAAAAAGACTTAAAGCTTACCAGTTTGCGACAGATTTTACAGATAATAGAGATGTGGTTCCATGGTTAAATTTATATATGAGTTTAGGGATAAGAGAGCCTGGGATACGAAAAAGGGTCCTTGAAGATCCGAACAATGCTATGACCTATATTGAGAGGTTATTGATTGAACACACAGTTGTAATATCAGGTATGGGGATAACAGACAGGGAGTCTCTAAGATCATTTCTCTCGCAATCACAAGAAAATCGAGATTTAGTAAAAATCTCTGAACTAATGTTCCCATTTATTGGATATCGAGATCATTTCAACTTGAAAAGGGAGGATGCTTTAGAAATGTACAGGGTTGAAAATGGGGAGTTAATCCTTAAAGAGAAATTTTTTGAATATATTTTTTCAAGAGATACTTTTCTAGAAGGGGATCCTGGATATTCTTACGAAATATATCGAGAAATCCTGAATAAGGAGAATATTTCTAAGTTATCTAATCCCGATGCAAAACAGTTTTGGGAGCTAGCAGCGAATTATCTTAATACGAAGGTATTTTTCGATTTGTTTATGACTGAAATTAAAGAAAACTCTTTTGACTACAGAGCTTTTTTTAAGAAATGGAATGTGGAACAAGGGTCGGAGAATTTCCTTTTGGAGAAAACAGTGTCAACATTACTAAATAATGATGTTGAAGGGTATGAAAAAGGGCGATTAATAAGTATATTCTCCGACATATTAGATGAGAAACTGAAGCAAGGGGAGAAGGAAGGCTATAAGTTGATATTTGAGAAATTTGTCTCTATATCAAACGAAAATCAAGAATATGTTTGCTCAATCATTAGTATGCTTGGAGCCAAGCTAAGCACAGAATCGCTCCAAGAGGATAGGGATTTATTCTTATGGTCATTAGAGAATTTCCCCTCAAGTAGGAGCAGTAATTTAGAATCTGTAACTGAGAGAGAAATTCAAATCATGAGGGAACTCAGTTCTGCATTATTAACCCCACTAGGTGACAATGATCCAAAGATTATTAATATGGTTTTACAAAAAATCGCTTTTATTGATCCACGCGAATTTGACGATGCGATGACGCTGGACAATCTTATGGACAGTTTTAGTAAAGATTCACATCTATATAACCAAGAGAATTCTCAATTTATGTTTAATATTATCAAACACCATATCGAAACGAATACCTATTTCTCTAGTAAAGTAATGGATGGAATTGTTGAAGTTTTTTCAAGAGAACTAGGAAATAGCGAATTACCTAAGAGATTATTGGATACATTTATTGTGAGTTTTAATCAGAGCGAAAATCTGACTCAACAAGAAAGCATATACTTCACTCTGAATAAGATGTTGCAACAACTTAAGGGATATCCCTTGCAAAAAGAAATTCTAGACCAGTACCCATTACTTAACGAGTTAACCATTGTAGAAAAAGCTCGTCGAGCAATATTTATACCAAAAGAGAAGTTACAGCAACTTGTTGAAAATGGAATAACGGTTGAAAGATATATCGGTGAGATAAAGCTTAACACATTTGTTCCTTCAGAGATCATTCAGGATATATCATATTGGAAAGATGGAGAATTAAACAAAGGAAAAATATATGATTTTTTTGTAAGTAATGGAGTACCAGAGCAAATGGCAGATAATTTCGAGAAGGGGGGAGAGATATTTGGGAAGGAAAAAATGGTTAAGTATATACAAGGGCACCCAGATGTGACTTTACATGACAGGCTGTATCAAATGGATTCAATTGAGAAACTATATTTAGCTAGTAAACTATCTCCAGAAGCATTTTTTGGGAATATTTTGAATGGTGTAGTATTGGATGATTCTATATACGCGGAAGGTTCGTCGTATAACCACCTGAATGCATTGATGGGTTCAATTGATATGAATATTTTTACCCAAGAGGGGATGAATAAGTTAGGAATGCAATTGAAGAAATATCAAGAAACTATTGGAGATATTGAATATGCGAAGAATCTAGTTACAGATATCCGAATACTATTTTCCAGTTGGAAGAACTTGGATAAAGGAGTTGCTGTTTTAGATCAATTAAAAAGTGGTGAACTACTCGATATAATAGTGGATTTACAAGATAGTGGACAGAGTAAGATTGCAAATTGGGTTAAAACATTAGGGTTTCATAGAGAGAGTAAAGTATCGCTGTCTGCTTTATTAAAATTTGCAAAGAGACCTGATGAATTTTTGAGTGCAGGTGACCTACATGCTCCGAATCAATTTCATTCAAAAAAGAGGCCATCAGAATATTTGGAGCGAGGGCTTTTAAGTGGTACAGAGCTAATCAAAAGTCTTATAGAAGGAGATTATGACAAGATTCAAACATTTAAACCTTTTGAAAAGAGATTTCGTATTCCAAATAACCCTGAGAGGAAAGTAGAGGAAATTATTAGGGAGGCCATTGGAAGTAGGAGAGACTCAATCCGAGGAAAATCACTAAATCCAGGGAGATTGTTTGCTGAGATGTCAAATAAATTCAAAGAGAAAGGGAAAAATCTTGAGGAGTTTCTTAAAGGCAATCTTTCTTTTGAAGAGTATTGGGGTGACGAGTATTGGAGTGTAGGGGAAGAAATTAAGGAAGACATTCTTTTTAATACAGAGTATGGTCTCCCTAAGGAATTTATTACTAAAAATTTCATAGAGATAATTGCTCAAGTACACCAAAAGAGTGATCCTATGGCTGTAATTGCTGGTGATGATACAGCATGCTGTATGGCTTTTGGTACAGGTAAAAACAATGTATATATGTTTAATCCTTCAATTGGGATGTTTACGGTTAGGATTGTAAGAGGGAATGGGGATAGTAGGACAATAGCACAAAGTGTTCTAACCCTAGATCAAGATGTAGGGACAGATGCATCTAAACTTGAAGATGTTTTTGTTAGGGACCCAAAGAGTATAAAGCCCGATATTAAAGAAAAGATACTTAGAAACGATGAATTTTATCTAGTATGTGACAATATTGAGGTAGCTCCAAACTACTCTAAATTAGTACCAAAGATTAAGGAAGTTTACAAAGGGTTCTTTTCTGCATATTTGTCTGAAAAGAATAATGTTTCTAAACCAGTTAACAAGGAAAAGATTGTCATAGGGACAGGTTATTCAGATATCAGTGGGTGGGATACAATGCCCAATCATTTTGTTCCTGTTGCTCCCCCCTCATATTCAGATAATGTTCATTCGGAATCATTCTATTCGCAGTTAAATACAAAAAGTGATACCAAAGGTAACTCTTCGGAGGTTGTAACTACAGGAGTAACTGAATTAGGAGTAGAGGATAGTTTGCAGGTTGCTGTGATTGAATCAGAGGCTTACTCTGATAATAAATCTTTACAGGAGGGTCTTGTAAGAATGATGAATAGAATAATTGCAGTTCAGGTATTCAATGCAAGGAACAATAGACCGAATATGTGTCTAAAATATGTAGGAGATGATAATAGTACAAAAGCATATATGGTGGCATACGAGAGAGCAAACACAAAGGAGGATAGGCACCTGTATATTGAAGATTTCGCATCGAGAAAAGGAGAGGGGCTTGGTGCTGGTAGAATACTTCGTTCTTTGATAGAAAAGTACAAAGAAAACTATATAGACAAGGGAGATATTATCCCCATAGTAATGGAAGCGAGAGATCAGACATCATACCAACTACTTAAGAGACAGATTGATAGAATATCTGAGATGTTAGGGATAAAATTAGTAGAGGATGAGATTGAACAAAACTTGGTGGGGACAGACACTATGCATAGTATTATTCTTAGACCCCAGATGACACAGGAAAAGGTTTCTGTCTCTGTTTAGCATAAAAAGCTATTAATCATTGTAATAAGTGTAATTCTGGTATAATGGTAGAGTAATTTTCTTTGATTATTAATGGAAATAAAAGGACAGAAACAAAATGTATCAGGACTTAGTTTTAGAGATCTCTCTTTAGAGTCTTTTGAATTTGATGAGGGTGGGGGATATGTATTGTTAGATAGTGATATCTCCAATGAAAAGGATCTAACAAGGATAGGGAGAGCTATTAAGTTTGTAACTGAAAAGTTTAATACAAAGAGAGGAATTTTTGCATTCATTATTGATTTTGGTGAATATTCATTTACTAGGCTTAGAGTTATATGGGTTTTACTATCTGTTTTTTTTGAGATTATTTTCAAGAACCTAAATAATGCTAAAAACAGTATTGTAAAAAAAATGTTCTGGGGTAGGGGAGCATTTCTTAAGTATGTCATACAGATAGCTTTTGTTGTACTGGGAGTCATATTAGGTATCTCATATATATATAGGACACCAACTATTATTAATGCTAATGAGGAAGATTTGGACTATATATCTGTTTCCGAAGTAGATCTTCTTGCAATGAATGCTACTATTAATACCGCTGTTCCAAAGGATAGAGAGCAAAGAGGTACCGAAGTTTACATAGTGATGAATGGTGATACTCTTAGTGCTATTGCCGCTAAGTTTAATGTATCTGTTGCTACTATTAAATGGGCAAACAATCTTACCTCTGATTTAGTAAAACCAGGACAACAATTAGAGGTACCTCTTACAGATGGGGTACTAATAACCATTAAAAAGGGTGATACCCTAGCATCTTTAGCTAAAAAATATGCAGGTAACGAACAAGCCATAGCGGATTTCAATTTCTTAGACTATCCTTTTACACTTGTTGTAGGAGAAGAAGTGTTTGTTCCTGATGGAAGAATGCCTGAGCCTGTTAAACCTATCTATGCTGGTACTCCTAGAACATATGTATCTGGAACAAGTAATCCAACTAGAACATATGGTAGTACCTATGTTGATCCAAGTGTTGGAAAATTTTTAGGATGGCCAGTAGCTGGTGGTAATGCCAGAATATCTCAATATTACAGAGGATCATTACACACAGGAATAGATATCTACGATCCTACTCTTCCAAACATTTTAGCTGCTGCAGGTGGTAAGGTCATATTTGCAGGCTGTGCATCTAGATTGTGTCCACCTTTGGGTTCTCTAAGAGGAGGGTATGAGTATGCATGGTCTATACAGATAGATCATGGTAATGGATATACAACTTGGTACGCTCACTTAAAAAACATTTATGTTAGAAGTGGGCAATCTGTTTCTAAGGGTCAATCAATTGGACAGATGGGTTCAACTGGTAGATCAACTGGTCCTCACTTACACTTTGAGTTAAGAAGAGGAACTGCTTACGGTACTCAAATTAATCCTAAGCTGTACACTACCTGGTAGTTTTAGGTATAATCCGTGAGTAGGGCTCATAGTTCAGTTGGGAGAATATCGCATTCGCATTGCGAAGATCGCCGGTTCAAATCCGGCTGAGTCCATCCTTGTGGGCCTGTAGCTCAGTTGGCTAGAGCACATCGCTGGCAGCGATGAGGTTAGGGGTTCAAACCCCCTCAGGTCCATACCTTAGTTTGAGTAAGAATATTTAACACATCTGTATTTTCTCTTGGCTTTTTCACACTTATGTAAAACGCTTTTAAGAGAGCCTTTTCAAATAGATTCATTTAAAGTAGAATATGGGAATGAAAAAAGAGTATATACCTCAGGAGTTTGAGGGAAAATGGCAAGAAAAATGGTTTAAAGATCTTCGATATGAAGGTAAAGATTTTGATAGAGAGAGGCCTAAGTACTATCTTTTAGTTGAATTTCCATATCCTTCTGGTCCCGGTATGCATATTGGTCATGCTAGAAACTACTCTATGATGGACAGTGTTGCAAGACTAAAAAGAATGAAGGGATACAATGTAATGTATCCAATAGGGTGGGATGCTTTTGGCCTACCTACTGAAAATTACGCTATTAAGGTAAAAAGAGCTCCTCAACAGATTACAGATGAGAATATTGAAAGCTTTAGAAAACAGATTCATAAACTTGGTCTTTCCTTTGACTGGAGTAGGGAAGTTAATACTTCAGATCAGTCATATTACAAATGGACACAGTGGATATTTCTGAAGCTGTATGAGAAAGGTTTAGCATACAAGTCCGAAATGCCAATTAATTGGTGTCCGAAATGTAAGGTTGGATGTGCAAATGAGGAAGTTATTAACTCACTCCATGAAAGGTGTGGTACTCCTGTAGAGAGTAAGAATTTAAACCAATGGGTTCTAAAAATTACAGAGTATGCAGACAGATTGGACCAAGATTTAGATTTAGTTGACTATCCTGACTCTGTAAAAGCTCTTCAAAGGAATTGGATAGGGAAAAAAGTTTGGTATGATATCAACTACAAGGTAGAGGATGGTGATGAGATAATTACAGTATCTACTACAAGACCAGATACTCAATTTGGATCTACATTTGTTGTAATATCACCCGAAATTGAAATATTACAAAGATTAATTGGAAAGATGCCAGAAGAAAGAAGGGTTGAGGTACAAAGCTATATTCAAGAGAGTAAAAAGAAACCAATTGCAGAGCGAGAGTATGGAGATTCAGAAAAGAGTGGTGTATTTACAGGACTTTACTGTATAAATAGCATTACTAAAGAGAGATTGCCAATATGGATAGGAGACTTTGTAGTAACAGAAGTTGGTACAGGTGCAGTAGTTGGTGTTCCTGCACACGATGAAAGAGATTTTCAGTTTGCATATAGATATGGCTTACCAATTAAGCGAGTTATAGAAGGGCAGGGGGGTGATAGATCAGAGATTACCTCTTTGGAGAAAGTATACACAGGTGAAGGGAATGTTTTTAATTCGGAGTTTTTAAATGGGCTTAGCAGTAGTGATGCTAAGGTGAAAATTGGTGAATTTATTACAAATGAAGGCATAGGGAAAGTTGAAACAAGGTATCATTTGCATGATTGGCCATTTTCAAGACAACATTACTGGGGAGAACCCATCCCTATTATCCATTGCTCAAATTGTGGCATAGTTCCTGTACCTGAAACTGATCTACCTGTGAAACTCCCTGAAGTTGAAAGTTATGAACCAACAGATACTGGTCAATCACCACTAGCTTCGATTACAGATTGGGTTAATACTAAATGTCCGAAATGTGGAGGTGATGCAAAGAGAGAAACTGATACAATGCCCAACTGGGCTGGCTCAAGTTGGTATTTCTTAAGATACTGTGATCCTAAAAATGAAAAGGAGTTTGTTTCAAGGGAGTTGAGTGACTACTGGATGCCAGTAGACCACTATGAAGGTGGGCAGGAGCATATTACACTCCATCTTCTTTACTCAAGATTCTGGCATAAGGTTTTCTATGATTTAGGCTTAGTTAGAGACATAGAGCCTTACAAAAAGAGGTCAATACACGGTAATGTACTAGGAGAGGGTGGTGTAAAGATGTCAAAGTCAGTTGGAAATGTTATTAGTCCTGATGAATTAATAGATAAATACGGTGCAGATGTTTCAAGAGCCTATCTAATGTTTATGGGCCCATATGAGGGCAATGTAGTGTGGAGTACACGCACTATACAGGGTGTTAATCGTTTTGTATCGAAATACTGGGCTTTTTTGAATACTTCCTATGAAAAAAGAGTAGAGCAAAGTAATCAAGAAGTTAAGATTGGAGTTGAGAGGTTGGCGAGTAAGATTGAGAATAATATTATAGACTTTAAATTTAATACAGCAATTGCTGGTTTAATGGAGTTCTACAACACTTTTTCAAATTTTTTGTTTGATAGTAAAGACCTAGAGAAATTAGTGATAATTACTGCTCCAATTTTGCCTCATTTAGCCGAAGAAATATGGTGTTGCACTATGGGGAAGAAATATTCTATTCATAATGAAAAGTGGCCAATTATTGATAAAAGGTTGTTAACTGATGTAAATATTGAAATTCCTGTGCAAATAAACGGGAAAGTGAGGGGTAGGGTAACTATCTTAGAAGAGGATACAGAAGATCAAATTAAAGAAAAGGTCCTTTCATCAAATACTCTAGGCCCACTGCTATCTGGAAAATTCATAAAGAAATTCATCTACGTTCCTCGAAGGATAGTAAGTATCATTTTGTAAGCGGTAAATATAGTTAAAAACCCTTTGACAAGTGTATACATTTCTACTATTATTATACCACAGACTAGGTAGGTTAAAAAACCTTGTTAATACTAGATAATATACTGTCTGTGGAAAACAATGAAAGCTAACTGCCCAAATGTAGCAAAAAAGTTGTTCATTTTGCTGATAGTATCCTTAGTTTTTGCTGTATCTATTTCAACCTCTGTATATGCTCTAACATCTGAAACTATTAACTTCCAGGGTAAGATAGTAAGAAATGATACAGGCTATGAGGGGCTGAATGTTGTAGCAGGAACCCCAGCTTGTGTTGTAAGTGGTTCTGCTAATGATACATGTGATTTTAGAGTATCCTACTATACTGCGTCAAGTGGTGGTACACTTCTTTTAACAGAGGATTTCATTAACAAAGAGATAGGGCAGTATGATGGTGTGTTTGAACTTTCCTTGGGAGCTGGTACTGTATATACTCCAAAGGCTTCTCAGTGTGGTCCAGCAAGGGATGAAACCTGTGACAGTGTAATGGAGGTAATATCCGAGTACAAAGATCTTTACATAGAGCTAAAGTTCTCTCCAGATGGTACAAATTTAACAGAGACTTTTACTAGAATGCCTTTAGAGGCAAGCGGATATTCAATATTTTCAAAGTATGCAGAGGGTGCACATGATGCATTCAAACTAAGTACATCACTTGGTTATGAGGGAACAAATACTCCTACAACAGGGATGGTGTATTACAATACAACAAATTCTAAAACAACTGTATACAATGGTAGCGCATGGGAAGAAATAGGTGGTTCTCTTTGGACAGATGCAGGGGCATTTACCTATCTTACATCAGGAGATGACTTAATACTTGGGGGTAGTACCATAGATGCCAGTACGTTCTATTTTGATATGGATGCGAGTAGTGGTAGCTATTTTGAGATAGATAATGCAGGGAATACAGAGAGACTTTTTACAATTCTTAGTAGTGGGAATGTTGGTATAGGGACAGCAACACCGGGAGCAAAGTTAGAGGTTGCAGGAGCTAGTTCAACGATAACGAATGCTTCTGGAGATTTGACAATATCAACAGGAGGACTTAATGGGAATATATTACTTTCTCCTCATGGAACGGGTAGTGTAAGGGTTAATTCTCCTTTTGGAATTAGAGATACAGGAGCTACACCAACACATTACACATATTTTCAGGGTGGGGATCAGAGTGGAGATATAACGTATACATTACCAACAGTTACTTCTACAGGGGGTTTGTTAAAGAATACTTCTGGGGTACTTTCGTGGGATACGAATGTATATATAACGGGACTGAGGTGGGATCAGATAGATAACCCACAAGCAAACAAAATGTTTACAATGGCTACATTTACTACAGATATGCAATACAATACATTTACCTCTGGTAGTGCATTTAAATTCTCCTCTACATCCACAGCAGGTACTGCAAGTAGCTCAAGTACTATGCTAGAAATAGCAAGAAGTGGAGCAAATACAAACACAGCTCATACTGCTTACGGAATATACTCTACAGTAACTAATACTAATGCTACTAGTGGTACTAATATAGCAGGATATTTTGCTGCTTCTGGTGCTACTACTGCTAACTATGGTTTAATAGTAGGTGGAACAGGTACTAATGACAAAATAGGGGTATCAATAGCAAACCTAGGAGCAACAAGTTTTACAGGTACAATAACTAATGCAGATTTAACTGCAACAAGAACTTGGACATTACCAGATGCAAGTGGAACAATACCTCTAGGAACAGGAACAACTAACTATGTAGCATACTGGTCTGGAACCAATACCCTAGGATCAGAACAATACCTTGCTACCTCAAGAGGTGGCTTAGGTGCTAATGTAACAGCAGCAGGTGCAGGAGAACTCCTTTACTCAACAGCAACAACAACATACGACTCATTAGTAGCAGGAACCATTGGCCAAATACTAAAGTCAGCTGGAGCAGGTGCTCCAACATGGAATACCGCAGGAGCATTAACTAAAACAGATGATACAAATGTAACCTTAACACTAGGAGGTTCACCATCAACTGCTTTAGTAAATGCTGCTTCCATAACAGTAGGATGGACTGGTACTCTCGGTATAGCAAGGGGTGGTACAAATGCATCAACATATACCAGTAGCCAATTCCTCTGGTATAACGGTACTAGTATTGTAGCCAGTGGATATGACCAAAATAGCTTTGCTACTAGTAGTCATACACATAACTGGAGCCAAATAACTAATGGTGCTGGTATTTACATGGATTACAAACCAAATAACACAGCTTGTGGTAGTAACCAAGTTCTTAAATATACTACCGGAACAGGTTGGACCTGTGCTGATGATTCTACTGGATCAGGTAGTCTATGGACAGCTGGTACCAATGCAACCTATTTAACATCAAACGGGAATATGTCTGTGGGGGCAGGTGATAGTTTAGATGCTCCATTTTCTGTAACAGTAGCTACTAATACTGTAAGAATAGGTTCAGGTAGTACTGCAAATGCAGTATTAAATATGTATGCATCCAATACTGCTTCAGGCTCCATAGAATATACAACAGCTGATGGGTGGTCATTAACAGGTGGAATTGTAGGAATAGGTATGGCCCCATTGTCAAGTCGTGCATTAAGTGTAAAGGCTCCTGATGCAAATAATTTTGCAATTGAAGCCCTGGAATCATCTACAGGTGTAAATGCAATATATTTAAGTCCAAATGTAAGTGGATACAACCTAGTATCAAGTGACGATGCCTCAGATGGAACCTCCTACCTTCCACTATCACTAAGTGGTCGTGAGAATTCATCTGACTTAGTCCTCTCTACCTCTGGTAGAGTAGGAATAGGTGCAGAGTCTACTGTAGCAAAACTATTAGTAGACAATGATTTAATGCCAACTGGTCCATCATATCCTACAATACGATTAGCATATGATGGTAGTGCAGTAGTAGATATACATAGTAATGTATCTTCTAATATCTTTATTGGATATACTTCTGGTTCTGCATTAAATGGTGGTACAGGTAATGTAGCATTTGGAGATAATGCTTTGTCTGCAAATACAACAGGAAATAATAATGTAGCAATAGGATACTATACATTAGATACTAATTTAGCTAAACAGGGTAGTACTGCTATAGGGTATCAGGCTATGGCTTATGCAGATAGTACAGCTACAGCAGGATTATCATACAATACGGCAGTAGGATATCAAGCATTAACAGGAAGTGGTACAGCATCTGCAAATACAGGAGTAGCTAATACAGCAGTAGGTCATCAATCTTTAACAGGTAATACAAGTGGAGGATACAATACAGCAATGGGTGTAAATACATTAAATGCAAATACAGCGGGTACTCAAAATATAGCAATAGGTTACAATGCATTATTTAGCAATGTAGCAAAAGAGGGTAGTGTAGCAATAGGGTATGAAGCAATGAGGTATGCAAATAGTAGTGCATCAGCAGGACTAACACACAATACAGCAGTAGGATATCAAGCATTGATGGGTAGTACAACTGCAGGAAATAATACAGGGACAGAAAATACGGTAATGGGGTATCAAGCTATGATATACAACACCAGTGGACATTTTAACGTTGCAATAGGAGTGAATGCTCTTACCAGTAATGTAGCAAAACAGGGTAGTACAGCTATAGGGTATCAAGCTATGTTGTATGCAGATAGTACAACTACGGCTACTAGGACTTACAATACAGCAGTAGGGTATCAGGCTTTGAGGGGAAGTACAACTGCAGCAAATAATACAGGTACTAGAAATTCAGTCTTAGGAGATCAGGCAGGATTAAATATTACTTCTAGTTCAAATAATGTAATATTAGGATATGGTGCTGGGAGTTCAATTTCTTCTTCAGGGTATAACGTAATTATTGGTTCTTCTGCAGGTGGGACTTTGGCTACTGGTTCAGGTGGGAATATCATAATTGGATATAATGTGGGAGCATCCATTTCAACAGCAGCAAACGAATTAAATATTGGTAATACAATATATGGTAATTTAAGTACAGATTATATAGGAATAGGTGTTGTTCCTACTCAAAAGTTAGATGTAAACGGAACAATGAGATTAAGAGGTCAGTTGTATGATTATAATAATAGCGTAGGAACTCCAGGAGAAGTTCTTTCTACTACTGCAACAGGGGTAGATTGGATTGGTGTACCTACAGGATCTGGAGCATCAGGACAGGTTACATGGTGGACTGGTTCACCTGCCTCTTTAACAGGTAGTAGTAATTTTCTTTGGGATAATGCAAATACTAAATTAGATATAGTAGGTAGTTCCTCTGTTATATCTAATACTACTGGTGATATATCAATAACTCCTGCTGGGTCTTTATCAGTAACAGCATCAACAACAAATAATGGTTTTATTTTAACCAATGGTACTAGAATAATGAGATTTATGTCTGGTACACCAGGGGGAGGTTCGTATAACCCAATAGTTCAAGCAAGTGATAATGTTTTAATGTATACAGCTGGTGGTGCAGATAATGCTAATAGTGCTTTTGTTATAGCTCCATGGGATAGTACTGTATCAGGAATGAGAATGGATGCAGATGGACATGTAGGTATTGGGACACCATCTCCAATTGGTAATTTACAAATTAGTGATGTAACTACAAATTTCCCCAAATTTATAATCCATGATTCCACCATTGGTTCATATGGTAGATTTATGTTTACAGGAGGTACTAGTGATAACCTATTGTATATTGATCCTATTACGGCAAGTGGAACAGCTGGGGCAACTATTCGAATGTTTAGGAGTACTAGTACAACAGGAACCGTACAATTAAATATCTTTAAAGGAGATGGAACTATTGCTTTAAATAGTAATCTTGGTGGAAATGTAAACTCTTACCTCAATGTATTAGTTGGGTATGTTGGTATAGGTACTTCCACACCATATGACAAACTGGAGGTTGCTGGTGGTGTCGCGGTTACAGGAACTAGAGATTGGAATGCTTCTCAAACAGGTGCAACCATAATTGATTACTATTCTGGATATGGTCGAATACAAGCTGCTGATTGGGGCGTAGAGTACAAGAATCTTGTGTTAAATGATCTAGGTGGCAATGTAGGAGTTGGTGTAGCTAGTCCAGCAGCGAAGTTAGATGTTGTTTCGTATACTAGCCCAGCATCTGGTGTTTCTCCAGCAGGTTTAAGAGTAGAGAATAACCTTGCTGCTGGTCAAACAAATAACTATCCTATGAACTATCTTGCTACAGTGTACAATACTGCCACAACAACACAAAATTGGGCAAGTGGGATATTTGGTGAAGTTAATAAAATAAACACAGGCGCAATAACATATGCTTATGCAATTCTGGGAAGAGTAGGCAACTCGAATGCAACAGGGGTAATTAGTATGGGTCATGCACTAACTGCTGGTTCTCCAGGTAATACAACAGGTGCAATTACTACGGCTATTGGATTACAAATTGATCAACAAAAAGTAACAAATGTAACAACTGGTTATGGAATATATCAAACATCTAGTGCAGATATAAACTATTTTGCGGGCAATATCGGAATAGGTACAACAACTCCATTTACTAACTTACATGTAAATGGTTTTACTCTTGCACAAAGAGGTAATATGCAATTTGATAGCTATTTTGGTGAAGAATTCTCTAAACAGGTTGCAAACAAAAATGATGATGCACCACAGGTAATAGGGGATACGAATGTCTGGTCTGTTGATGAAACAGTACAATGTTCATTTTCTCAAAATGTTGCAGGAGAAGAACAAGATCATCTTAGGATTAGAAACTCCCCAGGTTATGTTTCGTCCTGCCTAGCATATACAGGTGCAACTGCGGTAGGAGCCTCAAATCTGCTTTTCTCTGTTGCTCAATTACCAAATGTAATGGTGAAAATGAAGTTTGATCTAACATCTAGTCAGGTTTGGGTAGGATTATCAGATATCTATGCTGGACAAACTACTGATCCTTCAAACGGTATCTTTTTCACAAATGGAAGTACTGGAGGAACTACATGGGTAGGAAAAACATGTAGTGGTGGAACATGTACAACAGTTTCCTCCTGTGGAACTGCGGCTGCGAATACATCTGTTGTATTCTTTATTAAAGTAAACAGTACAAGTTCAATCGACTTCTATATGGATGCTGATGTATCAAATGGAATTAGTCTTACATATTGTGGAAACTCCTCAACAAATATACCTACTGGTACCAGATTAGGTGGGATCATTATGGATTATATTAACTCAACAACAAACTATTTTATGTATGTTGACTATTTCAGAGTGTGGCAAGATGACCCAGTTATTAATCCCAAGATGGCGGGAGTCCTTTCTGAGCAGACTGTAGCATATGATTCAGTCTCTGGAGCAGACGTTGCTGAAAATTATCCAGTTATTGATGGCATGGAAATAGAGCCAGGGACAATAGTTTCTACAGTAGGAACATATTTGCCGTTTATTGATAAATCTAGGGTGGAAAGTGATAAAAACATATTGGGAGTTATATCAACTTCTCCAAATATGACCATAGGAAATGCCGATGATGGAGCAAATACTGATGTCGTCACCTCCAGAGTGGCTTTAAGTGGCAGAGTTCCTGTTCGTATAGATCCTAGCTCCCAACCAATCTTTGCTGGTGACTATATCACATCTTCAGGTAATGATGGTATGGGACAGAAGGCACTTAAAAAGGGAATAGTTGTTGGTAAGGCACTTGAAGATTGGACTCCTGAATCTGGGAAAGAAAGCATAATAATGTTTGTAAATCTAATATACTTCGATCCATTCGCATATGCAGTTGATACAAAGATCCTTATAAATAATCCAGACTGGTACCGTATATCTGAATTAAATGGCTATGATGACTATACTACAGTTAAGATAAATAACAGTAGTATTGGATCCTCTCAAAACTTAGTACTAAGTATAGATACAGTAGGAGGAAAAGAAAATATTAATGTTGTATCTAACCTAGTATCTGGAGGATATGACATAAGTAAAGCAAGAATAAATACTGTTGACGGAATTAAATACCTTGAAGTATACATAGGAGAAACTAATGGAAACAGTCTAAAAGTAGATATTAAAGATGGAAGTAACTGGATAACTACAAACATTGCCCAAGTAACAAGCACAGTATCTACAACCCAGGAGTTCTCCTTTAGAGGAGTACTCTTTGGTATCAGTGATACACTTGCAGTCCAAGAAAGTGGATTAAAGATTACTGGAAACCTACTCTCTGATTCTCTTGATTCTAACATAGGAGACACTACGAATAGATGGAATGATATATATGCTAAAGGAACAATTAGACTAGGAAGTGGAACAGGAGGAGAGGGAGCTATTAGATTTAATACGCAAAGTAGAAAATTAGAGTTAAGTAATGATGGTATTACATGGGTACAATTAGGAGACCTATCTTCCCAAATGGTAATCTCTCCAGAGTACCCAGGAGCAATACTCTTTGCAGATGGAACAGATAACTACGGAAGTATGACATCTGACGCAGAGCAGAGCTCTGGAAGCTTTAGAAACTACTACGAATGGGTATCAGACAGAGAAACTACCCAAGACTACGATATCTTGGTAAGAGTAACTCTACCAAGTGACTTTGTAAGTTGGAAAGAAGATGCCATATATCTTGACTTTATGACAGAAAACTCTGTATCTATAACTAACAACAAAGTAGATATCTATCTAATGGGAGGAGGAGGTATTGATGCACAGGTAAGTGATGGTATTAGTAGCCTACCAGGAGTATGGGAAAGAATGAGTATTAAAGGTATAGATATATCTGACTGTAGTAGTGCAGGAGCTACATGCACACTTAGAATATCTGTAAGCTCAAGCCTAGACTACTTTGTAAGAGTAGGTGATATTACCCTAAACTATAACAGAGGATTGTAGTATATATATGAAAAAAGGAGAGAAAGTAAAAAGAGTTCTTGTATCTTTAACATATCTTCTACTTTCTGTGGTATGTATCATAGGCATATACATATTAATATCAATGACCTCTAACAAGCAAAACGACAGGATAGCATATGCCCAAGATAGTAGTACATACTTAAGAAATGTTAACCCAAAGTTTTTAATTGATTTTGTAAATAATGAATATATTAGATTTGAAACAGTATCTTCATACAGTAATCCATTTGAAAACAAAAAACAAAGTATATGGGACAAAATTAAATATATGCTTGGAATTGGACAAGAGAAAAAGGGTATAGAGATATCTCTAATGGAGGTATCGTATGATACTGATCTTTCTCAAATTCTTGATGAAAGGGATATTGATATATCACAACAGCCACTGAGTAAAAGCTTTGAGCTTACATCAACTGGGAGAGAGATTGGAAGTGATTCTGATGACCCCATATCTAAAGATACGGTAATATCTAAAAACATATACAAAGGAGTAGATATCGAGTACCAAATTATGCCTGGAAAGGGTCTTAAAGAGGAGATTGTATTAAATGAACTACCTGAATTTAGTACTGATTGTGAGGAAGGGGTATGTAGCTTACCTGTAAACAGGTTTCTGTTTAAGATAGCGTTGGATGAGGGTCTTTCAATTAAAAAGAGCTTTGATGGACAAAATTCTACATCTACTTACTATGTTGTTGATACACAGAATAACTACTATGCACACTTTCTTCCTGAGTTTGCAGTAGATAGCGTTGGATACAAAACGAGTAATGTTGTTTCAAATATATCCTTAACCGATAGTGGAGAGTATATGTATGAGATAATATTAGACCCAGAGTGGTTGTTAAGTAAAGAAAGAGTATTTCCAATTAGAATAGACCCAAGCATAATACATGATAGTGAGTTAGTTTTTAATGAGGGGATATATGACAGAGTATTGCTTGATCAAGCACTTACGCTTTCACTAAATTCAAATGAGTACAGATCTGGAACATATACCTCTAGTGTGCTAGATTTAGGAGAGAACAGTATTTTAAACAGCATATCTTGGCAAGGGTATGCTCAAGCAACGGGAGATGGAGAGATACCCTTTTCAACATTAGGTTTGATATATGAAAATAACTTTAATGATCTAGTTAGTAGTAAAAAGAAGTGGGGTAGTGGAGCACTACAGTTAAATATCGGAGATAGCAAGACACTAGAGATTGATTCTAATCAATCAGAGTACACTACACTCGAGTTTTGGTCATACAAGAGGAATATTGGTAATGATCAGAGGATATTTACATCTAATATCGGGGAGTTAAGTATAGCGGAGGGGAAATATGCCTTCAAAGATTTATTTGGTGTTTTGTATTCAACTGAGATACCAATTAAATACAATGTATGGCAACACATTGCACTAGTTTCCAATATCTCTAATTCAAGATTAACAATATATATTGACGAATCCGAGTACCAAGTAGATGTTGGATACTCAAATCAGTTGAAACTAGATACTCTTACCTTTCAGGGTGTGGGATATATAGATACGGTTCGTATATATGAAAGACTGTTAGCAAAAAACGAACTTCTTTCAAATACACAGTACAGTAAACTATCCCTTCAATATATGACAAGTTTTGATAATGTAGAGTGGAGTGAATGGCTTTCAAAATCAAAATATATACCTACACCTGTTGTAGGTGATGGATATATGGATATATCCTCGAGTGAAGAAAATATTGGGAATTTTGATACACTCTCTTTTCAGTTTCTTTCAGATAGTGAGAGTAGTTTAATTTTAGGTACAAGTAAGTTTAGTAATGGGGTAGATGAGGAAGACATTATCAGATTAGATCAAGCTCAAGGCCCTATTGAAGTCGTACAACCCGTTAGATATATAGATTTGGTATTTACTCCTACAACAAATCAAAACAGCTGTTTGTTAAGCCTTGGGGGCTTGGAAATATACAGCCTTGATACAGGTGAGGTAGGTATCTCTCTAGGAGGGAGTGATATATCTATTCAAGATATGTATATTCCAAAAGAGGAGAATTTCCTTTCGCTCTCCTTTACAGATACCCAAACTGTCATGTATCTTAACGGGAATATATTACAAAGTGATTCACCTTTTGAATTACTTCCAACACAATACAGTGTGGGAAGTGGTTGTACAGATAGCTTAAATGCATTTGGTGGGGAGGTTAAGGATACGAGAATATCTGTTAATCAGAAAGACCAAACAGAGATACTTAAGTATCATAATATTTCTGGTAGGAGATATTTACTTAAACCTATGTTTAAAGCTAATTTACAAAATGATACACAGATAGCGGATATTAATGATACAAAGTTTTCCATATCTGAGATGGTATTTGGAGCACCTAATTACATATCTAACCTGAATATTGGAGATACAATAGTGATATCTCAGGGGGAATACTCTGCACAGGGGAGGGTTAAATCTCTTGAGGCTGATACAGGTTTAGTAAGTGTTGGAAGCTGGGAAGATGGTAGTAGTGTACCACCTGGTGGGTTTACTACCTCTGCACTACTAACAAAGTGGCAAACTGAATATATATATACAAAAACATTTTTAGATGTTGATGGGGTAGTTGATTCCATAAATATGAAATATGATGTCATATTGGGTATGAAAGAGGTTACTCTGTTTTCTGGCTTTAATGCTCAGGATACAATGCCTTTTGCACAAACAGGGGACAGGTATATGAAATATCAGTTTATATATATGACATCTAAATATGGTATCTCTTCTTACCTTTCTACTGTAAATATTGATTTCGAAAATGGTGGACCCACAATGGATCAGGTAATGAGGCATGGCAAATGGTTTAATGAGGGTAGTGAGCAAACTTTCTGGTGGAGTAAATAATTTGATATAATTGGGAGTATGGGAATCAAAGATTCTTTAGGAGAGAGTAAGAAGTTTTTACTTTTAGCTGTTGGCCTACTTGTGGTGTGTGTTTTAGTTGTTTTTGCAATGAAACAAGGCTTGTACTCTCCTACGGATGGTCTTTTGGAAAAGAAGGAGACATATTCACAACCCGATTTTGTATTAGAAGGGGAATATGATTACAGTATTTTAATTACAACTGTATATGGAGATATTACAATTGACCTTTATGAAGATATTGCGCCTCAAAATGTTAATAGCTTACTCTTTTTAATAGGGGAGAGATACTACGAGGGTCTTACATTTCATAAGGTGATTAAAAACTTCGTAATACAGGCAGGTGATACAAAGGGAGATGGTAGTGGTGATCCAGGATACATTGTAGAGAAGGAGAATTTAGTAGATTTTAAGGATTACAGTGTAGGTATGGCTAATGCATCTCAGTTTTTCATAGTACTTCCAAATTCTTCAAAGCAGACATTTAACGGAGTGTACCCTGTTGTAGGAGAAGTTAGTAAGGGATTTGCTGTCCTAGACTCTATACAAAAAGTTGAGGTAGACAGGGACTATAGGCCTGTTAATGATATATTAATAAAGAGTATTCAAATTCGCGAAGAGTAATACTACAGGTTCTTTCTCTTAAGAACTTTTTAATACTCTCCATATACAATATATGTAATGGAGGGTCATACAAAAGTAAAAAATATTTTCATACTTCTTCTGTTTTTTGTAATAGGTTTCCTTTCAAACATTTTTCTTACCCATTGGCAAGATATAGATGTATATGAACTACTTAAGAAGTTAGAAGGAGATACTGTAGTTGAACAAATAGCTATAACAGATGTAGAAAGTGCTGTATGTGAGCCAAATGTTAAGGTAGAAGAGGAACCAGAGATAGATCTATGTCCTGTGCTTGTTGATATTAGTGGGGCAGTGAGTACTCCAGGTGTTTACTGTTTTGCAAAAGGCTCTGCAGTAATGGATGCCGTAAAGAAAGCAAAAGGTTTTACACCTGATGCTGGGTACAAATACATATCCATGAAGATTAATTTAGCAACTACAATGCTAGATAACTCTAAAATATATATTCCTTTTGAGAAAGACTATGATTGTGAATTACTAAACTTTAGTTTACCTAAGGAAGTTGTGGATATAACGATACCGGATACACCAGACGATACGCAAGATACAACTGAGTGTGTAAGTATAAATACGGCTACATCGGCTCAGCTTGAAACTTTAGTGGGTGTAGGGCCCTCTACAGCCTTAAAGATAATAGAGGGGAGACCATATACTAAGTTAGAAGATTTGTTGAATGTAAGTGGCATAGGGGATGCTACATTTAACAAATTTAAAGATGGTATATGTCTTTAATATATGTTAAACAAAGGGTTTGTGCACTTTTACTGTTTTTCACTGATTACAAAGTACTACTTACCTGTTTTACAATTTTGAGTTTAGTAATTTCATCTACTAATTTACTCCAAAGGGTCATTTTTGAGGGAGAGAGATTTTCTTTTAGTATGGTTTTGCAGTATTGGCTACCTTTTGTCATCATAAATATTTTCTTCTTTGTTTCATACAGGCTGTTTTGCCATGTACACTTTTTTGCTACCTTTCTAAAAACCTCTCTGTTATCTATTCTTTTAGTACTACCTTGTACATATCTACAATTTAGAAATATTTCAAAAAATATACAAAATGTCCAACGTTTCACTGACAAAAATGTGTGGATATTGGGTACTGTGACCTCCCAAGAGAAGAGTAATACATACCTATTTCATTCCAAAGCGAAGGGGTTGGGTAACTCTCTTGTTCGTTTTTCAAAGTATCCTGTTTTACATGCTGGACAGAAGTGTAAGATCAAGGGAAAGGTTGTGCAACCAAAGAGTTTTGAAGATTTTGATTACAGAGAGTACCTTTTTAGAAAAGGAATATATTCAATTGTGGAGGTCCAAGAGTATGAATGTATTGATAACGGAAATGTATTTCTAGAGATTAGATACAAGCTAGAAAGAGTAGTGGAGATGGCATTACCAGAGCCTGAAGCTTCTTTACTCATTGGGATTATGTTTGGTAGTAAGAGAGTGTTTCAGAGTGATTTTAATACGGCACTTAGTAACTCTGGTGTTTCCCATGTTATAGCGGCATCTGGATACAATGTAGCATTAATTGCACAAGGGGCTAATGTGCTAACAGGAGGAAGTTCTAAAAAGGGTGCTGTACTTTTCAAAATACTTTGTATATGGGTGTTTTCAATGTTTTCAGGTTTGTCTCTTTCACTGGTAAGGGCTTCTACTATGACTACAATATCATTAATAGCACTACTTTTTGGTAGAGAGAGTAACAAGGCTGCTACATTAATACTTTGTATTACTGTATTAATGTTACTTAACCACTTCATAATATATGATGTTGGATTTCTCTTTTCCTTTGCATCTGTAATTGGGTTATCATTTCTTCCAAAATGTTTTGAGAGTGTGAAGTCTAAATTTGTTAAAGAGAGTGTATTACCAACATTAACATCTATTTTGTTTACACTACCCATCTCCATTATCTTTTTTGGTAAGGTATCCGTCATATCCTTACTATCAAATATCATAATACTTCCCATAGTGGGTAGTACGATATTTTGGGGTTTAGGTTCAACGCTATTAAATTTGTTTGTACCATTAAAGATACTCTTTGTCATACCTTACATTCAACTAAATATATTCAAACAGTTTGTATTAGTATCCTCTAATATACAGATGGTAAGCATAGGGGTTAATGGTACTCTCTTTGGGGTAGTAATATACTTACTTCTGTTTCTTTTCTGCTTACTTAAATATCCAGTATCACAAACTAATTACTACATTTTACAATCTAAAAAGATATGAGTAGCAAGATTGTAGAAAATATCGTATGGGTAATACTGGGGATACTGTATCTTCTTACGTTTAGGTATGAAGATAGCGTGGTATTTCTAGATGTAGGGCAGGGGGATGCTACGTTAATTCAAAAGGGTAATGTTCAGATGTTAGTAGATGGTGGGCCTGATGATTCTGTTTTGTATCAATTACAAAAGTATATGCCTATGTATGACAGAAGGATTGAATATGTACTACTTACTCATCCTCATGATGATCATTTGATGGGGTTACTCAGAGTGCTTGAGCGCTACGAGGTTGGAGAGATTTTGTACTATCCTGTATGCTATGAGAATGAAAACTATGAGTACTTGTTACAAAGCTATGGTAATACTAGAAAAGTTGGAGCTGGAGATACTATACGGCTAGAAGATATAGAGGTCAAAATTCTCTGGCCAGTACTAAAGAGGGATGCTGTAGGGTGTGTTAAACAGTTTGATGGGAATCTAAATAACGACTCATTGGTAATACAATTTGAGTATATGAATAAAAGATTTCTACTTATGGGGGATATTGAATCAAATGTAGAAACTCTTTTACTTACACAACAAATCGTCTCAAGTAAGTATGATATTCTGAAAGCTGGGCATCACTGTTCTAAGTCATCAAGTAGTGAAACATTCATAAATATCGTGTCTCCAAGTGTGGCCGTATGTTCTGTTGCAAAGGAGAACTCTTTTGGTCATCCTAGTAGTGAAACCCTTAACATTTTCTCTAAGTACAATGTACAATATTTACTAACCTACAAAGAGGGAAATATACAGATTAAATAGGGGAATTGTGATAGAATTGGGGTATAATGGGTACTTGTAGCTCAATTGGATAGAGCATTGGTTTGCGGAACCAAAGGTTGACAGTTCGATTCTGTCCAAGTACATGTGCACTCGTAGCTCAATTGGATAGAGCATCGGTCTTCGGAACCGAGGGTTGAGGGTTCGACTCCTTCCGAGTGCAATTTAATGTATACTGAAGTACATATGATTGAGGTTAAGGAGAAAATATCAAAGATATTACAAGAGATTGTAAATGATACGTGCTCTGTAGTAATACAGGAGCCTACGGATACCACTCATGGTGATTTAACATCCAATATTGCGCTACAAATCTCTCAAAAGCTAAAATCAAACCCTATCGATATTGCTAATCAGATTGTAAGTAAATTTCCTGAGGATGAAGATATCGAAAGAATAGAGGTAGTTAACCCCGGCTTTATAAATTTCTTTCTCTCCAAAAAGTATCTATTATCAATGTTAGATGAGATAAATAGTAAGAAGAAGGAGTATTACAAATTAGATGTTAAAGATGGAAAGAAATATATCATTGAGTATACAGATCCTAACCCCTTTAAAGCATTTCATATTGGTCATTTATACACCAATATGGTTGGAGAGTCGTTCGCTAGGCTTGTTGAGGCGCTAGGAGGCTCAGTCGTAAGAGCAAACTATCAAGGTGATGTTGGTTTACATGTTGCTAAAACAATTTGGGGCTTACGTAAGATGTTAAATGATGATGGAATTACATTTACTGATTTAGAAAGTAAATCTTTAGTTGACAGAGTAAGGTATTTAGGTGATGCATATATGTTAGGTTTTAGTATGTATGATGACCAAAAAGATGAAAGTGTAATAAAGGAGGTAAAAGATCTTAACTATTATATATTTTCACTTTACATATCTTCTTTTCCAAAAAAGGATTTCTTTAATACATTCCAAGAGTGGAGTATTAAAGAGATGTATTACAAGGGTAGAGAGTGGTGTTTACAGTATTTTGAGAGGATATATGAAAGAACTGGTACTAAGTTTGATAGATATTACTTTGAAAGTGAAATGGGAGAGAAGGGTTTAGAAATTGTAAAAGAAAATACCGATATTTTCAAAGAAAGCGAGGGCTCAGTGATTTATGAAGGGGATGAAAAGAAAGGTTTGCACACTAGAGTCTTTGTTAACAGTGAAGGGCTTCCAACATACGAAGCTAAAGAGATAGCTTTAGCATTTAAGAAATTCCAAGATTTTGTTTTTGATGAATCAGTAGTTATTACAGCTAACGAGCAAGATCCCTACTTTAAGGTTGTTTTCGATGCACTATCGCAGTTAAGTCCAGAGATTGCTAACAAGTCTTTACACTTCTCTCACGGTATGGTTAAGCTCCCTGGGGCGGAGAAGATGTCAAGTAGAAAGGGGAAGATTATTGAGGGAGAGTGGCTACTTGATGAAACAAAGAAAAGGGTAGAAGAGATAATGAGATCTAGTGGTAAGTGGAGTGAGGAGGATATTCTTAAGGTAAGTGATACAATTGCAGTAGCTGCTATTAAATACTCATTCATAAAAGTGTCTGTTGGTAAGGATGTAATCTTTGATTTTGAAAAATCAACCTCCTTTGATGGTGATACTGGGCCGTACCTTCTGTATGTCTATGCAAGATGTAACGCCCTGTTGTCTGCTACCAAACAGGGTGAGAGTGAGGTGGGGGATATTGAGATAGATAGCTATACTAAACAACTTCTAAGAGTAATTGGCAGGTATCGAAGCGTACTGCTATCCTCTGCTTTAAATTACTCTCCAAGTACTCTTTGTTCATATCTGTTTGATCTGGGTCAAACATTTAATACTTTCTATCAAAATGTTAGAGTACTAGATTCTGAAAACAAAGAATTCCTTCTTAAGGTAGTAGAGGCTACAGCTGAGACAATGAAACATGGCCTCAATACTCTTGGTATTAGTGTAGTAGAAAAGATGTAATTAAATTCTCAATATATATTAAATGTTTTTTAAAAAGTATTGGATGTTTTTTGTTGCTGTGATATATATACTCTTACCTGTTGATTTGATATCAGATGTAATTCCAGTATTTGGAGCGCTTGATGATTCCACATTAATAATACTTGGTTTAATTAAACAGTATTTAGATTACAGAAAGGGAAAAGAAAAGAACGGGGTGTAGTTCAGATGGCTAGAACGCTACGTTCGGGACGTAGAGGTCGCTCGTTCAAGTCGAGTCACCCCGAGATATATATGGAGATGAATATCCAAAAAAGAAAAACAATTAAAAAGTATGACCCTATACCTGATTCTCAAATAGTGGAGATGATACTTAGTGATGTAAATGCATACAAGTACATTATTGATAGATATGATAGTAAGCTTGCAAGGTATATTCAAAGAGTCCTGTATATCTCAAAAGAGGATGCAGAAGACATTTTGCAAGAGGTGTTTCTTAAAGCTTATAGGAATATACAGGGGTATGATAGTAGGTATTCTTTCTCAAGTTGGATATACAGAATAGCTCACAATGAGGCCGTTTCTTTTTTAAGAAAGAAAAAGATTACAGTTACAAATACAGAGAAAATAGATATATTTGATAGAATCGCGTCAGATGAGGACGTTGAAGGAGCTTTTTTAAAAGATCTAGAGAGTAGGGAGGTAAGAGATATTCTTTCTAAACTGGAAACAAGATATAGGGAGGTACTTGTACTGCGATATTTTGAGGAGATGGGATATAATGAGATATCTCAGGTATTACATATATCTAGTGGAACAGTAGCATCTTTAATAAATAGGGGTAAGAAAAAATTTAAGATATTAGTACAAAATTATGGGAAAAATATCTAAGGAGATATTAAAAAAGATAGAGAGAGAGAATATTAAGCCTATTGGTAAATGGTCATTTGTATTAAAAAACTCTTTCCTTTGGACTCTATTTGGTTTAAATATACTCTTTGGTTCATTAGGTTTTGCGATATCAATATATCTTTTCCAATCAAGTGATATATTGAACTTAATCCTTTCTGTAAACGACTTTTTACAAGTTCTAGTTCTGGCTATACCTACAGTATGGGTACTTTTAACATTACTATTTTTAATTGTTTCATACCTTAATTTTAGGTATACAAAAAGAGGATACTCTCTCTCTTTTGTTAAAATCTTTACTATAAATATCATTGTAATACTTTTAATAGGTGGAACATTACATATTTTAGGGGTATCTGAAAGGCTTAATACTGTATTTTCTGATAGTATTACCTCTTACAATCAAAGTATTGATCCAAGATACAAGATATGGAGTAACCCAGAGGGAGGATATATTGCAGGTAATATTGTTTCTGTTGAAGAAGGAAGTATCGAGATAACGGATTTGGAGGGTAATAGATGGGTTGTAGGAACTTCTAATGCAAGGGTAAGGAGGTCTGTTAGTTTGATAGAGGGGGAAAAGATTAAGATTGTTGGAAATGCTTTAGATGAATGGACCTTTGAAGCTTTAGAGATACTACCTTGGGAGGGGAAGGGAAGAAATATGCAAGAAAAACACTTCTAATTTCGTAATACTAATTAGAGAGGTAATTTATTCTCTTTGTAGATATATTTGTAGAGATGTATATCTACCGTTCTCTACACATATTTAACTTGTTAATACTAAATATATGAAAAACAAATTAATAGTATTAGGAACATTAGCAGTAGCACTTTTGGGAGTAATTGCTTTTACTACTAAAGATGCAGATGCATACAGAGGTGACTATACCCAAGTAGGGCCAAACCATACGCAGGAGAGGGAAGCTCAGATGGAAGAGGTTTTTGAATCTAAGGACTACAAAGCATGGGTTACTCTAATGACTCAAGATGGTAGGAATCCTGGAGTTTTAGAAAAGATTGATTCTCAAGAAGATTTCAATTCTTTCATACAAGCTCGTGAGTTAGCATTAAGTGGTAAGACACAAGAAGCTAATGCAATCAGAGAGGAGTTAGGCTTGGGTCAAGGGCAGGGGAGAGGTAATGGTCAGGGTATGAGAGATGGAAGTTGTAATAGATAACGGAAGAGTTGTCTAAGTATAAGACCCCCTAGAAATTAGGGGGTCTTTCTTTTTGCATAAGGATTTTATTGTGGTATTAGCGCTCCCACTGGGCTACTGCTAGTTGCCCACATGCACCTTTGATATCTTCTCCATAGGACTTCCTTACAGTACATGTTATTCCATTTTCTTGTAAGATCTTTTGAAAAAGTATTGTTCTTTTCGATTTCTTAAAGGGTAAACACTCATTTTCATTGTAATTAATGAGATTAACTAGTGCTAGTCTATGTTTAAGTAATTTTGATAGCTCTTTAGCAGAAGCTACAGAATCGTTAATGTCTCTTAGTAAAACATACTCGTATGTGACCCTTTTATTTGTATCTTTTGTGTACTTATCTAAGATTTTAAAAAGCTCTACAAGGCTATTCTTTTTAGACACATTAGGCATTAACATATCCCTTAATTTTTGATTAGGTGCATGTAAGCTCACTGCGAGCTTTACACCCAGTTTTTTACCTAAAAAGATCCTTAAATTTTGAACATAGCCTGAAGTTGACAATGTTACACGTCTTTTGGAAAATGCAAGTTTATCCTTATCTGTTATAGTCAGAATAGAGCGTGGAACATTTTCTAGGTTGAGTAAGGGTTCACCCATACCCATGTATACAATATTGGAAACCCTCTCTCCGTTTCCTTTGAGATATCTAGCAAAATAGAGTATCTGATCTATGATTTGATTTGAGGTAAGAGATTCATTCAAACCCATCTGGCCTGAAGCACAAAATATGCACCCTACAGGACAACCACTCATACAGCTAACACATACTGTATTTCTGTCTTTCTCTTTGATCAAAACACTTTCTATGTAATTGTTTTTAGGTGTTTTAAAAAGTACCTTAATACTATCCTTTGTTTGAGACTCAGTAGAAGATATGAAAGTAATATTTGAAAAGGGTATCTCTTTTTTTAAACTCTCTCTTAAATCTTTAGGCCATGTACTTAACTCATCCCATGAAGATATTAAGTTTTTGTAATATTGAGTGTATAATTGCGATATTCTGTATTTGGGAAGATTGTATTTTTGTATAAATTGGTTAAACATATATTCTAAATTATATTCTATCTACACAATGGATAAAAGTAAGGAGTTAATAAATGAGAATTTTAATTTCATCATAGTAGATGATGACAGGAGGAAAATTGCATTAATTCGTGGAATACTAGAGAGATTTGAAGCGGTACCATATATCATAACTGACTCTGAATATTTCCAAAAAACTTTGAGAGCTACCTACAATTCTCACTATGAAGGGAAATATCCAGTCATATTTCTTGATGAAGATCTTGGTAAGCAGGAAATACTCAAAGGAAGGGATATTGTTGTAGGTCTTACCAATGTATTCGAAGAGAGGGGTGGTGTGATTCTTCCTCTTTATCCTTCCCCACAACAACAGTTAGATTCTTGGTCAGAAGTAGAGATTAAAAATGATAACTGGCATATCGAAAAGGATGTAATAACTCAAGCACAATATGTTCAGGAAGGTGAAATTGAGCGTGTTTGTACTGAGTTTTTAAGTAATATTGATAGCAAAGAACAGGATAGTGAGATTAAGAATGGGTAATATAATTTTAGTAATAATATGAAATGAACGAGCAGAATATACTTAATGTTTTTAGTTTTGTAGTTGTAGACGATAGTAGTTTTGGTGCTTTAATGTTAGGGAAGAAATTAAGAGAGTTAGGTATTAATTCAAAATACATTTATGAGGAAGTTACTTTCGAAAATACTTGTAAATACGTTATTAAAGCATACAAAGAGGGAACTTTTCCAGTAGTACTTTTAGGTGAGAATAGCGAAGGAAGTAGCAATATTGTAAGAAAGCTAGTTGATAGTTATGAACATGGGGGAATAATATTTCCGTTTTCTCTGTCTCAAGACAGCTTGATTCCTGAGTGGAAAAACTGTCTACCAGAGGATAGTAAATGGTCAATACGAAGATTCGATGGGGTGTCAGAAATTGAGCTTGTGTGTGAGGAGTTTTTGAATAATTTACATAAGGATGAAGAGAGTATAGAATTGAAGAATAGATAACTTTAATGTTACTGCCATGGCTGTCCAATTTAACTATGTTGCACCTAAGGGTTGGAAACCAAAAAGTCCAGATGAGGAGTATCTAATTACGTATTTAGATATTGAACTTGCTGATGGAATTTCCGATGAGAAGTTTGAAGATGCTGCAGGAAGTTGTGCTGCTGAAAGCTCTACTGGTACATGGACAAAAGTTGATGAAGGTAAGCACTCTGGTACTAAGTTGGCTGACAAACTTAAAGCTGTTGCCTATGATTTAGATCCTGCTACTAAAACATTCAAGATTGCTTACAAGAGAGAAATCTTTGAAGATGGGAATATATCTGGTTTACTTGCAGGGATAGCAGGTAATATTGATAGTATGAAAATGCTTAAGGCATTTAGATTAATCGATGTTAGATTCCCAAAAAGTATTGTAAAGAGTTTTGCGGGGCCACAATTTGGTATTAATGGAGTAAGAGAGTTTATGCAGATTGAAAGGGGTCCTTTAATGTGTACTGTTCCTAAGCCTAAGATAGGGAGAAGTGCAAAAGAGCAGGCGTATTTAGCTAAGATACTTTTTACCGCTGCCAAGGGTGAGTTTCAGGGTATTAAGGATGATGAGAACTTAACTAGTTTGTATTTTAATAGGTTTGAGGATAGGTGTAAGCTAGTACATGAGGTACAAAGGGAGGTTGAGAAAAAGAGTGGGAAGAGGAAAATGTATTTATGTAATACCACTCATTCAGATATGGATATTATGTTGGAAAGAGCTGATATGATTAAAGAAAATGGTGGTAGATGGATGATGATGGATGTAGTTACTACTGGTTTTGCTGCTGTTCAGACTGTAAGAAAGCATAACCCAGGTTTAGCTATACATGCTCATAGGGCAATGCATGGTCTGCTAGATAGGGAGTCAGGGGCTGGAGTGCATGATAGAGGGGAGATACTAGACTTTTCTATGTCAATGGTGGTTATAGCTAAAATCATGCGTCTGTTGGGCGTAGATTCGCTTCATGGTGGAGCTCCTAAAACAAAGATGGAAAATTACAATGAGCCCAAGTTGATACAGGAGGCATTGCAAGCTGATATTACTCCAGAAAGTGATATGACACTTGGTCAGAATTGGTATGGTATGAAAGGAGTTTGGCATACAGCATCAGGTGGTTTGCATCCAGGGACAATTGGTGATTCAATTACAAAACTTGGAGAGAATATTATTGTTCAGGCTGGTGGTGGAGTTTTAGGTCACCCTTGGGGAATTGAAGCAGGAGTAGAAGCTATGGTTCAGGCAAGAGATATTGCAATGGAGAAAGGGAATATTAAAAAGTGGATAATTGATAATCCAGATAGTGCCCTTGCCAAGGCTTCTTCTTTCTGGGGATTTGATCCTAGAATTGTCTATTAACATTAAAGTAGTGTAAAATACATCATTATGTCAAACAAAGGAATAACACCAAGAAACCAGAGTTACTCACAGTGGTATTTGGATATCATTGATAGGGCGGAGTTAGCAGAGAACTCGTCTGTAAGAGGTTGTATGGTTATTAAGCCCTATGGATATGCAATCTGGGAAAATATACAAAAAGAGTTGGATAGAAGGATAAAGGGGTTGGGTGTTAGTAATGCATATTTTCCACTGTTCATACCTCTTTCGTTTTTTTCAAAAGAGGCTAGTCATGTTAAAGGTTTTGCTAAAGAGTGTGCAGTAGTAACACATTACAGATTGAAAGAGGCAGAAGATGGAAGTGGTGTAGTAGTTGATCCTTCTGCTAAATTAGAGGAGGAATTAATTGTTAGACCTACATCAGAAACTATTATGTATGATACCTTCTCAAGATGGATTACATCTTGGAGAGATTTACCTCTTAAGATTAATCAATGGGCTAATATTGTTAGATGGGAGAAAAGAACTAGACCATTTTTAAGAACAACGGAGTTTTTGTGGCAAGAAGGACACACAGTACACAGTAATCATGAGGAGTCAGAAAAACAGGTATTAGAAGCATTAAAGATGTATACACAGTTTGCTAAGGAGGTACTGGCACTTGAAACATACGGTGGTAAGAAGTCTGAATCCGAGAAATTTGCTGGAGCAGTTGATACTTATGGTGTCGAAGCTTTAATGCAAGATGGAAAAGCACTTCAATTTGGTACGTCACATGACCTAGGTCAGAATTTCGCAAAGGTATTTAATATTAAATATACAGACAAGGAAGGGAAGGTTGATTATGCTTGGCAGACAAGCTGGGGAGTAAGTACAAGAATGATGGGTGCTGTAATTATGTCTCATAGTGATGATTTAGGATTAGTTCTACCTCCTGTAATTGCTCCTATAAAAGTGGTAATCATACCAATATACAAGGATAGTAGTAAGGAGAAAGTTTTAGAGTTTGCTAAAGACATTGAAAGTAAAATTTCTGCCATAGTTGAGGGTGTAAAGATTGACGACAGAGAGTATGAATCAGTAGGGTACAAATTTAATGAGTGGGAGAAAAAGGGTGTTCCTATTAGAGTTGAGATAGGGGAGAAGGATTTAGATAGAAATGGAGTTACTATTGTTAGAAGAGATACCAACGAAAAGAGTGAGATAAGTATTAATAGCATAGGTAGTGAGATAAATATGCTATTAGATAGTATACAGTCTAATCTTTTATCAAGATCTTCTACAATACTTCAAAAAAATACTCATACCATATCTTCATATGATGAGTTCAAAAAACAGTTAAAGGGTGAGAAAGGCTTTCTTAAAGCCTATTGGTGTGGAAGTAAGGAGTGTGAAGATGGAATTAAGTATGATACAAAGGCTACTACTAGGTGCCTTTCTGGCGAAGGAAAGGGTAATTGTATTTACTGTGAGAAAGAGAGTACCAAAGAGTGGGTGTTTGCTATTCCATATTAGTGAAACAGTTAGAAATATTTAGAGTGATGTTAAACGGGCTTTGTACTCAATGAGTGAACTGTATTTAGAAATTTTGTGAACACTTCTATCAAAATTATATTGTTACTGCATATTCCTAAGTGTTAACATATTTTACACCCGACTTTCTTGGAATGAGACAAACATTGCCAGAATATTTAGGCATTAGAAGTTTCACTATGGGAGATTGATTGGCTAATTTTTTTCCAATTTCTTTTTTAGCCACTGGCCTGTGTAGCTTTTAGAATTTTTTACAATGTCTTGCACAGAGCCTTGGGCAACTATCTCTCCTCCTTTGTCTCCCCCCTGTGGACCTAAGTCAATAATCCAGTCAGCGAATTTTACAACATCCAAATTATGTTCAATTACGACCACGGTATTACCTTTAGTTACTAACTTCTTAAGTAAGGTAAGCAACTTATCTATATCATAGAAGTGTAAGCCCGTAGTAGGTTCGTCAAGAATATATATTGTATGACCTCTAGTTTGCTTTGAAAGCTCCTTTGCCAGTTTTACTCTCTGTGATTCACCCCCAGAGAGTGTAAGAGCGGATTGACCTAGTTTAATATATCCTAATCCAACTTCCTGTAGTATTTCCAATTTATTTTTTAGAGATGGGATATTTTTAAATGTAGATAGGGCTTGTTCAACAGTCATATTTAATACATCTGCAATATTCTTACCCTTATAGTCTATACTTAACGCCTCATCATTGTATCTTTTACCTCCACACTCATCACAGGTAATATACATATCTGGTAAAAATTGCATCTCAACTTTTATCTCTCCATCTCCTTTGCATTTTTCACATCTTCCACCTTTTACATTAAAACTAAACCTTCCACTTTTGTATCCTCTTGCCCGAGCCTCTTGGGTTTGTGCAAAAAGCTCTCTAATGTATGTAAATATACCTGTGTATGTAGCAGGATTAGATCTAGGAGTCTTTCCTATTGGTCTTTGGTCAATCCCTATAACTTTGTCAATATTTTCTAATCCGAGGATATCATCATATATACCTTCAATCTGCTTTCCATGCATTTTTTTATTCATTAATGCTGGGTACAAGGTATCATTAATTAACGATGACTTACCACTTCCAGAGACACCAGTAATACAGGTTAAAGTATTTAATGGGATGTTTAATGTGATATTTTTTAAATTGTTTGTTTTAACACCCAATACTGTTATTTTTTTGTTCTCTGCAACATTAAGGTTAAGATCTAAATTGATATTTTGGCCTACTTGTATCTCTTTTTTTAAATATTTTGCTGTTAAGGAATTAGATTCTAGGATATCTTTCATTCTTCCTTGAGCAACAATTTCTCCACCATGCTCTCCAGCAAAAGGTCCAATATCTACAATCCAATCAGCTCTTTGCATTGTTTCCTCATCATGTTCTACAATAACTATGCTATTTCCAGTATCTCGAAGTGATTCAATTGAGAGTAGTAATTTATCTATATCTTTTGGATGAAGACCTATGGAGGGTTCATCAAGGACGTAGAGTACGCCCGTTAAACCTGTGCCTATTTGAGATGCTAACCTTATTCTTTGGGATTCACCACCTGAAAGGGTGTTAGCTTTTCTTGAAAGAGTAATGTAATTGAGTCCTACATTAACTAGGAATTGTAATCTACTATTTATTTCTTTAATAATGGGTTTTGCAATTTCCTTACTGTTTCCCCCAAGAGCTAGATTTGCAAGATAGGTTTTTAGAGTGTCAATTGGTAGATTACTCATTTCAATAATATTGTATTTACCAACTTTTACGGACAAAGAGGAGGGTTTTAATCTGTTTCCATTACAGCTGTCACAAATATGTTCAATCATATATCTCTCTATATCCATTTTTTTAAAATCGGAATTAGTTTCGTGATACAGCCTTTCTAACTCTTTTACAACGCCTTCATACTGTACATCATAGATTCTTTCTTTCCCAAAGCGGTTTGTATACTGTATTTTGTAATATTTTTTACTACTTGTACCAAAAAATATTAGATCAAAGATCTCTTTTGGGTACTTTCCAATTGGGGTTTGTAAATCAAAGTTGTGTGTTTTAGCAACCTGTTGGAGTAATCTAGTAGTCCATGAATCTTTGGTTGTCCTGTTTCCCCAAGGGAAAATTCCTCCTTCTTTAATTGTTAGAGTAGGGTTATATGTTTTTGATATATCTATTTCATTTATGATTCCAAGTCCAGAGCATTTTGGGCATGCTCCTTCTGGTGCGTTAAATGAAAATGATGCTGGTGTTATCTTTGGATATGATATTTGACAGTTAAAGCAGGTATTTTTCTCTGAAAAGAAATACTCTTTTTTGTTGATTATCACTTTTAGCTCTCCATCAGAAAGAGATATTGCTAATTCTATTGAGTCTATTACTCTTTTTTTAAATCCCTCTTTCTCATCTTCAAGCATTGTAAATGTTATTCTATCTATTATTAAGTCTATGCTGTGTTTAACATCTGAATCCATTACAAGATCATCAATATCATCCAGATGATATGTATTGCCATCAATAATTACTCTTGAGAAGCCTTTTGCGTGTAGTTTTGAGAGTAGGGCAGAGTACTGTCCTTTTCTGTTTTTTACTAATGGAGAGAGTATTTGGAAATTGTCTTTTTCTTTTTTTACTAAACTCAAAATCTGTGTATATATCTGTTGAACGCTTTGTTGAGTAATTTTTCCTCCACATTGTGGACAGTATGCTTGTCCAATATGTCCGAATAGAAGCCTGAGATATCCATATATTTCTGTTATTGTTCCTACTGTAGATCTAGGGTTTGTACTAGTTGTTTTTTGGTCTATTGATATGGCAGGTGAAAGACCCGTGATGGAGTCTACATCTGGTTTATGCATGAGTCCTAGAAACTGTCTTGCATATGATGAGAGAGACTCTACATACCTTCTTTGTCCCTCTGCGTAGAGGGTATCAAAGGCTAAAGAGGATTTCCCACTTCCAGAGACTCCTGTAAAAACAACAAGTTTGTTTTTTGGTATCTCTAGAGAGATGTTTTTAAGATTATGCTCTTTTGCACCCTTTATTTGGATGAATTCTTTGTTCATAGCAATCCTCATTATATCATGAATATACTAAATTGAGTGGACATATATACTCGTTTTTACAGTATTAAATGGTATAATTGGGGGTATTGCACCCGTAGCTCAATATTGGATAGAGCAACGCACTCCTAACGCGTAGGTTGCTGGTTCGACTCCGGTCGGGTGCATTCATAACTATTTCATAATATACTTTTGTATGGAAGAAAGGTTAACAGTTGATCAGCTTAAACCCCCAGACAGGAAAGATGGGTATCCTCTTCAAACTCCCAAGTGGTTAAGGAGGGTATTAGAAATGATTCCTGGTAGTATGATATGGTTTTTTGTATTATCTCCAGTTATATGTGCAATTTTTGGGTGGGAAAAGATTTTTGTTTTGTATATTTCATATCTCATAATATATTGGGTGTACAGAGGCATTAAGTTTGTTGTAGGTGTAGCACTAGGTGTGAAAAGAATGAAAAGAGATATGAGTACCGATTTCATATCTAAATGTAGGGAAGAGAACTCTCAAAGGTTTGATGAAATAGAGTATATATATCTCTGTCCAGTTTACAAAGAGGCTTTGGATGTATTAGAGCCATCCTTTGAAGCTTGGAGTAAAAGTGATGTTGGAGCAAAAAAGATTCATGTTATTGTTGCAATGGAGGAGAAAACTGCAAAAGATATTCAAATTCCAAGTTTTAATATCTTACAAAAGAAGTATGGAGATCAATTCGCAAGTATGGAGTACTATATACATCCATCTAGTATTGAGGGAGAGGCTGCGGGTGTAAAGGGTGCAAACATTAACTGGGCAATGAGAAATTATGTTCAGAAGTTAGAAAGGGAGGGAAAAGATATTCACAACTATCTTTTAGTTACATGCGATTGTGATTTAAGGCCACATCCAAAATATCTATCGGCTGTTACTTACAAGTATTTAACAGTAGATTTACCAGATCAGAAATACTATACCAGTGCTGTATACACATTAAACAACAATATATGGAGAGTACCTGTTTTAATTAGAGTCCAATCTACTATGCTTACTCTTGTTACACTGCATAATTGGACAACCGAAAAGTATGAGATGATACCCTTCTCAAATAGTGTATTTAGTTCAAAAGCCTCTTTCTCTTCCTATGTCGTTAATTTAAATACTCTAAAAGAGGTATATTACTGGGATCCACAGCTGGGTATAGATGATACAACCTTCTTTTGGAATGCAGTAGTGAGATACAAAGGGGAGTTTAAGGGAGAGGAGGTGTATTTACCAAGTGATAGTGATGCTGTAGAGAATGAGACTATAGTTAAATCATACAAATCATTTTACAAACAGCAACACAGATGGGGTTGGGGGATTATCATATTTCCAACAACACTAGCGGCTTTAATATATTCAAAGGATATTCCTCTTAACTGGAAGTTCCATATGGTCTTTTCTATGGTTAAAAACTATATTCTTTTCTTTACTGTTGTATATCTCATGACTGTTGGTTTAGATCTGTTAGGTGTATTTAGCAAAAATTATGCTTATAGCTCTGCTGCATACAATCTTCCTACTGCTATGAGTTTTTTACTTAGTCTGTTGGTTGTATGTAATGGTTTTTTGATATATTACAGAAGGAAATTAATCCCAATACCAAAGAATTGGCCTTGGTGGAGACATCTTTTAGACTTTGGAGAGATTGTATTAATAGCTGTTCAGATGTTAAGTTTTGGGTTTATTCCATACCTTCAAGCACATACAGAAATGATGTTAGGTAGGGGTTTTAAGAAAAACTTCTATGCTACTGAGAAAACACGGATGAAAAAGAGCAAGATTAATGTATAGTGAAGGAGTTGATAGTTATATCTCTTACTCCCGTCTCAACTTCTTCTCCAAGGGAGAGAGTTACAACCTTTTGGTCTGAGAGGGTTATTGTTTGTGATAGATTTCTGTCTGTGTAATCCAGTATCTTACTCTCATTATCTCCGTTGATATCAGCTATATACATACTTTTTTCCTTTATATACCAAACATTAAGTGAGTTGTATAGCCAGTTAACATCTACAGTATCTATTCCTAACCCTTTGATTTGTTTAGCTCCTATCTCTACAGTATGATCGCTTTCATCTTTAAGAAATGTAAATACACTGTATCCTTGAGAGTCTTTGAATATTAATTTACTATCATCTGGAGAGAATTGAATTAATTTTGAAAGGTAGGGTGATATTAAGTGGTACTTTCCTGTTCCAATGTTATACCAGTAAGAGGAAATATTAGTTCCGATATATATTCCCTTGGCATCCTGGTTAACGACAAAATCTTTTATTTCCCCAACGCTTTTAGTACTTACAGTAGAGTTTGTAAAGGGGGCATACTTGCCACTACCAGTATCTTGTATATATCTTAATATGTAATCTTGGTTCTTCTGGAAGAAAAGGTCTGAAACGAGTGTCTTTGGAGATGAACCATCCATTTGTTCTTGAATTAGGGTATAGGCATAGACAGTATCAGTCGTGTTTTCAAAGTTTTCTTCTATTTTGTAAAAGAATCCCTGTTCATCAGTATTCCATAGGAATTTTTTGTCTGGGAATTTTTTAAGGAGTAGATATCTTGTTTGTTTTGTAATATCAAAAGAGATTAAATCCTCATTTGATTCAAACATGAGATATTGGTTGTTTTTAGACCAACTCATTTGATATGAAGAAAAGATTGAAAGATCTAATTCTAAGAGTGTTTCGAGAGTTGAGCTTTTTGTTGAATCAAGTAGATAGTAATTGGTATATTGTGTATCAACAATGGTTAATATTCCCAAAAGACCGTTGGGTGAGAGTAAGATTTCAACACTTGGCTGGGTTAATAGGTCAAAAGTTAGAACAATTCTAGGGTTAGAACCTATATTCCAGAAAGCTGTATTGGTATCAAATCGGTATAGTGAGTATCTATATACTAGGCTTTCAGGTATATACTCATTTACGAGAAAGTAGATATGAGTATCATATTCACTTATCCAGCTATTTATATATCTCTTACCTTGTAGTGAGAAGAGCTCTTCCTTCTTAATATCTTCTTTAATTAACCATGGAAATACAGGTGTTGATTTCTGTTCTTTAACTTCTACCATCTTTTTCCATTGCGTATATCCACTTTTGTACACTGATATTTCATACTCTCCAATTGGGAGACTAACACTTTTAGGAGTTCTTCCTTTCTCTTTACCCTCAATGTAGAGATTGGCTAAGTTAGGATTTGATTCTACAGTTAATACACCTGTTTTGATAAATAGCTCGTTCCCATTACCCAGTCTCCAGCCATTTGCATAGAAGTAAAT
>DDXN01000009.1:0-64451 GCA_002347605.1 Candidatus Dojkabacteria bacterium UBA2259 | reverse complement strand
ACTGTCGTTGCAATAGATGTAAATACATTTAAGGTAATAGCTGTGGGTTCTGAGGCAAAAAAGATGATTGGTAAGACACCTGACAATATTGTTGCTAAAAGACCGTTAAGAAATGGTGTTATAGCGGATTCAAGAATTACTGAGGCATTACTTAAATATTTTTTGAATAAGGCGTTAGGTAAATCTAGGTTCTTTAAACCTGATGTAGTAATTAGTGTGCCTGCTGGTATTACCACTGTTGAGCAAAGGGCCGTGATTAAGGCTGCTACAAATGCTGGAGCAAAACAGATTATTATGTTACCCGAGCCACTTTTAGCGGCACTTGGAGCTGGGCTTCCAATTGAGACATCTTCTGGGAATATGATTGTTAATTTGGGTGGTGGTACTGCAGAGATAGCTGTAATTTCTCTTGATGGGATAGTGGAGTATGACTCATTAAGGATTGCTGGAGACGCTATAAATGAGGCAATTATCAACTATATGAAAAAGAAGAAAGGGGTTCTAATTGGTGAACAGACTGCAGAGAATATTAAAATTAGAATTGGTTCTGCTATGGATATAAAAAACCCTAAGAGTATGGAGGTAAGGGGAAGAGACTTTGGAGCTGGGTTACCCAAGGCTATTACAGTTGATTCCAATGATGTAGCGGCTGCTGTAAAGAGGCCTTTGTTAAGTATAATAAATAGTATTAAGGGAGTTTTAGAAAAAACACCTCCAGAGCTTTCTGCGGATATAATGGATAGGGGAATGGCAATGAGTGGTGGAACATCTAAGTTAAGGAATTTAGATAAATTGCTTACGAAAGCAATAGGTGTACCAGCATATGTTGCTGATGAACCAATGTATTGTGTTGCTAAGGGTACCGGTATAGCGTTAGAATTAATGGCAACTGGTGAGAGATCGTTTACTTTTAATAAATCAATTACATAGTATGAATATTTTCTCAAGGTCAGGTAAATCAATTATGAAAATAGATGAGGTATCATCTCTGCTTACTAATTTATCAATTCCAATAGGTCTTGTATTTACCCCAATTAATTTGAAAGAAGAGAGGGAGAGATTCTTTGATTCTGATACCTATGAGCCACATTTTAGGTATAGGGGGGTCAAAAATAGTAATTCAGAGATATTTAGGAGACTTTCATCTCTAAAAAGTATTTCAGATGTTGATCCAAGGATTTCAGATTTTTACATTCAATTAATTGAATCAAAAAGAGACTCTCATAATTTAATGAGTGCTGTGGGGAATAATGAATTAGTAAGTGAAATATCATACAGAAAGTATGGAAAACCAACGGATCTTCTCTTTAGAAATGCTGCAAGAGTATTAAGGGGGAATGTGAGTAATTACAATATTGTTAAATATCCAAGCATAAAGGATGGAGACATGCTAAATTACAATCAAATAGGGGAGATATTTAATACAGTATTCTCACATTTCAAACTGAATGAATGGAAGATGCAACCATCAAAAAATATCTCTAAGAATAGTATGAAGGTTGGAGTAAAGAGCCAATGGGTATTGGTTGATCCTAATATCCAGAAGTCAAAGTTTAAACTAAAGAAGAGTTTGATACACGAAGTGGGTACTCATGTGTTTAGGTCTATAAATGGTCAAAGGAGTGGTTTTAGCGCTTTAGGTAATGCAAATCTTGCTAGCTATCTTGATATAGAGGAGGGATTAGCAACATGGAATGAATCATATATGGACTTGTTAACACTTAGTTCGTTAAAGAAGAAAGCTGCAATGACATGGGCAATATATATTGGAGAAAAACTTAGTTTTAGACAGTTGTACAACAATATATTAGGAGTATTCCCTTCAAATACAGCATTTAGTATTTCTTATAGGGTAAAAAGGGGACTAGGGGATACAAGTTATCCAGGCATATATTCAAAAGATATTGTATATTTCAGAGGATTTAGAAAGGTAAAAAAGGCTTTAGAAAAAGATAAATCCCTTTATGAGAAACTGTATGCGGGTAAAATTGATTTGAAACAGTGTGAATGGGTTGATGATGGCTTAATACCTAAGGCAAAATTAGTTCCTTCAAAAGAAGAGTGGAGGGAAGTTTTTAAAAGCGTAGGTATCTAATTACTAAAGGATGTAATTATTGCTTCTGCGATATTAACTGGTTTCCCTTCTATCTTGTTTTCATAAGCTTTGAATCCAGGATGTAGGCTTATTTCCTGTAGTAATGGTTTGCCATTCATTTCCATAATGTCTACAGCAATAAAATCTGCTTCGAGAGAGCGTGAAACAAGCTGTGCTAGATTTTTTATCCTGTCCTCGGGATTGTTGTACATACTGTATATTCCCTTACTCACTGTCATGAAACTTTGACCTCGATGTCTCTTCCATCCTCCAATTACTTCTCCCTTTTTAACAAAGATTCTCATGTCTATAGCACTATCCGAGAATTCTTGAATGAACATTTTTGATAGATCTAAATCCTTAAGATAGCTCTGTTGATACTCCTGTTCGTTATCAATCTTAAATACATTCTTTTTTATTAAATCTTTCCCCTTTATATTTTGAATTCTATTTGCTCCAGAGTAATCTTTAATGATTAATGGATATGAATTGAGTACATCTCTTTGTGTGAGATAGTTACCATCTGTTTTAAAGTATGTGTTAAAGTAGGGAATATTATTTTGGGAACAGAACAAAGCTAATACGATTTTGTTGTAATATGGTAGTTTTTTGATACTTTTACTATTTTGAACTTGTATTATGTTATCTGGATTGTTTCTATTATATTGATCAATATATTCAACGATGTATCTTTTAAATTGATACTGCATTTCATTATGTAAATCATGTCCTCTGAATATGATATGACTGTATTTTCGAATATCCTCTCCTTTGGCTTTTATCAATGTTTCACCATTTATGAACTCAAATTCAAGTTCATCAAAGTATGCTAGAGAGTAGGGTAGATTTTTTTTGTTCAATTCTTCAATCAAACGGAGATTAGCACTTACAATCTTTCCCTTTTTGCTATTTATTCTCTGTTTTTTGTCTAATATGAGATATTTCATATGTTTATATTGTTCTTATTTTATCTATTAATCTCTTCCTTTTATACCTTTTTACAATCTTCATATTCTCTTTGTTTGTAGTTTGGTCTTTAGTCAAAAAGAGTGTATTAATATGTTCGAAACCTAATCCATACTCTGTTACTTCATTCCAATCTCTGTAGTGAAGGATAATGGCATCAAGGTAGCCATTACATTTTATGGACTCAACAGCTTTGTACTTTTCGACTCCTCTACTAATTTCAATTCCGTTGATAAAGTACTGATCTTGGATAATTTCGCCTACATTCTCGTCCTTTGATAATACTCTTTTCTTTCGTAAAAGGGTGGAAAGGTTATCGCTACTCTGTCCAATCATGACAAATTTTTTACATTTATTCTCATGAAGTAGTGTTTCAATATATATATCTGCAACGTATCCTCTTTGTTTGCCAAGTACAGGGTAGTAATTAAGATATGACTCTGGCATTGTGTTTATCTCTAGTATTGCGCCATTGTCCTTTGTAAGGGGCTTAGAGATATCTAAACACATTATATCGACACCCAAAACAAAGGCGTGTACAGATTGGGCTATACTTTCAACTAGTATTTTAATTTCTTTACCAACAGAGTCTGTAAAATCTTGGGTAATTCCACCTTGGCTCATACTAGCAATCTTTCTTACATTAATTTTTTCTTCTTTTTTAGGAATATATTCCAAGGAGAGTTCCTGATCTGTTAAATACTCTAAAAGAGGCCTATCAATTGCTATGGGCTTTAATATATGTGCTGGGTTAGAAACATCTCTTCTTGGGTCACTGTTTTCTTTGATTATTAATTCTTCAATAGTAGATTTACCATTACCAATTACAAAGGCAGGAATTCTTTTGGTTGCGATCTGTAATATCCCATCGATAACTAGGAGCCTATAATCCTCTCCTTTTATCTGTTCCTCAATCATTACTTTTGTTTGCCATACTGATCTATGCACTCCAGACACTTTCTCTTTTGCATAATCAAAAGCATCAAAGGCCTTTTGCAAAGTATCAATACCAACGGATACACCACTTCCAGCGGTTAAGCCTGTTGGTTTAATTACAACTGGTTTCTCGTATTCATCCCATATTTTCTCCAGATACTTTTTGTTTGGCAATGTATCCCATTTTGGGATAGGGAGATTTAATCTTTGGATAAAAGTATTTGTTGCCCATTTATCTCTTTGAATTTTTTGAGCCATATGTGCATCTTTAGAGGATGCAATTGAGCCTGTTATTTGAGAACCCTTTCCACAACCAAGTGTAAAGTACCTATTAAAACCATTATCATATCCTTCTTGTGGCTCTGCGATTTTAGTATTTTCGAGTATCGAAGGAGTAATCTCAATGTTCTTTTTTATGCAGGATTCCAGGGAGGATACAGTAGACATTGATTTAATTCTTTTTGCTACAAGTGTATTTATTATGTACTCTTGTGCTTCTGATAAGGTTATTTCTTCTTTAGAAAGTTTATTAAATGTATCTGCTGTCTCTCTCCACAGAAATGGGAGTTTAGACTCAATGGAAAGCAGAGTAGAGGAGAGGGTGTACTCTTTAAGAAATATTGGATGGAAAGATGAAATCTTATCTAATATATTTGATATATCTCCAAGGTTTTCTCCCTCTAGAGTTATATTTACTATGCTTGTTTCTGATTCTAAATTAAGACCTTGTAATATTTTTATCATTGAAGGATTAAATAATTTTAGATATGTACTCTTGTATTGGGATAGCGACCTTAACAATCTCTCCCTCTGTTACTTTGTAGTGAAGTCTTAGGCCAGGATTGTAGTTAATTTCGTTTACAACACATTTAGCAGGTTGGGATATATCCGGAGTAATAATATCTACTCCTCCAAATTGAGTACCAATAGCGTGTACAGAGTTTACAGCAATATCTTTGTAGTACTGATGTGTTTGTGCAAAGCACTCTTGTGTAGTACCTCCGGTAGTAAGGTTACAGTTATATCTAAGTTTAATCTCTTCTCCCTTCTTTGGTACATAGTGGAAATCAATATGTAGGTTCTCTAATCTTTGATGCACCTCGTTATCTATTAGTATTGGTTTTAGTAAATTATTCTTTCTTTCAATGTTTTTCTCTTTTATTAATTTCTCAATATTATCTTTACCATTACCGATTACAAATGCAGCTTTCCTTCTTACAATACCAATTACACGATTACCAAGAACAAGTAGCCTGTAGTTTTCTCCCTCTATGAACTCTTCTCCAATTACTTTACTAATACCCTTACCTTTTGAAACTTTTAGAGCACTTTCATATGCACTAAACACCTGTTTTTTGTTTTTAGGAAGTAGACTAACCCCTATACCCCCCAATTGTTGGGATGGTTTGATTACAATATTGTTGTATTCCCTAAAGAATTGCATAGCCTCTTGCTTGCTCCTAAGTGTTATCTGTTTCGGAACTGGTATATTGAAATGGGAGAGGACTGTATTAGTAAGATTTTTCCTTTTTGCTATTGTTGTACTAGGTGTATTAGTTAATGGTGTTACTGTATTGATTATGTACCAATGTTTTCCATTAGATTCAAATTTAGCCATTAGACCATGTACTAATACGGTATATTTTATATTTAAAATATCAGCTGCTTCAAGATAGTATGCAAGGTGAACGTTACCTGCTTGTGATAGATACTCTTCGTATGACTTAGACATAGCTGTTATTATATAATTTTAAAATGTATTACTTGTATCTATTAAGTATCCTGTTAAATCACTTCTTCCAATTGTTATGGGATACAAACTATCAGAAGACTGTGTAGAGACAAAATCAGTAATGACTATTTTGTCAGATATCTTGATTGGTATTGAGAATACCGGTCTTATCTTAATTTCTCCATCCTCAACTATTTTTGCAAGTCTTTTGATATCTGAGTTTAAACAGATCTCTTTCCCATTAGTATCAATATATGCTTGTGCATCTGTAAAGTTGTTAAACTTTTGTGGAATACCAAATTTTGTAAAATACTTATGAGCTTGTATATACCCTATACGATTAGCAAGCTTAGAATCTATTCTTGAGGTGAGGATACCTGTATCCATTGTCGCTTTTACTAGCTCTCTTTTTGTATCTTTGTATTTTTCTAATTTTGCAAGGTCTGCACTTTTGTCATAGATATATACTTTTTCAGTTATATTTAAAACCTTTCTACCACTAATCGCCTCTATACTTTCCTCAATTTCTCCTCCAAAGAGATTTTTTGCAACTCTAATACCGTGTTTAATGCTCTTTATTTTTACATCTTTAATCTTTTCTAATCTCCATCGCAGTCCTGCTTGATTAGCAACCTGAATACCAAGGCCAGGTCTTGCGTTTATTTCGAATACAACAGGACCTTTCTCTGCATCAAGCGCTATATCTACACCTATATATCCTAAACCACTAGCCTTTTGACACTTGAGTGCTATTTCCAGTAGGTCATTCCAGAAAGGAATTTGGATACCACTTAAGGGTTTGTTTTCTAAAAGATCAACAGTAGAGTCGATAAGTTCGTAAGTATCGCTTAGCAGTGAATTAGGTTTCATATGCATAGAGTAGGTTGTTATTCCTGTTCCAATATCTATACCTGTACATATTGCTCCAGAGTGGAGATTTGCAGTACCGTTAGACTTTTTCGTTGGAAGTCTTAGCATTGCCATAACAGGTACTTGGTTAAAACATATTATTCTAATATCTGGCACTCCTCTGTAGGAATACTGTTTAAGCAGGGGATCTGTTTTAATTCTTTCTTCGATGATTGCAATATCATTTCTTGAGCCCATTGAAAATCTTCCCTCAAGTATGTTCTCTATATGTAGTAATATGTCTCTCTGATTCATGGTGGTTCCATTTGGCCTAATCCATTCCATTTTGCCTTTCTTTTTTCCATAGAATACTATAATTCCATTACCTCCTGTACCTTGGTTGGGTTTAATAACAAAGCTTTTTGGAAGACTTTCCCAATCTAAAAATTGTAACTGTTTTTTTGTTCTAATTAATTTGTATACTTCAGGAGTTTGTATTAGTTCCTTTTTTAGAAGTCTTTTTGTAAAGATCTTGTTATCTGCAATCTCTTTGGAAGAGGCTGAATTAAAGGGTCTAACATATTCTTGATTTCTTCTGTTTAGACCGAGTATCTCTTTATTGTATCTGACTATTTCACTTATCATTTTCTTCTCTACTTGATAGTCTAAACCTAAAGTAATCCTTTATCCTTAAACCCTTAAACATGCCCAAGAGGATATTAATAACAACAAGAAGAGGGATTATCCAGAGATTATTTAACACATAATCTGAGATTAAATCTCTTGATATTACAAACCATCCTACTACTGCGACTAAGATTGTTCCAAAAAGAATTAGAGCAGAGCCTTTAAGAGATTTCTTGTCATACTGCTTTATGAAAAAATCTGAGAGAGCGGCTATGGAGATGAATGCTAATGGAGAAATATTTGACATATTTGTTAATCCAAAGCCAAATGTGTTGATAACTATTAAAAAGAGGATTAATACAATGGAGAGGATTGTATAGTTAGTTGCTATACGGGTAATGTAGTGCATTCTGATTCTTCTTAATATTGAGTAAGAAAGTAGGGAGGTGAAAAGGACTACAAAGGTTATTACTAGTCCATACCTAAGTCCTGTATATGAATATGCGATGGCTAGTATAATGGGGGCATATATACCGTATGTTTTGTTTCCGACAACATATCTTGCAATACTTACAATGGTTGAAACAATACATAGAGCTATTAATAGTTCTAAGATTGTTTGTGATACCCCAGACCCAAGTAGCCACTCTGTTAGTTTGGAAGTTTCAAACATAGATATATATATCTTAATTTAGAATATTCTCACCATAATTATACTTTGAATATATGTATTTTGTCGATAAAAGAAAAGAGAGCCATTACTATGGCTCTCTATACCAGAAAACTAATTCAGAGGTTATTCTAACTCTACTTTAGCACCAGCCTCTTCAAATTTAGCCTTAAAGGTCTCTGCATCCTCTTTCTTAACGCCTTCTTTTACTGTTTGAGGTGCTGATTCTACAAGATCTTTAGCTTCTTTTAATCCAAGCTCTGTAATCTCTCTTACTACCTTGATTACACCAATCTTGTTTGTACCAGAATCCTTCAAAACAATATTGAAGACAGATTTCTCTTCAACCTCTGGAGCTACTTCTGCTGGAGCTACTGCAACTGCTATTGGAGCTGCTGCACTTACTCCAAATTTATCTTCCATAACTTTAACTAAGTCTGCAAGTTCTAAAACGGTCATTTTCTCAACCATTTCAATTACTTCTTGAGCATTCTTTGTTAATTTAGGAAGATCCTTTACTTCGTCTGCCATTGTTTGTAAATAAAATAATTTAAATTAATATTAAACTTTCTTTTCAGAAATACCTTTTAATACCATAGTTAATCCTCTTACATTACCTGTAACTGCATTCATAAAGCCAGTAAGAGATGCATTCATAGTTCCAACAAGTCTTGATAGTAATATCTCTCTAGATGGAATATCTGCTAATTGCATTACTCTTTGGGCTGTTAAGAATTCTCCTTCATATACACCACTTCTAGGACTTAGTAATTCCATATCTTTTTGTACTTTCTTTACCAATTTTGCAGGTTCTGTTGGGTCTTGTTCAAAGGAGATTAATGCTGTTGGGCCATCAAATTCCTGTACTTGTAATGGTTGTTTACTTTCTTGTAGTGCTACTTTGAATATACTGTTTTTAATAACAGAGAAGTTTGCTCCTACATTTTTAAGCTCAATTTTTAGCTTTGTTACTGTAGCTGTATCTATTTTATCTGAATTAACTAAAAGGTATCCTGATTTGCTTTCAATCAAATCTTTGTACTTGATAAGTAAGTCTTCTTTTTGAGTACGACTTTTAGACATCGTAATATTTATTTAATTAATATGAATTACTATTTACCTCACATGGATTTATTTTTTACCATGTTTCTTAGGATAAATACTAAGGGTGATTATATATGACAAAGTAGGGGAGGTCAAGGGTGTTACAGGAGGAGACTAAGTGCATATTCTTTTTAAAAGAAATATTATAGTCTCCTCCTATTGTAACAAGTCTACCGAGTTGAAATTTACCAGTTTGTGTCACTGACTAAGTCAGTTGGAATTGGTCCTATGAGAATCTTATTGCATTCGCCTTCATGGCAATCTGGCTTCTTCTTATTCTTTCGAACTGTTTGGATTTTGATAAGCACAGGCTTATCATGGATTATCCTAATAAAGAATGTTCTACCCTCTGCCGTTAGATATTTCTTATTGGGGTTACCATCCTCAATTTTGATAATCTTGTATGGTCTGCCATTGTGGTAGAGAGTATCTCCACAAATGATAACTTTTTGAACTTCTGGCTTGGAATTAGGAAGAGAGACATTAATCTCTAGATCCTTGGACTGTTCCATTTCACAGTCTTGACAATATTGTTTAAAAACACAGAAATCACAGGCCATTTTTACTCCTTTACAATGGTTTACTATTAAAGAGCTATTGGTCTCGGTAGACCTATTAACAAGCCCCATTATATCTTTATAGGACTAAAGATATCAAGGAGAAATAAAAAGACCCCTGAAAAAGAGGTCTTTATAATTGCTATTTAGGATTATTTATTCGGCCTTTTTATACTCTATCTTAAAACTTGGACCCATTGTAGATGCAATATGCATTCTTTGGAAGATTTGGTTATATGGTTTCCCTAATATATCTTCTACAGCAGATACAGCTACATGTACATTCTCTATTAATTTCTCATCATCCATATCTAATTTACCTGCTTTAATATGTATAACACCTGAGGTATCACAAGCAAATGTCTGTTTACCTTTCTTGTATTCACTTACTGCAGATTTAATATCATCTGTAACAGTACCATTTTTAGGATTAGGCATTAAACCCTTTGGACCTAACTCTTTACCAAGCACTGCAATTTTAGCCATTACAGAGGGGGTAGCTATTGCAACATCAAATGTAATCTTGTTCTCTTTAATATCTTTTATTAAATTTTCCAATCCTACATACTCTGCGCCTGCTTCTTTAGCATCTTTCTCTTTATCTGGGGTTACAAAAGCTGCTACTGTAACACTCTTTGTATCTGTAGAGTGAGGGAGTGATACTGCACCTTTAATAGATTTAGGATCTTTCTCCTTTGGTAAAATAATATCAAAGTGTAACTCTAAACTACCTACAAATTTACTGTAAGAAGTTTTTTTAACCTCTTTAATACCCTCTTCTAAAGAGTATGTTCTGTTTCTGTCTAAATCTTTACTTACTTTTATATATTTCTTTCCTCTTTTCATTGCATATTTCAATTAAACATTAAATTTCTGTGTCAATACCCATCTGTTTTGCAGTGCCTGCAATTATCTTTGCTGCTTGGTCTGGGTCTGATGTATTTAAGTCAGGCATTTTAATCTCAACAATCTTTTGAATCTGTGCTTTTGTTAATTTTCCAACCTTGTCCAAGTTTGGTCTTGCAGAACCCTTCTTAATTTTTAACTCTCTTCTAATCAATTCTGATGTAGGAGGAGTCTTGGTAATAAAGTCAAAAGATCTATCATCATATATTGTAATTACTACTGGAGTTAGTATACCACCTCCCTCTCTAGTTCTTTCATTGAACTGAGAACAAAATTCTTGTGTAGAAATACCGTATGGAGCAAGTGTTGGTCCAATTGGAGGAGCTGGTGTTGCTTGTCCTGCAGGAATGGTTATCTTAATTATTGCTTTTACTGGTTTTGCCATATGTTTTAAATCAAATATATTAAAGTTTACTTACCTGAGAGAAATCTAATTCTACAGGAGCTTCTCTACCAAGGAAAGATATGAGGACTTTTATCTTGCCCTTTGAGTTATCAATTTCTTCTACACTTCCTATAAAGTCTGCGAATGCACCATCTGTAATCTTAACAGCTTCACCAACACTAAAGGAGCTTTGATATGATGGTTGTTCTACTTCCATAAATTTCATAATTGCTTTTACTTCACTTTCTGGCAAAGGTCTTGGATATCTATCTGTTTTAACAAAACCTCTTACACCTTCAGTATTTTTAACAATATCCCATGTATGAGCATCTAATTCCATTTTAACAAGTACATATCCAGGGAATATCTTGTCTGCAATTACACTCTGTTTACCCTTTTTAACAACAATCTTCTTTTGTGTTGGTACTAAGATTTCCTCAATCTTGTCTTGTAATCCAGTTGCTTCTATTCTTTGCTGTAACTCTTTTTTAATACTGTTTTCGTACCCAGTTCTGATATTGAGTACATACCACTTCGCTTTTGGATTTGTCTTTTTTTGTTTCTCTGCCATTTACTCTAATTAATTATATCTTAAGAAATTGTACTAATGCCCATTGTAATAGTAGGTCGAAGCCTAATATTATGAGTGCGATTATAGCACAAAATATTACTGCATAGGCTGTTAGTGACAATAACTGTTTAAATGTCAACTTCTCAGTCTGTTTTAATTCGGTTATTATCTGTTTTAATATTTTCATATTTTTATGTTCTAAACAGGCCCACTCCGATTTGAACGGAGGACTACGGTTTTGGAGACCGCTGTTTTACCAGTTGAAACTATGGGCCCTTAACTGTTAAACAGCACAAATTATTTTACTTTTGTCTCCTTGTGTATAGTATGTTTTTGACAGTACCCACAGTACTTACTTTTCTGAAGTTTCTCCTTCATATTTTTACTCTTGTAGCTAGTGTAGTTCTTGTTATTACATACTTCGCACTTTAAAGCTACAATTTCTCTTTTTTCTTTAGCCATCTCCTTGGGGTTTCAAATTAAAAAATAGGATATTATGGGAAATACAAAGTATTATATGGAAATATTGATAATAGGTCAAATATTCTCTTGTAAATTGAGGAAGCTGGATCTGAGAGTCGAACTCAGGACCTCATTCTTACCATGAATGTGCTCTAACCGACTGAGCTAATCCAGCGTATGAGCTAGATTATACAATATCTTGATAATCTGTAAACTAGCTTCTCTTTAATTGAGGAGATTGGAAAGCAGTGATGGAATGCAGAGGACTGGATTTGAACCAGTGTATCCCGAAGGAGTCGGATTTACAGTCCGATGCGTTTGACCGCTCCGCCACCTCTGCGTACAAGCCGAAGGAGAGATTCGGACTCTCGACCTACTGTTTACAAAACAGTTGCTCTGACCAACTGAGCTACTTCGGCATTACAAAGGCAAGTTTAATATATATATAGGGGATAGTCAATAAAAGACGCCCCAGTCGGAGAGGGATCGTAGAGCTCTTCCATTTAAAGTGGAATCCCTCAACTTAAACCCAAGGGCCTAAGCGATTTCGGAACTCCAAGTGATGGTTGTGGAGCTACGAACCTCTATGTCCAACTGGGACAGTATATTTTACAATAAATGGAGTAAGTTATCAAAGAAAGTATTAAAAGCCAAGTATCTGTAAGATTGTAGTTAAAGTGTTTCCAATAAAGGAAGATGTAAGCTTTTGTAATGGAGAAAAAGGTAACACAAGTAACAATATTAATATCAAAGAATATTTTTCTAGTTTTTCCCAGTAATATCTAAGCTTTTGTGGAAGTAATGCCCTAACCACCTTATGTCCATCTAGTGGAGGTATGGGGAGTAGGTTGAAAATTGCTAGTGCAATATTAATAGTCACAAATACGTATAGTATAAATACTATAAGTGGGAAGTTGCTAAAATCAAATAGTTGATTCAAAAGGGCAGTTAGTGATGCTAAAATTAGATTAGATACAGGTCCTGCAAGAGCTGTTAATCCTGTATATAGCTCTCTTTTTTCGAAATTATACTCATTAATTGGGACTGGTTTACTCCAGCCAAATTTAAATATAATCATAGATAGAGCACCAATAGGGTCTATGTGTTTTAGTGGGTTTAAAGTTAATCGTCCTTCTGCTTTTGCTGTTGGGTCTCCTAATCTGTATGCAACATATCCATGTGTATACTCATGTACTGTTGATGCTACTAGTATTGATGGAACTGCAATAAGTATCCAATATATAAAATCTTGTAATGATGAGAACATAAATATTTTTACTTGATAAATAGGAATCTTTTTGATAATATCATCTAGCTAATAAATCTTCAATTATAAAGATATATAAAAAAATGGCAAAAGTTTGTGAGTTATGTGGGAAATCAACAACAGCTGGTAGAAGGATTCAACACCATCATTCAATAGGTTGGCGATTTAAGGCACCAAGAAGTAAAAGAGTGTTCAAGCCAAATCTAAGGAAAGTTAAGGTTAATATAGAGGGTGATATTCAAGGTATATATGTGTGTATGAAATGCTATAAAAAGCTCAGAGCTGATTCTTCTGAGTAGGTGTACATATTTTTTCCTCGTATAGAGTAAGTATTAGTGGTAAAATCATCTCAATTAAGATGGTACAATTACTGTATGGCAATTTTTGATTCAATATGGGAAATGTTTACATATGATCTAGGAATGGATCTTGGTACTGCTAATACTATGGTCTATCTAAGAGGTGAGGGGGTTGTCGTTTCAGAACCATCTGTTGTTGCAATAGATAAAAGAAGTAAACAGGTGTTGGCTGTTGGGCATGAGGCAAGGGAGATGATTGGTAGAACACCTGCAAATATTGTTGCTGTTAGACCACTTCGAGATGGTGTAATCTCCGATTTTGATACTACCCAAGCTATGATTCATCACTTCATAAAGAGAGCTCATATCAACTATATCAAGGGATTTAAGATACCCAGACCAAGGATAGTAGTTGGTGTACCCTCATCTGTGACTGAGGTAGAAAGACAGGCAGTAGTTGATGCTGCTAAAACAGCAGGAGCGAGAGAGGTATTCATAGTTGAAGAATCTATGGCTGCGGCAATTGGGATTGGACTACCAATTGAGGAAGCCTCTGGTAGTATGATAGTAGATATTGGTGGGGGTACAACAGGTATTGCAGTACTTTCTTTGGGTGATATTGTAGTAGATAACACAATTAGGATTGCTGGAGATGAGATGAACCAAGATATTGTTGATTATGTTAGGGACAAATACAATATTTTAATAGGTGAAAGGAGTGCAGAAGATATTAAGATTGAGATTGGCTCTGCTGCTCCACTTAAGGAGGAAAAGGAGGTTCTTTTACAGGGGAGAGATTTACTTACAGGTCTTCCGAAGTCACTTAAATTTTCAAGTACAGAGGTAAGGGAGGCAATTAGTGTTTCTCTTTCTCAGATAACAGACGCAGTTAAAGATGCAATAGAGGATACTCCTCCTGAATTACTAAAAGATATATTTAATGATGGGATATTTGTGGCTGGAGGGGGTGCCCTTATTCCTGGTCTAGATACATATTGGAGAGAAGAGTTAAATGTTCCGATTAATATTGTTGAGGAACCGATGGCTGCAGTAGCAAAGGGGACATCTAAGATGTTGGACCACATTGATTTACTTCAAAGAGTTCAGAAATCCTGGGAAGAGACTATTTAATACTGTTTAAGTATGAAAAAGGGTAATCAAATTAAAAAGTACACTCACTTTATCTATCTTCTTTTCTGTATAGTTATTGTTTTGATTGGGAAATCATTTCTAGGGGAGAGTATTAAGTACCCTTTCTCATATATTTTTAGTCCTGTATATGCACTTGGGAGTAAAACAGGTCAGAGTGTATCAAATTGGAGAAATGCTCTAGTTGATGCCTCTTCATATATAGAGGAGTACAACGAAATGAAAGAGGAAATTGCTCGATTAAAGGTAGAAAACTCTGAAAAGCTGATAGATTATGCAGAGTATATATCTCTTAAGGAGCACTCGGCAATTTTAAAATCTGGGGGTTCATATGTTGAATCAGAAATATTAAGCTACAAAGATACTGGGGAGGTTATAATTAATAAAGGGTCGGAAGATGGTGTAAAAAAGGGAGATATTGTTGTAATAGGAAGAGTATTTATTGGCGTTGTATCCAATGTTGAGCTAAAAAGTGCTCTAGTGAGGTTACCGATAAATAGCTCAAGTAGTTTTGAAGTTGTGATTGTTCCTTCCACTGTTGATTTAAACAAAGAGAGTAGGGTTGATAGTTTGGTTAAGTCTAAGGGGGTAGTAATTGGAGATGTAGAGAGTATTGTTATTGAGAATATGGGTATTAACTCCTCTGTATTAGATGGTGATTATGTTTTACTAAGAGATGAAAGGGTTGGGCAAATATTGATCTTAGGTACTTTAATTGGGGTGTCTAAAGATCCTGCATCAACGCATAAAACAGGTTTTGTATCACCGATATTTGATTACAATAGTATATTAAATGTATTTGTAAAAGTAGAATGATTAAGATACTTCTAATAACAATTTCTTTTTTTGTTTTACTCTTTGTAGAAAGTTTCCTGCTAAGGGTGTTTTCTTTTTCACTTTTTGCTGTAGTTGTACTATCTATGTGGAAGAGGGTTAATGATATCCTCTTCTATACATTTCTAACCTTGTTTGGAATAGTATTGGATTGTGTATTGCAAGTGCCGTTGGGTACACATATCTTAGTTCTTACATTACTTTTCCTTTTACTTGAATTCCTTTGGCTTCTGGTTCCAGTAGAGGGCAAGTTCGGATATATCCCTATCTTCTTTTTCGTATTTCTGTACTACCTATTAATACCTGTTGTTAGCTCATTACTTTCGGAGGGGGTATTTCCAAGTTTGCTATCTAGTATTTGGATAGAGATATTTGTTAAATCAGTTATTTCAGTCGGGATGTTTATGTTAATCAATCGTTTTACTAAGTCTTTGAGAGATAATAAATCTAGAGGGGTAATTAGATTAAGTTAATTGTTTAAAGATGTCAAAAATATCGATTGACAAAAAATTAGATAGTAAAAGTTTGCATAAGCCAATAATTAAAGGTGGTGGAAAGGTTGCTACTTCGGATAGAAAAAAGATTCTATCAAAGGTGATAGTAGAGGGTTCTGGTGGGAAGCGTATCTCAGGATGGAATTTCATTTACGCTTTCCTGCTTTTCTGTTTAGTATTTTCTCTTTTAATATTTAATCTTGTTAAACTACAAATAGTTGAGGGAGAGGAGATGTTTGAGAGATCTGAGACAAACAGGGTAAGGGTAACTCCTTTAAAGGCCTTTAGGGGGGTCATATTTGATTCAAATGGTAAAAAGCTTGTTGAGAATGTTCCCTCAGTAAATGTGTATATATCTTTGGATTCTTTTCGTGACGAGAGTGGAGTAAACAACAGTGATGTGGAGAATACCCTCGATACCCTTGGGGGTATATTAGGGGATAACTGGAAAATGATTGAAGCAGATGGGACAACGTATGAGTCTCTTTTAGATAGGGTGTTTTCAATTTACAATGGTAATCCATATGTAAACAAGATACTGCTTGCAACAGATATTAGTGAGGATTTGGTAATTAAAATCAAAGCAAATGGGAACGAATTAGAGGGGATATCGATGGATAATGGAAGTAAGAGAAGATATGTTGGGGGTGATATATTCACTCATGTATTAGGATACACAGGGGAGGTGTCACAGGCAGATTTAAAAAAATATTCTCAGCTTGTAAGTGGAGATATTGTCGGGAAGTCTGGTGTAGAAAGGTATTACGAAGAGAAACTTCAGGGTGTTCATGGAAAAATTGCAGAAGAGATTGATGTTTTTGGAAGAAGCATATCTAAAGAGCCATATACATTAAATGAACCGATATCAGGTCAAAGTCTGTATTTGACAATTAATACATCTGTTCAGCAAAAGCTCTATGAATTAATTAAAAGCTCTGTAAAAAAACACTCTGCTGCTGGTGGAGCAAGCATTATACAGGATGTAAATAGTGGGGAGATACTTGCGATTGTCAGCTATCCTTCATATGACAATAATCAATTTGTAGGGGGGATCTCCCAAAGCGACTATTCTGCACTGATTAACAACAAACAAAATCCCCTGTTAGACAGATCAATATCTGCACAGATTCCTCCTGGTTCTACATTTAAAACAATTGTTGCAGCGGCTGGACTAGAAGCAGATGTGATAACAAGATATACAACCTATGTTAGTAAAACAGGATACACATTCTCAAATGGTGCACCATTTCAAGAATACAAAAATCATGCATATGGGACTTTGAATGTAATTAGTGCATTAATGGTTTCTTCAAATATATTTTTTTGCGAGATGATTAGAGATTGGAATATGAATGAATTAGTTCCATATATTGAAGCTTTTGGTATTGGTCAATATACAGGAATTGATATACCTGGGGAAATGCTTGGGAGAGTACCATCCCCTCAAAACAAAATTAAGTTAGCACAAACAACCAGTCCATGGTTAGAACCGATATGGTATCCAGAGGGAGATTCATGTAACTCTGTAATTGGGCAGGGTATTACCCTTGTTACCCCTATACAGATGTCTAATTGGATTGCAACTATAGCGAATGGTGGTACTTTGTATACGCCACATGTAGGTAAGAAGTTTGTTGATGAAGATGGTTTTGAGTATCCAATAGAGTATGAACCTTTAGGAGAGAATATCATATCTGATGAGAGCTTAACTCTAGTAAGAAAGGGTATGTGGGAGGTTGTTAACGGCTCAAGAGGAATTGCTAAGGCTCTTTCAACAACAGGTACATCTGTTGCAGCAAAAACAGGAACTGCGGAGTTTGGAAAAGTAAACAGTAAAGGTGTATATGAAGACACCCATGCATGGGTAACAGGTTTCTTCCCATACGAGAATCCAAAGTATTCATTCTCGCTTTTACTAGAAGATGGTGGCTCAAGTGCAAATGCGGTAGCAGTGATTAAAGAGATGATATCTTGGATGGTTAAAAATGGTTTTGTAAATTGAAATTAAAGATTTATTCATCTTTTTTATGTAATATGTACAAAGTCATTTGTTTGACATATATTTAAACATTGTGTATTTTAAGCTTGATATATGAAAAAAACATCTAATTACAAAAATCTCTTAATTGTTGAGTCTCCAGCCAAAGCAAAGACTATTAACAAGTACTTAGGTTCTGATTTTAAGGTTATGGCTACTGTAGGCCACGTTATAGACTTACCCAAGAGTAAATTAGGAGTGGATATTGAGAATGGATATGTACCTCTTTTTGAAACTATATATGGTAAAGCAAAAATTCTAAAAGACTTAAAGAAGGCAGTTCCCAAAGGTGGACATGTGTATTTAGCAATGGACCCAGATAGGGAGGGAGAGGCTATAGCTTGGCATGTACAGGATTTTTTGAAAGCAAAGAGTGTAAAAAGGGTTACTTTTCATGAGATTACCAAAGATGCGGTTTTAGACTCTATTAAAAGTCCTACTGTTGTTAACCAAGACTTAGTTGAAGCACAGAAAGCTAGAAGAGTGTTAGACAGGCTTTTTGGGTACAAACTTTCTGAACTTTTGTGGGAGAAAATGTGGTACGGACTCTCTGCAGGTAGAGTACAATCTGTAGCGTTAAGGTTAGTTGTTGAAAGAGAAGAGGAGAGGGAAGCATTCAAACCGCAGGAGTATTGGGAATTTTTTGTTGAAGTAAAAAAAGAGAAGGAGAAATTGACAATAAAACTGATAAAAAGGGATGGTAAGAAGTATGTTCCTAAAAGTAAGACAGAGGTAGATGATATTCAGGATCGTTTGGGAGAGAGTAAGTACAAAGTTGTAGATATTGTGAAGAAGGAGATAAAGAAAAATCCATATCCACCATATACAACCTCTACGTTACAACAATCTGCCAACAATGTCTTGGGATTTAGCTCTAAAAGGACCATGGCATTAGCTCAGAGATTGTATCAGGCTGGGCACATCACATACATGAGAACAGACTCTGTGTATCTTGGCCAAAAAGCAATTGAGGAGATTAGAGATGTAATAGTTGAAAAATACGGGAAGGAGTATCTACCATACGCTCCAAGGTATTTTAAAAATAGGAGCAAGAATGCTCAGGAGGCGCATGAGGGTATAAGGCCAACCGATTTTTCCTTTGATGCAAGTAAGCTTGGTTTGGATGAGAGTAAGCTGTACTCATTAATCTGGAAGAGAGCTGTGTCTTCCCAAATGATGGAGAAAAGAGTTGAGAATTTAAGTATATATTTAGAACCAGTAGATAAGTTAAAAAATATTTATACTTTTTCCGTAGGTGCTCAAAAAACTTTGTTTGACGGCTTTAGAATAGTATATGGAGGTAAAAAAGATGAGGAGGAAATATTACAAGAGATATCTAATGTTGTAAAAGGTGACACATTTAACAAGAAGAAGTTTGTAGTGGAGCAAAAATTTACTCAACCACCATCTAGATATACTGAGGCAACCCTTGTTAAAAAATTAGAGTCATTAGGGATAGGAAGACCTTCTACCTATGCAACAATAATTTCTACAATACAAGCCAGAGAGTATGTTACAAGAGATGGGAAATTTCTTCTTCCTACAGAGGTTGGTAGGGTAGTTACTCATTTTCTTAAGGGTAATTTTGCTGATTTAGTTGATTATCAGTATACAGCTAACGTTGAAGACAAATTAGATGAGATTGCAAAGGGAAAGGTAGAGTATATTCCATTTTTGGATGGAGAGTACAAACCTCTTATGAAAGATATACAAAGTGCTAAAAAGAGTGTAGATAAAAATGATGTTGTTATACTTGATAGCTCAAAGGAGAAGTGTAGCGAGTGTGGTTCTCCAATGGTTGTAAGATTGGGTAGGTATGGGAAATTTTTAAGCTGTTCTAAATTTCCAGAGTGTAAGGGGATGAAGGATTTAGATAGTAATGGAGATAGCTTGGATTTCGAAAAATATCTTAAGGTAGAGAAGTGTCCCAAGTGTGGTTCAAGGATGTTATTAAAAAACAGTAAATATGGTAAATTCTGGGCATGTGAGAAGTACCCAGAGTGTAAGGGGAAAATCTCCTTACTTCTTAAAGAGAAATGTCCAGAGTGTGGGAGTCCATTAGTTGAGCGAAGGAGTAAATGGGGAAAGAGTTTCAAAGGTTGTAGTGGCTATCCTAAGTGTAAATATATTAAAAAAGATATTAAGAAGAAGTAGTTCAAGACTTTTTAATATCTTCTCTCTAATATATCTTTCATATGTTACCAAGAGAAAAATTCCTAAAAGGAGGTATATCTGTTCTTTCAGATATGGAGCTTGTACAGATACTGGTCGGTAGTGGTACCAAAGAAAGAAATTTCAAACAGATATCAAGAGTAATAATGGGGAAGATACAGCACTCTGTTAGAGAAGAAAGATCGTTAAGTTTGAAAGAGTTGATACAAATAGAGGGGGTAGGGGATGTAGTAGCAATGAGAATTGTATCTGGTATTGAGCTTGGAAGGAGAATGTACGGTCTTTTTGACAAAAAGGTGTTAAAAATTACTGACTCTGTTTTGGCATATGATCTGTTTAAAGATATGTCTAATTTAAAGAGAGAGAGGGTAGACATACTGTGTCTTAACTCGAGGTTTGAATATCTTTGTAGGGAGAGTATTGCACTTGGTTCCTTAAATTGTGCAAACCTTTCTCCAAGGGAGGTTCTCTATACAGCAATCACAAATAATGCTGCATTTGTAATACTTGCACATAATCATCCTTCTGGAGATAGTACACCAAGTCAGGAGGATATTACCTTAACAAAAAATATTAATGATAGTTTAGAGTTAGTTGGTATTCAGCTACTAGATCATATAGTGATAGGTAGGGATAATTGGAAAAGTGTAAATACAGGGGTTGATAAATGAGAGATGGGGATATATAATCGGAACTGTATTTAATATATATCTCGCATATCTCTAAATATTTCCTGGATAGAAGAAATATCTACCCATAGAGATAGGTGACAAAAGGAAAAACAATATGGAAAAAACAAAAAAGGTCTTGTCAAAGGTTGAAACTCCTAAAGCTAAGACAGAAAAGAAAAGCTTTACAACAGAGATCCCTGAGTTATTAGTATTTCTTCAAGCAGGTGCACACTTTGGGCACAAACACAGTGCATGGAATCCTAAAATGAAGAAATATATATATGAGGTTAGAAATGGTATTCATATTATTGATATTGTTAAGAGTAGAAAATTACTTTCAAATGCTCTTAAGGCACTCTGCGATGCCACTGACAAGGGTAATGTCTTAATTGTTGGTACCAAGGGTCAAGCAGCTGGAATTATTGAAAAAATGGCCTCTGAAGTTGGTGCCTTCTATATAACTAAGAGATGGCCTGGTGGTCTTTTTACAAATTTTGAAGCAATCAAAAACAGTGTCCAGACATTAGTTAAAATGGAAGAGAAACTTGCATCAGGAGGAGAGGGGTTAGTAAAAAAAGAGGTATTGTTAATGGAAAAGAATGTAGAGAGGCTTAACAAGATATATGAAGGTATTAAGTTTATGGATGAGCTTCCAAGATTTTTAATAGTGATTGATAGTATGGTTGAAAAGAATGCTATAAATGAGGCTAAAATAGCTGGTGTCCAAGTTATTGGTCTAATTGATACAAACTGTGATCCTGATTTAGTTGATTATCCAATTCCTGCAAATGATGATTCAATAAAGAGTATTAATCTTTTTGTTAATCTTTTTGCGAATGCAATTAAACAGGGTAAGAAATCTGAATCATTAGTTGCTTTAAGAAAGAACCATAATGCTAATTTAGAGAGTATGAAAATGAGATCTGCCCAAGAAAAGGAGAGACAGGAAAAGATGGAAGAGGATGAGAGATTAAGGATGAAAGCAATGAGAGAGGGTAAGGCAACTGTTGCTACAACAGGTGTTGTAAGGGTTTTAAAGAGAGAGAAGAATTTAGATGAAGAGTTTGCAGCAGCAGAGGCAGTAAAGGCAGAGGTTAATTCTAAAAAGATTGAAGATCTTGGTCTTTCTGTTAGAATAGAGAAAGCACTTTTAGAGAGTGGACTTACTACTGTTGATGATTTGGCAGGGAAAAGTAAAGAGGATCTTCTTACTATCAAGGGTGTTGGGGAGAGAGCAGTTGAGGAGATTTTGAAGGCTATAAAATAAGTTTAGGAATATACTGTAATGGGTATCTCTATAGAGGATATAAAATTACTTAGAGCGAAAACTTCTGCAGGTATGGGTCTTTGTAAAGAGGCTTTAACTAAGGCAAATGGTGATATGCAAAAGGCAATAGAGTATATTAATGGTAGAAGTGATGTGATAAACAGGTTACATAATCTTACTGGTGCAAAGATTGGACATTGTAAACTGGCTTTTCAGGAGAGTGGAAAAGATTTTGAAAAAGCAGTTGCTTTGATAAAAGAGAGAGGTTGGGATGTAGCAATAGAAAATGAGTGTGCAACGGTAGGGGAAGGGATAATTGAAACCTATGTGCATGGTAAAGAGCAAAAGCTTGTTTCAATGGTTGAGGTAACATGTAAAACTGATTTCGTTGCGAGGAATGAAGATTTTAGATCTTTTGCACATGAGTTAGCACTTCAGATTGCAGCTATGAGACCAATATATGTCTCTAAAGAGAGTATCCCACAAGAGAGGATTGATGAGGTTAAGAGTATATTTCTGAAAGAGGTCGAAAGTGAAGGTAAACCAGCACAGATAGCAGAGAAAATTATTGAAGGGAAGTTACAGAAATTCTATGAAGAGAAGTGTTTACTTGAGCAGAAATGGTTTAAAGATGAGAGTAAAATAATGAGAAATCTCTTAGATGAAGCTATTTCTAAATTGGGAGAACCTCTCGAAGTGAGGAGATTTTTAATATGGGAGTTTGGTAAGTAAAGATTACGATTCTTTCTTTAGTAGAAGGATTCTGAGTTTACCATCATTATTTTTATATGCAATTAGAGAAGATTCTCTTCCCCAAGGTATAGTAGTTCCCTTCTTTCTAATGTTCATCATTTTTTCCGTTGAATATCTTGATAATCTTACTAGCGAAGAACCAACATCTTTTCCTTCGACTGTTAAGGTATCTCCATCGATTTCCTTGTAAGCAGTTCTTACAGTTGGTATCGCTTCAAATCTAGATATTTTATTTGGTAATTGAAGTACTTCTTTGTTTTTTGATATAGCCTCTTCTACCTTTTTTAATGCACTATTTGGATATTTAAGAATTCTCATTTTTGTTACATTACCTTTTTCTTGATCAAATGATGGATATATGAGGTAACTATTTAAGGGATTTTGAGGGTCTGGTAATCTGTTTTTCATTGCATAGAAAAAGAGTTCTGCTCTAAACTGTCCACCTATACCTCCAATTGGTTTAACAAAGGGTTCTGGTTTTTGTGTATTGTCAATAATAGGGTCCATTTGGACGTTAATCTCAGCTAATTTTTGAGATGGTTGCGTGTAATCAACATAACTCATTTGTGCACTAGGGAACTCTTGGGTAAACATTTCTTGGAGGTTTCTTACTTCAATGGGTAATTCTTTTTCCTTGTTTTCTAGGTCAATCATACATTTTTATTTATATTTTATTTCTGTAATTATCTATTATTCTGTTTATTTTATCAATATATATTTATCAAAGGGTGAATGCTATAGGCTTGTTATTCTGATTCTTAAATGATAAAATATTGTTGTTTTATGATATATTAGGATTAAAGATTCATGATAGAGAATGAAGATAATAAGGAAATAATTAGTAGTGGAACAGATGCGATCTCATTAACAAAAGATGAGTTCTATACTCAGCTTACTGCTTCATCAAAGAAATTCATAGATCCAGAGATACAAGAGAAGTTTAGAAATACAAATATTCTAGTAGCTGGAGTGGGTAGTGTAGGTAATCCCATTGCTATGATGGCAGTTAGGTCTGGAGCAGAGCATATAACGGTATTAGATCCTGATATTGTTGCTGTAGATAACCTATCAAGACAACAGTATACAGCTGATCAAGTAGGAAAGAACAAGGCAGAGATGACTTCACAGAATTTAAAAAAGATTAATCCTTTTGTTAATGTTAAAAGTTTTAATTGTGGTTTAACATCTCAAAATGCAAGAGAGCTTGTTGCTAAGTCAGATATAGTTATTGATGGTGTTGATGTTAGGGCTTTAGATATGGTTTATGAATTACATAAATGGGCTGCTATTGAAAAGAAGCCAGTATTAGTAGGATATGATTTAGCTGGTAGCGCGATGGTTGCAGTGTATAGATATGATAAAGAGAATATACAACCTCTTAGAGGCGAATTAACTCAAGAAAAGATAGATGAATTTAATGGAATACATGATGCGTACAAAGATGGGAGGATAAGTAACGGTGAGTTCCTAAATTATGTATATGATGTTTTTACAGGACCTATTAACCCTTTGAAAGTCCCTGTAGAGCAATTAAACGAGCTTATTGAAAGAGACCCAAATGATGGTAGAACATACCAGTTAGGTACTACTGCTACTGTATTGAGTGCATTAACAATTGAATCTATGAGAAGAATAGTTGCAGGAGAGGATATAAAGGATGTAATTATGGTTGATATCCCAGGTGAGGTAAGAAGGAGTAATCCTAATGTGTTAAGTAAAATTCCTTTACTCCTAAGAACTTTATCTGTAGTAAAAGAAAGAGGTAGGAGTGTAAAAGAAATAATTAAGAAAATAGTATAGAATATATTACTATGAATGAAACAGAGTTCTTTATTCAAGAAAAAGAGTTATCAGATAGAGAAGTGTCCGTTGGTCTTGCGTCAACTTCGCAAGAAAAGATTGGAAGATTAGAAGTAGTCACAGATAGATATATTAGAGAGGGATATTTACAGGGTATTCCTTTTGCAAGAGTAGATTTAAAGGCAGAGGATGTAGTACAGGAAAATGGACTTGGACTTCTTTATGATTTTTTGGATGAGGATCTATTTGAAAAATTCATTAAAGAGGGATTACTATTAAGATTTACTGATGGTCAACAGCTTTATTTAGATAAATATCATTGGCAATCAGCCCAATTTGTTGCGAAAACAAAGCAAGGATATGTTGGTTCTATCAGATTAATTATGGATCACAACGATTCTGAAATTGATATGTATAGATTGCCAACTCTTACTGATGAGAATATACAAATAGATGAGGAATGGAAAGAGAGAGTTANNGTCTCAGTTGCCTTATTAAGAATTGCTGCTCAGTATAGCAGGGCAAATAATATACCAGAGTGGTTGGCTACAACAGATAACTCTGTTGTAAGGTTGTTGAATGGTTTTGTTTTCAATTTTGGTCTGCCTAAGATAGGTCCATCTGTAAAATATTTAGGATCAGATTCCACACCTGTTTTGATAAACATAGAGGAATCTATCGGGAATGCAGAAACAAAAGGTTCAAGTGAAGGTATAGCTAAATTCCTAAAGGGAGAAGACGTTAAGGGTTTTGAATGGTATACTGGAGTATAAGGTATACTAATCTTAATATCTTTGATATATGGAATTGATGTTTCTGATTATATTGAGTGTAGTTCTACTATTTCTTGGTATCTCTGCTTTCAAGTCGAATATACATTCAAAGACTAATATTTTTTTCCTTCTTCTCATCATTGGAGCGATTCTGTGGATATTTTCAAACTATCTTTCTAATACATTAGAAACATATGAAATAGTTCTTATGGCTAATAAGTGTATCTTTATTTCGACAACTTTTTTAGTATTTGCACTCTTCCTGTTTGCTTCTGTATTTCCAAATTCGGAATCTATTATTAAACGAAAATACTATCTACTAACAGGATTCTCAAGTATATTGGTTGTAATACTGAGTTTTACACCCTTGATTGTTAAAAATGTTACCTTAGAAGGGGGATATTCAAGTATTGAATTTGGTTCCTGTATTCTACTTTATGTTTTAAATTTAATTACACTTTTAGGGTTATCTGTATATCTCTTAATAAAAAAGTATAGAAAAGCTATTGGGTTAGAAAAAATCCAACTTCAATATTTACTTCTAGGTGCAGTATTCACTGCGATTGGAGCTATTATAACAAACCTAATACTTCCAATTGTTTTCAAGATATTCTTTCTTTCTAGTTTAGGTCCTACATTTTTAGTTATTTTTGCGGGCTTCTCATTTACCTCTATAGTAAAACATAGATTTCTGGGTATTAGATTTCTTCTCGGGAAGATAATCTTCTTTATTGTTTTATCTATTTTTTGGTTACTTGGTTTCTATCTGTTTGGATGGTTAACTACCATTATATTTGGGGGAATATTTGAGACAAATACTATTTTAGTATCTATTGTAGTAGCTCCCATATATTCTTGGGTATATTTGAAATTTGACAACTATATATACAGGGTAATTGAGGACAAGATAATGTATATTGATCGACATCCTTCAGATATGTTAAGTAAGTTTCTAAAGTCAACAAGTACCGAACTAGATATGGACAAAATATCTGTTTATGTCGTTAATACGGTTAAGAAATTTTTGGATTTAGAGAAGGTAGGAGTGGTTCTCTTTGATAAGGAGAATAGTAAGGTGCTATACAAAAAGTTAATTGGTTTCAAATTAGAAAATGTTAGAGATCTTTTACAAGTTATTAACTATTGGGAAGATATTGGAAAAGATCCTGTACTAGTGTTAGAGGAAGTAAAGAAACTTGAGGGAAAAGATCCCAAAGATGTAAAAAACAGATTAGATAAGATAATTAAGTGTATGGAAGATGAAGAGATATCTGCTATTCTTCCATTAAATAGAAAGGTTCAATTGAATGGAATAATAGTTGTTGGAAATAAAAAGAATTCTGATCCTTTCTCTGTTGAAGATTTGAGGTTTTTAGAAGATATTATTGCTAATGCTAGTGTTGCTATTGGTAGGGCAATCCTTTATAAAGAGGTTCAGAGTTTCAATGAGACTTTAAAGACAAAGGTTGAAGAACAGACTAAAGATTTAAAAGAGAAAGTTAACCAATTAAACGAAGCAAGAAGAAAAGAACACGATATGATAGATATAATGGGGCATGAACTACGAACCCCAATGACCATTATTAGAAACTATCATGAGCTTTTAGATAATCAGATGAATAAAAGTTCTAAGGGAACTATTAGTGAGAAATCTGAAAAATATATGAGGATATTAGGAGAGAATATACAAAGAGAGATTGCTTTAATTAATGTGCTTCTTAGCGCAACAAAATTAGAAGATGGTCAATTAGAAATAAATAGAGAGCCTGTTGATATCATTGATGTTATTGAAGATGGAATAATGGGGTATGAGAAAGATGCGAAGGAAAAGGGTCTATATATGAGATTTAACAAACCAATAAATTGGGAGAAGTATCCACAGGTTTTTGCTGATAGGGTTAGGATTCAAGAGATAGTTGATAATCTAATTAGTAATGCTGTCAAATACACGAATAAAGGTGGTGTTGAGATCAGAGTTTCTAATGATGGGAAGTATGCTAAAGTAGATATCCAAGATACTGGAGATGGTATGCATAAGAAAGATCTTAAAAGAATTGGACAGAAGTTTTACAGATCGAATCAATATACTGAAAGAGAAAAGGGTGGGAGTTTTCCATTGATTAGACCCGGTGGCTCTGGATTAGGCCTTTTTGTTACATTTGGCTTGATTAAAATACATGGAGGAAAAATTTCAATAGACAGTAGTATTGGAAAGGGTAGTACATTTAGTTTCACAATTCCTTTAGTAAAAGGAGATAAGGTTGTAAAAGAAAAAAAAGGCAGTGAATATGAGGGAGATATGTTTGAGAGACTTGGATTGAAAAGGAAAAGTGGAGGAAGAAAAGGTTAGTTGTGATATTGAGAATAATCTGATTTTAGAATATCATATGTTGTATATAACTTTGTACATTAAAGAATATGGATACTGATATTTTTAAAATTGATTTAGAAAAATGTGTCAGCAATCTTGTTGAGGATCTTTCCCAAATAAGAACGGGTAGGGCCACACCAGAGTTAATCCAAGATATTTTGGTTAATGCATATGAGACACAGGCTCCATTAAAAAACTATGCAACCATAAATGTTACTGATAATAGATCCTTGGTTGTAATACCTTGGGATAAGAATATTCTTGATGCAATATCAAAAGGGATATCTTCTGCGAATATGGGCTTTAGTGCTGTATCAGAGGGAGACCACATTAGAGTATCTATACCTGATTTAACAGAGGAAAGGAGAATTGAATATGTTAAGGTTATGAAAGATAGGGTAGAGGATGCTAGAATTGCAGTAAGGCAGGTTAGACAAAAGTTTATGCAAGAGATAGATGAACAACAAAAAAGTGGTTTTTCCCAAGACCAAGCCGATATGCTAAGGGAAGAGGGTGAGAAACTTGTTAAAGAGAGTAATGCAGAAATAGAGGAAATTAGAGAGAAAAAAGAGGAAGAGCTAATGACTGTATAAATATAATAATCTTATTTTAAGTAATATGTCTATTGTTGTAAATATTATCTTACTTCTTGTTGTAATCAGTATTTTAACTTTTGTACATGAGTTAGGACACTTTCTTTCAGCAAGGATAGTAAAAGCGAAAGTGTTAGAATTTTCAATAGGTTTTGGACCTAAGATATTATCAAGGAGAAAAAAGGGTACACTGTATAGTATTCGTGTTCTTCCATTTGGTGGATATGTAAAAATATTAGGAGATGGAGATCCAACAAAAGAGAAAGAGGATAGGAAAGAGAAAGGGAATTTAAAAAACAAGAGTAAAATAGCACAGATGTTTGTTATGTTAGCTGGGGTTACTATGAATATACTCTTAGCTATTCTACTGTATACGATATATCTTGGTAGTAATGGATGGAGGATGGGTATAGGGAGTAGCTATCAAGATTTTAAACCTGTTGGTGCTACTATTTCTAAGCAGAGAGTTTCAGATATTCCATATGAGGTAGTAAATGAGGGTGGTGCAATCGATTCCGAGATGTTTGAGAAGGGATATATTGTATCAATAAATGAGCAGCTGGTTGATGATTACTCTGCACTAACAGAGATTTTGGGTGGGTATAAATCTCAAAAGGTTAGTATCTATGCTTGTAATATGGAAAAGAAGTGTAATTATTTTGATGTTTTAGTTAGTGATAAGGGTAAGATAGGTGTGTATACTGGGTATAATTATGATGTGTATATTGACTATACTAAAAACAAGATATTATCTGGTGTTAGTCACTCTATAAATATTGTTAAACTTTCAGTTACTGCTTTTTCCTCAATTATATCTGAAGCTAAACAGACAGGCGATTATTCAGAGCTTTCTAATACTGTAAGTGGCCCAATTGGTATCTACTTAATAATTGACTATTTTAAAACACTTGGTTTAATTACTTTTCTTGGTATTCTGGCAGATCTATCTTTGTCTTTAGCAGTTATTAATCTTTTACCTATTCCTGCATTAGATGGTGGTCGTTTCTTTATCCTTTTTATTGAGTCAATCGTTAGAAGGGATTTAAATCAGAAGGTAGAGGCTGTTATTATGAATCTTAGTTTTATATTTTTAATCCTTTTTATTGTAATAATCATGATCAAGGATATAGTTAATATAGAACAGTTGAAGAGTTTGTTTAAATAGTATATCTTTAAGTAAGTAAAAAAATAATTTACTGTCCTAATGGCTTTAAGGTTAACAAAAACAACTAAAGTAGTATTTGCATTAACAATAGTATTACTATCTGGAGCATTAGGTTATTTAATATGGAGAGTTAATCAGAAAGAGACTGTAGCTCCACAGGAGAGTCAAGCCGGTGGTGGAGCAGGAGCTTGTTGTGTACCTGTGTCTGAGGGTGGTCCTGGATGTGTAGCAGGTTTTACTTGTCAACCCATATCGTGTAATGCCGATGAAGGAGGAATTCCAGCATCGGACTGTACAGGAGAAGATAGTGACCCAGATTATTGCTGTGGTGCTGGATATAGATGTCGAATATTACCCTACGATGGTGTCACAGTAACTTGTGTAAATCCAACTACTCATACATGTCATGTTATATCGGGTTATACCTGTGTAGCTGATGAGCCTGATGAGCCCCCAGTTGAAGGAGACTGTCAAGATACTATATGTGAATGGCCACAAGTAGTAATGAGTGGAACAAATGATCCAGAAAGTGAACCAGTATGTAGATGTGAAAGTTGTACTGGAGTTGATCCTGCAGATCCTTGGTCTTGTAGTGGTAATCCCCCATCTTGTACACCAGGGGGTTGTCCATCTGGGTACACTGATTGTGGAGATTCAACTAATCACGAGAGTGGAGGTGGATGCGCAAAGAGTTCGGTCTCTTGTGTTGCGCACCATCCAGACTGTAATAATCCAACCTATGTATTTAGATATTGTAAACCAGCTACCGAAACAAATGTATGTGATAGTGGTGCATGGGTTACTAGACCTACAGGGACATATACTGTTGGTACAGCTATTCCATATAGTTTAACAGCTCAAGATAGTAATGGTATAGATAAAGCCAGTATTACTTCTAAGCTATGTACAGGTTCTGTTGCTTTATGTACAAGTGGTCAATCAATTACTCCAACTACAACAGGTACAACCTCTCCAATAACAATATCTGGAACATTAACCAATCTAGCAGTAGGTACATATACAATTACTTTCTCATGGGCTGACTCTCTGGGTGCAGTAGGTTCTAATTGTACTCTTACAACTACATTTACACTTGTTGAGGAAGAATCTCCAGGTTTAAATATTGTTAAAAGTGCAGTAGAAAGCTGTATAGATGAAGGAACAGATAATCCTAAATCTGAATTAATATATACCATTACTGTTACAAATACAGGTAGTGGTATTGGTAATGTATCTCAAATTGAGGATGTTCTTGATTCAAAAATCCTATCTGCAAGTATAGTACCTACAGATATTACATCTCCAGGACAGTATTCTAATGGAAAAATCTTGTGGAGTTTCTCACCAGCACTTTCCATACCAGCAGGTTCATCACAGGTATATTCATACAAACTTTTGATTGAGAAAGCTAATTTTGGTGATTACAATAATACAGTTACTCTTACTCCAGTTACTGGTGATACCATTCAAGCAACAGCCGAAATTACAGCTGACTGCCTTATTGAAATCCCTGCAACTGGTCTGTTTGATACTACCTTAGGTAGAATAGCTACTGGAATTTTGCTTCTCATACTCGGAGTTTTGGTATACAATGTCCCAAATAGTATGTTTGTTGTAGACAGAGAGAAAAAGAGAGAGATGTATATGGCAGGATTTGAAAAAAAGGTAGCTAATAGGTAAAAGAGTGTGATATAATTCCAAAGTTTTAATTTAAAGGAGGTAGAAATGGCCGTTATAGTTCACGCTAATGAAAATATAGATAGTGCCCTAAAAAGACTTCATAGAGAAGTAATGAGAGAGAAGATTTTAGAAACATACAGAGAGAAAGCATTTAGGATTAAACCATCTTCACTTGATATTCAAAAGAGAAGAGAGTGGGCAAAGATGAAAAGAAGAAGAAGAACTGCTGCAAGAAGAAAGAAGTAAATTTATATACTCCATTAATATGTCACTTACCCAAAACATACGAAAAGATATGTTTGATGCTTCAAAAGTAGGGAACTCTTCTCACGCAGATATTCTTAAACTAGTATTAGCCGACATTATAAATGAGGAGAAATCCTTAGGCAAGAAGCTCTCTGACCAAGAGGTAATAAAGGTGTTAAGAAAACAAGAGAAAAAGATTAAAGATTCCATATCACAATTTACTAAAATGGATAGGCAGGACCTTGTTAGTAGAGAGACAGAACAGTTACATGTAATTGAAGCCTATCTACCTGCTCTAATGAGTGAAGAAGAGGTATTAAAGGTAGTACAAAAGGTTATACAAGATACAAATGCTACCAGTTTAGAAAGTATGGGAGTTGTAATGGGTAGTGTAATGAAAGAGTTAAATGGAAGGGCAGATGGTGGTACTGTTAAAAATATTGTTCAGAAATTACTCTCTAATACTCAAATATGCAATTAGAAATCTTTAACACAGAGTTGCTTCAAAGTATTAAACCTGATTTTAGTCTTTCTTTAGAAGATATATCCAGTGGATATGAGAGACTATTCCTAAAGAATCAATTAGAGAAAATAAATATTGTATTTGTATCATCTGAGTATATTCAAGAGCTAAATAGTAAATACAGAGGAATTAATACCCCAACAGATGTTTTGTCATACAGTATGTTGGGAAGCAAAAAAGATGGAGAAATATATATATGTCCAGAATATATATACACATCTTTTAGTGGAGACGAATTCGAAGAGGAAATACTACGGTTGATTATACATGGAACTCTACATATACTAGGATATGATCATATGGAGAGTTTAAATGATAGTCCAGATGAGGATATGTTTAAACTCCAAGAGAAATTACTTTTATGTTACAAAAAAATATGTTCATAGTTACAGGTTTAGGTAATCCAGGTAAAGAGTATGAGGACACTCCACATAACAGTGGGTATATGTTTGTAGAGCAATTAAGAAAGCACCTAATGGAGAGCACAAACTTGCAGATATCTGATTGGGAGAATGAAAAGAGAATGTTTCTTTCAGATATATGTAAGATTACTAAAGAGGGAGAGCTGGTAGGAATATTACAAAAGCCTTTAACATATATGAATAACTCTGGAAGTGCGGTTGGACTACTCTTGCAAAAATACAAACCAAAGGAGTATATACTTGTACACGATGATTTAGATATCCCTTTAGGGAAACTCAAGATTCAAAAAAACAAATCTCCCAAAGGACACAAAGGGGTAATGAGTGTAGAGAGTGTAGTTAAAGACAAAGAGTTTCTTAGAGTTAGAGTAGGGATTGAGAACAGGGGGGAGAAAATAATCTCTGGAGATGAATATGTACTAATACCTTACTCAAAAAAGGAGTTAGCAATACTAAACGGAGCTATTAAGGAGAGTGTTGCTGATCTATTTGAGAGATATCTGCAATTTTAATTTGACTATCTCTGTATATCCCCGTTATCTCTTCTAATGTATGTGTTACTAATCTCTTGTCATTGGGAAGTACAATTCCAAATCTGTTCCCATCAAGAACAACACCCATATTTACAACAGTTCCTTGTTGAAAAACAAAGAGTATTTTCCTTGTATCATCTGTTTTGTTTAAATCGTTTAAACTACTATTTTCAGAGAGATATTCATAGAGAAGGGTAGGGTAAGATCTGCTTACTGTATAGCTATGTATATTGTACTTCGTTTGGGCATATCCAAGTAATACTGGCTCAATTGCTAAATTCTGCTCAAAATACGCTTGGGATATTAATCTGTAAGAATCAAATGTGCCAAAAAGGTATTTGATTCTTCCGAGGGCATCATTGGAGCTTGTTACTAGATATCTGTTTGTGGAGATACTTTGCACAAAGTTTGCCATCTCTTTTTCATCTATCTCAAATATATTCTCAATCCCATTGTTGTTAGTATCAGAGTCGTGAGCATCTGTGATTCCATCATAATCCATATCATTGACCTCTCTTTTGTTTTGGTAATGTTTTGCTTTGTTGTATGTATTTAAGTTCATAAATGCTGTAAGAGAGATATATACCAATGTTAAGGGTATTGTAAGGTAGAGAATAATCTTAGAGATTAAGTTTTTTGAGAGATACTTTCTGGATACTAGAAGGAGAAATAGAAAAAGAAAAAGAATCTCAGTAGCAAAGGATGGAGTAAGCAGATAGCTTGCAAAGTAGTTTACTTTAAATACTCCACCTAGTATTGTGATTTGTTGTTCTAGAGGGAAAAGAACCCTCGAGTATGAAAACAGTAAATCTGAGAATATGTGTGAAAGTGTACCAATTAGAAATGACCATTGTATTGCATTAAGGAGTGAATCATTTAATATCAATCGAGTTTCTTTGTTTACGAGCTTTTTTACTACCCAAAAGAAGCTGTTAAGTAGAAGGCAAAGTAATACAAAAAAGATTAAGCTATGAGTAAAAAGTAAGTGATGCATAAAAGAGGGTATACTTGTCATGCTAAGAATCAAGATATCAATATCAGGTAGTATTCCAAAGATGATGCTAAATAGAGCCACAAGAAGCTGTTCCTGTTTAGAAAGTTTTGATACCCTGTTTTTTTGAACTGTCTCATTTAATATGTATGAGATTGCTCCATGTGCTAAATACATTTAATATATTTTTCAATTTAGGCTTTCTAATTATACACTTCCTTGCTAAAATTAGGTGCTTCTATGAAAAACTTTACACAGGATTTTCTAAAAATATTTAAGGTACCCCAATTAGACAAGTATTCAACAATAATTGTAGGAAAGGAGTACGAAGAGTTTGTTGCAGAAATACTTGGTAGGAAGCTATCTAAGAGTGTATGTTTAGTACCTAAAAGGGGAACAGAGATACTGTACGAGGAGTTTAAAGTTGGTGATAGATGGGATATTTCTAAGTTAATATCAATGGGTTATGAGAGTGTTGAGAGAGTATGGAATGAGGGGGAGATATCAGTACTTGGTGAAAATATCATATTATGGCCATACAGTTCTAAATATATATTTAGGTTAACCCTTCTGGGTAACAAAATTGAGGAAATTGAGGTATTAGAACCAAACAGTAGGAAAAGAGTTGAGAGAAAAAAGAGTGTTAGGTTTTTTTCAAGTAATCAGGAGAGTGTGGTTGGGAACGAAACTGCTAAAGACATGTTAATTATTGAATCTATTCCTAATATCTTTTTAGAGGATGAGAAAGTTGATATTGGTATTAGGTCTTTGCCATATTTTTCTCTATCCTCTTTGTCGAAATCTTCTGTAAATATCTTAGGAGATTACAAAAGCAGGAGATATGAAATATGGTATCTAACTCATAATCTGCTCTCCTATGATTCACAAGGAGAGTTGAGTAAATATGTTAGTAGGATATATGAAGCAAAGGATAGTGTTGAAAGTAGCTTAAAGAAGGGATTTTTGTATGAGGAAGGAAGGATTTTACTTCTTACTGATACGGAGGTTTTGGGGGAGCTTTTACTAAGACATGACAAAATGGGTAAAGATATTGATCCATCTTCCATAGAGCTTCTTAAAAAAATCTTAATAGGGGATTTTGTTGTACATGAGGATCATGGTATTGGGAAATTTTTAGGTTTAATTGAGAAAGAGGGGACTCAATACATTGAGATAGCATATGCAGGGAATGATAGGTTGTATGTACCCTTGTACTCTTCAAACAAGGTTATGAAATACATTGGGAGTGGTAAGGCAGTACCAATCTTAACAGGTTTAAATAGTGGCGTATGGGGTAGGGTTGCTAAAAAGGCGAAAGAGGATGTCGAAAATATTGCGAAAGAGCTACTACAGATATATGCATTAAGGAAGATTTCAAAATCAAAGAGGATAATAGCATCTCAGGAGGATTTAGAAGCGTACTGGGAATTTGTTAATGAGTTTGAGTTTAGTGATACAGAGGATCAATATATTGCTAGTAAAAAGATAGCACAAGATTTACAAAGAGATGTTCCAATGGACAGGTTACTTGTTGGTGATGTAGGTTTCGGGAAGACAGAGATTGGGATGCGTACTACTTTTGCGGTGGTTAACAGTGGTATGCAGGTAGCTGTTTTAGCTCCTACTACAGTACTTGCTAATCAGCATTTACGAGTGTTTAGAGAGAGGTTTAAAAAATATCCGTTTAATATATCCTTGATATCGAGGTTACAAAGTGAAAAAGAAAGAGAAGATATTGAAAAGGATTTAGAGGGAGGACGTATTGATATATTGATTGGTACTCACGCTATACTTTCTCCCAGTATTAAATTTAGAAAATTAGGATTACTTGTTGTGGATGAGGAGCAGAAGTTTGGTGTAAAGCAGAAAGAGAAATTGAAGGGAAGTAGAGTAGATACACATGTTCTTTCTATGACTGCTACACCAATTCCAAGGACATTGAATATGTCTTTAATGGGTGTAAGAGATATATCTGTGCTTGCCATACCTCCAATTGGTAGAAAGGAGATATTAAATGAGTTCTCAAAGTTTACGTTAGAGAGGGTAAGAGATTGTATATTAAGGGAATTAAAGAGAGATGGACAGGTATACTATCTTCATAACAGGATAGAGAGCATATATCGGTTGGGTGAAGAGCTTAGAGAGTTATTACCAGATGCAAGGATAGAGGTGGCTCATGGTAGGTTGAGAGGAAAAAGATTGATAGAGGTGATGGAAAGGTTTGTTAAGCATGAGATTGATGTTTTACTTTGTACAACAATAATTGAGAATGGGTTAGATATTTCAAATGCAAATACATTAATAGTTGATGATGTAAACAGGCTTGGACTTTCTCAGATGTATCAGATTAGAGGTAGAGTCGGTAGAGGTGAAATACAGGCGTATGCATGTTTTCTGTTTGATGAGTTGAGGGGTGATGCCGCTCTTCGTTTGGAGGCTTTGAGAGAATCGCAGGCTTTGGGTTCTGGTTTTGTACTTTCCAACAGAGATTTGGAGATTAGGGGTGCAGGAGATATTCTGGGTAAGAAACAGAGTGGTACTATCAATTCAGTTGGATACGGATTGTATACACAGCTACTTTATGATGCTGTTGAGAAGCTTAAAAAGAGTGTAAAGTAGGAATATGTTTGGTGTTCAAATATTTTTTACTTGTTAGCTTTCTTTTTCTAGTCTATGATGTACATCATGTCTACTGTCTTGTATAGAAAATATCGTGCTCAAACTTTCCAAGAACTTGTTGGTCAAGATCATATTACTAAGATACTTAAAAATGCTGTTAAAAGTAATCAGCTTTCTCATGCATACCTTTTTGTTGGGTCAAGGGGTACGGGTAAGACTAGTACTGCAAGAATACTTGCTAAAGCTGTTAACTGTCTTAAACCTAAAAAAGATGGTAATCCATGTAATAGGTGTGAGATATGTACAGCCATTACTAATGGCAACTATCTTGATCTTATCGAAATTGATGCAGCATCAAACAGAGGTATTGACCAGATTAGGGAACTAAAAGAGAGGATTGAGTTTGCACCTTCTAAGGGGAGATTTAAGATATATATAATAGATGAGGTACATATGTTGACAAGCGAGGCATTCAACGCTCTTCTAAAGACATTGGAGGAGCCCCCAGAGCATGTTATGTTCATACTCGCAACAACTGATGTGTATAAACTGCCTCCAACAATTCTTTCAAGATGTCAAAGATATGATTTCAGATTAGGTACCCAAGAGGAGATAAGGGGAAATTTGATAGATATTCTTTCAAAGGAGAAGATAAAGATTGATGAGGGTGGTTTAGATATTATTGTTAGGAATGCAAGAGGTAGTTACAGAGACGCACTTTCTTTGATGGATGTCGTCATAAATAGCCAGTTAAGGAGTGAGAATGCAAAAAAGATTACCGAAGATGAAGTAAGAGCCGTACTTGGTATTCCTGAAGTATATATGGTTAATGATTTTCTCTCTTCATTAATTGAGGGAGATTCAAAAAAGGCTTTGGGGTGTATAAAGGAGTTAGAGATAAAGGGGACTAACCTAGTTCAGTTTACTAATTTTACCTTAGAGGTATTAAGAGGAATATTGGTTTCGAAGATCTCTGGAAAGGATATTGATGAGTACTCTTTTGCAAAAAGTTTGGATTTAAGAGATATTCTGGCATTAATTAAAGAGTTTCTCAATGTTGAGAGAGAGTTAAAGAGTACTACTAATCAGATATTAATCTTCCAGATGTTAATACCAACATTTGCAAAGGAAGGAGATGATGTAAAAAGTATCCCTATCAAGAAAGGTGCAAAGGGAGATGGTGTAAAAAGTAGAACAATTGTAGAGGGGAAGAGTGAGAGTGTAGAGGTTGTTAATACTGATGTAATTGAGTTAGATATTAAAGATATTGAGAGGAACTGGAAAAAGGTTGCAGAGGGTATTAAGCCTTTCAATACTCATCTTTTTGCATTTTTAGGAACAGCTAGACCTGTTGCCATTAATGAAAATATTTTGTGTATTGAAGTACCTTTTAAATTTTACAAAGATCAAATTGATAGCCCAGAGAGTAGGGATTTGATTGGTAAGGTAATTTTTGAAGTATTTGGTACTCACTGTAGAGTAAATTGTACAGTTAATGAGAGTGTAAAACCTAAGTTACAATCCAATGCAGATGTTGTTTTAAAGAATGTTCCAGTTATTGAAAAGAGGAAGGGAGAAAGTGAGAGGAAGTATATGACAAAAAAGAAAATGAATACAGATATCGAAGCTATATTTGCTGGTATGTAATATACTAATTATGTATAATCCAAGTGTATATATTTAATTTTTAGTTAATTATATTTATGTTAAACCCAAGAGAGATTTTAAAGATGCAGATGGAAGCTAAAAAGATGCAAAAGAGGCTTAGGGAGAAGAAGATTTCTGGGGAATCTAAAGATGGAATGTTAAAAATCTTCATGAATGGTGCTCAGGAGTTCGAGGATATATGGGTTGATGATAATTTAATGGATATGGGGATGATGGAAAGGTTCAAAAAAGATATGAAAGAGGCCTTTAAAGACTACCAGAAGAAGTTGCAGAAAGAGATGGCACAAGATATGGATTTGGACAAAATAAGGGGGATGTTAGGATAATATGTCTGTACTTCCTAAATCTGTTGAAAATGTAATTAATGAATTTAGTAAACTCCCAGGAGTTGGTCCCAAGTCTGCTGCAAGGATGACTTACCATTTTTTAAGGTCTCCAAACAAAGATGCAAGTAAATTGGGGGAGTCTTTGTTAGAGATGGATGAGAAGACTAAATTCTGTGTATCCTGTTTTAATGTCACAGACCAGGATATTTGTGACATATGCAGTAGTACACAGAGAGATCATAGCACTATATGCATTGTTGAAGAGCCCCTAGATGTGGTTGCTTTTGAGAACTCAGGTATATTTAATGGCTTGTATTTTGTTCTTGGTGGAGTAATCTCTCCTGCAGAGGGTATTACAGCGTCTGAGCTAAGGTTTAAGGAGTTAGAGGAGAGAGTTAAGTCTGTTCTAAATGAAAGTGAAAAAAAACTTGAACTCATAGTTGCAACTAATCCTAGTTTAGAAGGTGAAGCTACAGCAAGCTATATATTAGATATATTTGATACTTTCATTAAAGAGGGTAAAATACATATATCAAGACTTGCAATGGGCCTTCCTACTGGAGCGGATTTGGAGTATGCAGATAGGTTAACATTAAAAAGAGCTTTAGAGGGGAGAAGAGATATTTAATTAGTAAATTTAATATATGAGACTGTATTCAACCATAGAGAAAAAGGTAGTAGAGATAGAGCCAATTAAGAGAGGACAGATTTCAATGTATAGCTGTGGTCCCACAGTATATTTTAGAATGCATATTGGTAATATTAGGGCATTTGTTAATTGGGATGTATTACATAGAGCATTGATGTATCTGGGATACAAGGTTAACAGAATAATGAATCTTACAGATGTTGGGCATATGTCTTCTAATGATGATTTCGGAAATGATTTTGGAGAGGATAAAATGGACAAACAGGCTAGGGTAGAGGGTATTAAGCCAATAGATATTGCAAACAAATATATAGATACAGTCTTAGATGATTTTAGGAAGTTAAATATCCTTTCTCCTAGTGGTAATCAGATACCAAATGATTTGACCTTTACTGATGTTGAAAAATATGGATGGAGTAGGGCTACAGAGTATATTAGTGAGATGATTAGTATGATTCAAAGAATTGAGGAGAATGGGTATACATATGAAACTAAACAGGCTTTGTATTTTGATGTTAGTAAACTTGCTGATTACAATATATTTACAGGACAAGAGTTAAGTGAGAAAGAGGTTGGTGTAAGAGAAGAGGTGAGTGTAGATACAGAAAAAAAGAATCCTGCAGATTTTGTCCTTTGGATGAAGAAAGTGGGAAAATACCGAGATCATGCTATGAACTGGCCATCTCCTTGGGGTGATGGATTTCCAGGTTGGCATATTGAGTGCTCAGCAATGAGTACAAAAATTCTTGGAGAGTACTTTGATATTCATACTGGTGGTGTAGATCATATTCCTGTTCATCATACAAACGAGAGAGCTCAAAATATTGGAGCATTTGGTCACCCTTCTGTTAAATATTGGGTACACAATGAATGGTTACTAAGTAGTATGGAAGAGAAGATTTCTAAGAGTAAGGGTGCTCAACCGCTTCCTGAGATTCTTAAACTTGGTTTAGATCCGATGGATATTAGGTACCTGTTTGTTTCAATTAATTACAGAACAAAAATTACCTTTTCACTAGATGCTCTAAAGGGTGCAAGAAACTCAAGATTGGCTCTGACAAGAAGAATTGAGAGTTTAGGTACTAATGTCGGCAATGTTATACCTGAATATATTGAGAAATTCAAAAGAGAGCTTGAGAACAATTTAAATATGTCGGGTGTATTTGGGTTAATCAACGAGCTATTGAAATCACAATTCCCAAAAGAGGATGTATTAGCAACTATATATGATTTTGACAGGGTATTGGGTTTAGATTTGCAAAAAAGGGAGGAGGAGGGTATTGACAAAGAGATTGAGGAAATACTTAAACAAAGAGAGATAGCAAGATTAAACAAAAACTTTACTGAATCAGATAGATTAAGGGATTTAATATATGAAAAAGGGTACAGGATAAAGGATGGTACAAATGGTCAGAGTATTGAAAAGATATGAGTAATCAGAATACAATCACAGTTCAATTCGAAAAAGATGAGTACCAGAAGGTTAAAGAAACTTTACTTGCCCATAACTGGGTAGAGGAGGTTGACAGCAATCAGTATGTAACCTTTAAGTTTAGAAGTCCCCAAGGATCAGTAGCTATTATGTATTTTAGTGGTAAGTTAGTATTTCAAGGTAAAGAAGATTTTACTAATGTAATATCAAGTTTAAAAAAAGAAGAGATTATGACTGAGGAATCCTTTCTCCCACATATGGGTGTAGATGAAGTAGGCAAGGGTGACTATTTTGGTCCTTTGGTTGTTGTTAGTTGTTTTGTAACAGAGGATTTTTTAAAAAAGGTTAGACATTTAGGTTTTGCTGATTCAAAGAAGTTTTCTGATGGAAAAATTGAAAATCTTTACAATATGGTTAGGGAGTATCCTTACTACTATTCATCTGTTGTACATCCTAAAGAGTACAATGAGATGACAGTAAAATACAGGAATGCATCGCTTTTACTTGCAAAACAGCACTCTTTAGTTATTGAGAATGGCTTAAAGGATTTAGAGAGTAAGGGTATTAAGTGTGAGTATGTAGTGATAGATCAATTCTCTATGTCTAAAAGTAGAGTGACTAATGAGCTAGGAGAGTTAGGGAATAGATACAAATTAGAGCAGTATCATAAAGGGGAGTCAGATATCGCTGTGGCTTGTGCTTCTGTAATTGCAAGAGGGATATTTTTAAAGGAGTGGGAGAAGATGAATGAAAGGTATAATTTTCATTTTCCAAAGGGTGCATCAAATGTAGTAGAGAATGCAAGATTATTTCTCTCTTTGTATGGAGAGAAGGAGTTGAACAATGTTGCAAAGACGAGTTTTAAGACTACTAAACAGGTTCTAAGTATGTTTTAGTGATTCTTCTTCCTTTTTGGGTTTTACTTTCTGTTTAAAGGATTTAAAAGGAAGAATTAATATGAAGAGGGCCATACATATTAGGATTATTTCTAATGAGAAGCTATTTATTTCTGTTTCTACATATTGTGGTTTGTTATCTATTCCATTGTAAATCTCTCCCATAATGACTCTTTTGAGGAATAGGTCTGTGATATGCCAACCCTCCACCTTCACGACCTTTTCTATGGACTCTCCTGGGTATATCTCTTTCTCCTCTTCATTTATATATACATATATCGGTTTGTAGCTATTTTTTTCATTGAAAACATCTATTCTCCCACTGGGTGTTAGTAGGTAGTTTGAATTATTTGTAATTTTGTATCGGATTTGAAGTGGGGAAATGAACGGTATACCTTTTTTTACTTTGGTAATTTGGGTTGTATAGAGGGTTGTCGTAACACCTTGTACTTCACTTTGCACATCTACAATGTCTAGAATAACTAACTGAGCAATACTCATATTAATTTCAATATTTTGACCATCTATTACAGGGGTAAGTGCCAATATATTAAAATATGAGCCCTCTGGTTGGTTAATGAGTGGGAATATTTCATATTTAATACTATAGGAAGACTTTGCTTTAACAGTGATTGTATCTGTATCAGCTTTAAGAAAAATGTACTTTTTCTCTTGAGATATCTCGTCAGTTTTAGGATTATATGAATAGGGTGTAATAGATATTTTAATATCGCTGTCTTCAGTATTAGTATATGTTACAGAGGATGATTTCTTTTGACCCTGAGCTAAAGTAACTCTTTGAATAGCAGGGTCAATACTACTTGCGTAAAGTAGGGGAATACCATATATGGTATAGAGAAATACTAATAGTAGAACAATTTTAATGAATTTCATTTTTCTTCTTTGATTTCTTCTTACTTATTCTAATTATTATAGCAAGAAGAATAGCAGCAAGAATAGCTATTAGAATCTTCCATGGAATGATCCAGAAAGAGGTCTGTGCATCTAGGACTGCAAATCCAGGTTGAAAGTTTCTGTAGGTGAGGATTAGTCTAGCTTTAAGGGGTCCAAGGGCAATTGCATTGTTTGGAGAGAGATAGCTTAATTGATCCCAGTAGTCTTCGAAGTTTCCAGTTGTATCTCTTAGTAAACTTTGACTATTCTTGTTAAAAGGTATTCTAGCAACCTCCTGTTTAAAAATATTCTCAACTACAATTTCACCTGTTGGTGTTATGTGTGTATCACCGAGATTTTTAATTCTTGTAAAAAAGTCTACATTAATTTTTTCATATATCTTTTTGTCTGTAATGAAGCCGAGTAACTCGGCATTTTCAGCGAAGTCCTCGCCAATCTGTATTAAGAAAGGTGTTCCTGCAGCTAAATTGGAAAAAGTAGCTGTTGTCATCTGTTGAGCATCACTTTGGGATATCAGAAATATTTCAACATTGAATTCTCCCTTAGTTGCATCGTCAGGAACGGTTATTGTGTATCCAAGTTTTGTATTTTTGTTTGGTTCTAAAACAAGAGTATCCTTTTGTACAGTGACCCATTTTGAAGCAGAATAGGTTGAGAGGACATCATCTTCTGGGGTAAGTATTATAGCGGTACCAGGTTGGTTCTCTATCTGTTCAAAACCACTAATAAATACTTTGTAAGTATCTGCTTTTTGAGTAAGATTCCAGAACACTATCTCATCAGTATATGTTTCTCCTGGCGACATCTTTAATATCTTGGATGTCGGTGCTACACCAATAGAGAGATCACTTTGAGCAAAAGAGTGAGATACGCATATTAATGATAAAAGTATTGAGAAAGAAACAACTCCAATGTATTGTCTTAACCTTGTAAATATCATATTCAAGTATTATACAAGAAACTAGTAATAACCACCACAGATAAAGTAAACATATTCATAATAGGTTCCTGAGGTTGCTGCCGCTTGAGCTTTTGCACCGTATGTTACTGTTGACTGCTCTGTAGTTCCTTGAGTTCCATTCTGGTAGAGTACTAGTTTCGCACCAGAGTAAAGTCTGTCAATAGTACCAAATGTTCCTATTGGTGAGTTAACAAAGTTTGTGGTAACGGTTGCAGGATCCGCTGCATCTGGATCGGAAAATGTCATTCCAAAACCATAGATGGCTGGACTTGTTAGATCAAGTGTTGCAGTAGTTCCAGAGGGAATTAAGGTAGTTGAATTGTATAGACCAGCATCAGTAGAACCATCTCCAGTTCCATACACTGCCCAATAGTACCCACTACTTGTTGTGGATGTACTAATTGTGTGTGTTCCAGTTGCATATGCACCTCCTGGATAAAGAGTTCCAAGTGGTACAGAGTTTGAACTAATTGTACATACGATGCTTGGGATATCAGATACAGTTGCACTTACAACAACGACATCATCTGTTACTAAATATACTTTGAAAGATTTCGAATCAACGACTGCTCCACTATAATTCGCACTTATTGTTAAAATATGTTCTCCAGCAGTATCATCAGTTCCCAAAACACCTGCTACACTTCCATTTGCTAACTTCACACCGTATGTTGTTCCAGCAGCTAAAGCTCCTACATTTGAAATTGTAATTTTATCAACAGTTCCAGCACCGGCACCCTTCACACAAGCAGCAGCTAAAGTACCGGAAGCGGGTAAACCTGAATCAATTTGCCAAGCTGTTCCACTTAAATCTGCAGCGGATGCAGTCACAGCCGTAACTGTAAGAGCACCTGCTGTTCTACACCAATTCCCATCATCTCCATCTGGAAACTCTATAGTTATTGTACCTCCTGTCGTAACTGCACTTGTAGTATCAATTGCAATGATCATCTCAACTTCTTGACCAGTAGTACCAGCTAAATTCACTTTTATTCTGCTAAGAAAGACATAAACGGCAGCTAATGTCGCAGCCTGTGTTGTTGAAAGTAAAAGAAAAGCAAGGAAGAAAACTAGAACTGATGTAGGGATGATGTATTTCAGTATTGACAGTAGTTTTTTCACAAATGGCAGCTTAAAAAATTATTAAATATTTTTATACTATATTGAGATTACATTGAATATTTTTATCTGTCAATAGTTAGATTCGAGGAATTAAGAGGAAATATATAGTTTCTTGATAGTCAGTTGCGGGTGTCTTGTCTGTTCCTGGTTTAGCTATAACTTTTAGAGCCATTCTTCCGTTATATATAGGGGTACTAGATTCATATACTTTTGTTGCATTTGTGCTAACGATTCCAACGCTATTTCCACTTCCACTATAGTCAGAAGTAGCAGATATGACTCCAAGATATGAGTAGGAATCTTGATTAATATATTCACTTTGTAGACCAAACCCATCTGAGGCTGTATCCAGATCTATAGTTGCAGATACAATTATTTGTCCTGTTGTGTTGCTCTTGAGTCCTCCATTGATACCTCTGATTACTACTGCAAAACCACCTTGAGAATTTGTTCCGGCATCTAACCATATCCTATCTTCTGCTGTTATAGCAGCTGAACCTCCAATCAATTCATATACACCTGTGAAATTAGTATTATGTGGTGGTGTGGTTTCTTCGGATACTCCAAATTCATCAGCTATATCTATATCAAAGAATACTGATCCAGCAGATGTTGTTGCATTTACAATTGGCCCAGGTTCTGTTTGAGTAAAGTCACCATGTAGCGCAAATGCTCTGATATAGTAGGTAGTATTTGTTTGTAATCCTTGTATATTGAAATCAGGTGTTTCCCAATCAGTTTTAGTTAAAAAGTCACTTAAGTTATGTGTACTTTGAGTTTCTGGCCAGAAATTATTTCCATCTACATATTTGATATCTGATACAAAGTTATCAGTTGATATCATTACTGCATAAAGGGTATCTGTTGGATTCTCATTAATATCTATTTCAAATCTAGCTTTACTGTAGCATCCACTTGGGCCACAAATTGCGACCATACCGCCTGTACTTAACTGTGATGGTCCTGTTGTACAGTTTGAGGATCCAGATGTTGTTGTTTCAAAACATGATATTTCTGGTACTGCAGGTAGGAATGCTTCTTCTGGACTTGTGAACATTTTGTAGTTTGTTGAGTAGTTTCTTGGGTCATTTGATATTCTACCTACTTCAAGTAGAGCAGAGTAGTCTCCGCTTGCAGTTCCAAGTATCGCTCCTCCTTTAGTTGTTGCTCCAACTATTTTGTATCCAGTTGAGTCTAACTCCGCGGCAGATGTAATAGAGGGTAGAAGTAGTAGGGGGAGAATTAGGATTGTTTTTATAATAGCTTTTGTTTTCATTTTGAATGTATAAAATGATAGGGTATATTAGTAGTAGTAGTCAAATATATTAAATAGTTTATGATATAATTTGAGGCTTGGAGAGATGACAGAGTGGTCGAATGTGACGGNNGTTCGAATCCCACTCTCTCCGTTTTATTTGACTAAACTTATCTCAGTACTAAGTATTCCCCAATCAGTTGTATCATTAAATAGTACTATATCTAGGTAATATCCTGATACCTTATATCTTATATCTGCATACTGTCCCATTTGGTTTTTGCTATTTATGCTTCTTCTTTTTATTTTTGCATTAGATATGTCAACAGAGTTTAGTTTGTTAACAGTATCACTGAATTCTTTTTCCGAAACTACTGCTCGGTATGCATCTGTAGTTAATTGATATGCTCCTGAGATATCTCTTGCTTCTATTTTTTGAATAAATTCTTCTGATATTCTGTAAGGCTCAGATTTCATAAAGGCGGATATTACAAGAAAGAGGATAAGAAGAAGTAGTAGGGGAACTGCTATTAAGGATATATTTACTACCCTCTCCTTATGCTTTTTTATATATGGAATTACCCTGTTTGATAGTACCGTTTTTAGTGAGCCTGACCAAGCTTGTTGTTTTTCTTCCTCAGAGAGTATTTGCTCAGTAGTTTCTTTAAGTTTGGATCTTCTAAATTGGTTTAGAAAAGTTAACGAAATCTTAGGTAATTTTAATCTCTTTTTTGTTTTTTCCTCAGCTATTTTTAGGAATTTGCTAGTAACATCATCTTCACTTAATTTTCTTTCTCCGAGTGGTGCCGGAGTTTTTAATTCCATTGTATATATAAAGGTATCATAAAAGATTGTATTAAGAAAGGGTGTATAATATCGAAAACTATTTAACTTAATTATCTTAGATATATGTTTGGTATGAATGAAAATAGGGAGAACAAAAAAGTAGAATTTAATATATTTGATGTTAAATCTGTAGATGAGTTTATAGATAGACTTAAGGTTAGATTTAATAGGACATTAGAGGAAGAGATTAAGGAGCAGTTAAAAAAATTAAAGATTGAATACAAAAGGGATGATCAGAATGCTATTAATACTGGTATAACAGCAAAGGCAGAAGAGAAGGCTAAGGGATGGATATGTCCTAGAATACCTCAGTGGGTAAATTCTGATATGTTAACTTTACTTGGGTTTCTTTCAAGTTTCATAATCGCTGCTGGCTATATCTTAGGTTTTAATAATAGATGGTATCTTGTATTGATTATTATTGGACTCGTTTTAAACTGGTTTGGTGATTCATTTGATGGTAGCTTAGCCAGATACAGGAAAAAGACTAGACCTAATTATGGATACTACATAGATCATGTTATTGATAGTATTGTAATAATGATATTTGGATTGGGTATTGGTCTTTCGGGCTTTGTTAGAATTGAGATTGCTTTGGCTTTTGTAATTATGTATTTAATTTTAATAATTCATGTTGAACTTGTTACATATGTTCAGAATGAATTTAGATACTCTTTTGGTTTAATTGGTCCAACTGAAATTAGAATTGTTGGAATCATACTTACAATTGTGATGTTTTTCTTACCTGTAAAATACTTTGATATATTTGGATACAATTTAACGCAGTATGATCTTTTTGCTTCCCTTGCTGTAATAATAATGTTTTTAGTTATTGTATATAGCATTGTAAGTAAGGGTATGGAGTTAAACAAAATAGATAAAAAGAAATGGGAGAAGAAAAGTTAAGTACTTTGTAATCTCTGTTGCATAAAATTAGATATCTAAGTTAAGTAGATATCTAATGAGAAGGATTTTAGTTTTTCTTTTACTATTCTCTTGTGTTACTAGTATTCATGCGAATAGTTTCTTTGAAAACGGGGATATATCTCAGAATCAGTATTTTGATACACTGGGGTATGGTATTGGGCAATTGCTGGAGAGTAGAGAGTGTCCGAACTGTGTGGAATATGATGTGAGTAAGGTAAATGGGACATTGAGTGAGGATATTCTGTCTAATACTAATATATATGATTTAACCGAACCAGATTCTGTATATGGGTTGGTAAGGGAGTCGGGGGTATATGATAGGGTAGCGCTTCCACCATATTCTGGATTGGATTTTCTCTATTGGTCTGCAAATATGTCACAAGAGAGTGTAAATATATCTTCCTTGAAAGTGTTTCTTTCAAGACAGGAGCTGTATATGGGGGATTTAAATCAGGTTATGTATATAGAGGGTGGGTATGAAAACTTTCTAGTAAGATTTAGGAGCAATGACCTTCTACGAAGTGGTATAACAAAGACATATCCGGGATTTGGTACAGTTGCAAGTGGTAGTGGATATATAGATGGTATGGTTTTAGATAGAGCATATATTAAGCCTGCCTTGGAATTTGTAAAATGGGAGGCACAAGTTAAAGATGGTGTAGCTTTGATACGAGTCTTGGTTGCAAATGTTTCAAATCAGCTACTAAATAATGTCCTTTTTAAACATGGTGAATACTCTCGTGTTAGAGATTTTAATGGTTATGAGGAGTACATATATGAGTATATTTTAGAGATTGATGAGACCAGTAGTTTGGGATATGCAAGTTTGTATGATCCCAATATTATGGAAGAGTGTATTGTGGTCGGACAGGATACGGGTTCTAACGGTATTGGGGAGTCAGCTATTTTAGGAGGTGTAATGGAGAGTAATGGAAACTATTTCCAATATATTAGTTCTAGGGTTAAGCCGTGGGGTGAATCTTTCTGTGTAACTAGAATCCCCTATACTTTCTATTCAGGAGAGATGAAATTAACTGTAGAGGACGAGGAGATACCGAGTGAGAATATCCCAGAGGAAGTAGAGAAAGAGGTTGTGTATGAAGAGGGCTCTGAGAGTGTACTTGGTATTGAGAAATTACCACAAACAGGTAGCAATATCTTTTCTTTTCTTGTTGTATTCCCAATACTTTGGTACTATCTATTAAGGAGGTTAAGAATATGAAACTTAGGTTTAGTATTCCATCATATGTACAAAAGATAGCAAGGATACTCTCAAAGGAGGGGTATGATGTGTATTTAGTTGGTGGAGCCCTGAGAGATATTACAATGGGGAAGAAACCTCATGACTATGATTTGGCAACAAATGCACTACCTGATGAAATGTTGGAACTTTTTCCAAAGGCTGTTTCTACTGGTGCTAAATTTGGTACGGTTATTGCGTTGGTACCAGATAGTAACAAAGAGAATATGGAGGTTGAGGTAACTACATTTAGAAGTGAGGAGGAGTATATAGATGGGAGATGGCCAAGTAAGGTTGAATTTGTACAGGATATTTTCAAAGATTTAGGAAGAAGAGATTTTACTTTAAATGCTATGACTGTTGATCTTGATGATGAACAGTTAACAGGAGAAGAGATTGAAAAAGAGTGGGATATATATGATCCATTTGGAGGTGTTACAGATATTAACATGAAATTAATTAGGGCTGTAGGTACACCTATTGAGAGATTTAAAGAAGATGGGCTAAGAGCATACAAGGCGTGTAGGCTTGCATCTCAGTTGGATTTTGAAATAGAGGGGGAGACATTTAATGCTATAAAGGAGTGTTTACCTGTTGCAAAGCAAATTTCTATGGAAAGAATTAGAGATGAGTTTATGAAATTGCTATTAAATTCTCCCAAGCCATCAAAAGGAATAGAGTTAATGAGGCAAACAGGATTGTTAAATATTTTTCTTCCTGAACTAGTTGAAAGCTATGGTGTTGAGCAGAAACTTTACCATGTTAATGATGTATATTGGCATAGTTTAAATACTTGTGACAGTGCGCAAGATTCTGTTAAGTTGGCAGCTCTTTTACACGATATCGCTAAACCAAGAACTGATATGGGGAATGGTCATTTCTATGGACATGATGTTATGGGTGTTGAGATGGTTGATACTATTTTAAAGAGGTTGAAATTTTCTAAATCAGAAATTGAGAGAGTGAAAATTCTTGTTAGGAATCATATGTTTTACTATCCTCACTCTCAACAGGAAGGGGACAAAGAGAAGGCTGACAAGTTGAAATTAAGTCAATGGAGTGATTCTGCAGTTAGGAGATTTTTAAATAGAGTGGGGGATGAGAATGTTGAAGATCTGTTTAAATTAAGAATTGCAGACGCAATATCTAATCCAAATAGTCCATTTGATCCAGAGGAGATTACACTGTTACAAAAGCATATCTCTGAAGTTAGAGCTAAAGATATGGCTTTGAAAATCTCAGACTTAGATATAGATGGAGAGGATTTAAAGGGTATTGGTGTAAGTGCTGGACCCCAGATGGGGAATATTTTAAGGAAACTTTTAGATATTGTTATTGAAGACCCTTTAATGAATACTAAAGAGAAACTATTGGATGAAGCTAAGCATATGTTGTAATATTGATATATCTAATTTTGGATACTGCCTAACATGAAATTGAAATTTTGTGGTGCTACTAGAACGGTTACAGGTTCCTGCTTCTATCTTGATACTGGGGATTTTAAATTTCTGGTTGATTGTGGTGCATTCCAAGGTAAAGATGAGATAGATATGCTAAACTATGAACCTTTTCCTTTTGATCCATCTCAGTTAGATGCTGTTTTTCTTACACATGCCCATTTTGATCATAGTGGAAGAATCCCTATTCTTGTTAAACAGGGTTTTAAAGGTCGTATTATTTGTACTCAACCTACAAGAGATTTATCCATGGTTATACTTTCAGATGCCGCAAAGCTACAAAAAGAAGAGTATGAGAGGTGGCAAGCTAGGGGTAAAAAAGACTCTGAGGGTAAAAATCTTTCGGCCCAGGGTTCACTCTATGAACAAAGAAAGCCTCTTTTTACTGAAGAGGACGTAGAGAATACCTTGGATCTTTTTGATATCTATCCATACGGTTCATCAGTAAGTATTCACAAAGATGTTGAATTTAGAATGAGGGATGCAGGACATATTTTGGGTTCTTCCATATTCGAATTTTGGATAAAGACCAAAGAGGGCAGGGACAGAAGAATTGTTTTCTCTGGGGATTTAGGTCAACCTGGTGCAAGAATTGTAAAAGATCCAGACTTAATTAGGGAAGCAGATTATGTCGTATGTGAATCTACATATGGGAACAGGTTACATAAAAGTAAAGATGAGACTGTATTAGAATTTCTTTCAATTCTTAAAAAAGCACAGGAGGATGGTGCAAATGTGTTAATACCATCTTTTGCTATTGAGAGAACCCAAGAGATACTGTATGAAATAAATCTTTTTGTCGAAAACAAAATACTAAATAATCTAGAGGTATATTTGGATAGCCCTATGGCTTCGAAAGCTACAGAGGTATTTAAACAGTACCCAACATTTTACGATGAAGATGCAAGGAGATTATTAGAGAAAGGAGATGATCCGTTTAATTTCCCAGGATTGATTACCATAGATTCTGCAGAAGAATCCAAAAGGCTCATATCAAAAAAAGGAGTGGTAATAATTGCTGGTAGTGGGATGTGTACTGGTGGAAGGATAGTTCATCATATTAAGAATAATATTGAGAATCCAAATACACATATGGTATTTGTTGGATATCAGGTTGATGGGACACTTGGAAGAAGAATTGTAGACAAAGAGAAAGAGATAAATGTAATGGGACAAAACCTCGAAGTTAAGGCGCAGATTCATACATTAGGAGGTTTTTCAGCTCATGGTGATCAAAGAGACTTGAGGTATTGGTTAAGGGGATTTGGGCACTCTCCTAAAAAAATATTTATTGTCCATGGGGATGAAGATATAGCTATTGGTTTTGGTACAAATATCAAGAGTGAACTTGGTGTAGATGTTGATATACCTAAATTAAATGAAGAGTTTGAACTTAAATAGTATGAGTGTTAAACAGATATTAGATATAGAGAAAGATATTAAAAATTTGAACATCCAGGGTGCTACTAATGTAGCTATTGCAACATTAGAAGGAATGAAGGTTTTCATAGAGGAGTCCAATATTACAGAGAAAGAGCTGTTTTACAAAGAGTTAGAGAGAGTAGGTTACAAATTAGCTCAGACAAGATTGAATGAACCTTTGGCGGAAAATGGTGTTAAATATGTTATACATACATTCAAAAATCATTTTTCCGATTTACACTCTTTAAATGACATGAAACAGCGTTTGGAAGAGTACTGTGATGAATACCTATTTAAGATATCTGACTGCAAGCAATCCATTATTGAATTAGGTATCCCCTATGTTAAGCATTTCGAGAATATTCTTACTCATTGTCATTCATCTACCGCTGTAGCGGTAATAAAAGAGATTGCGCAAGGAAAGAAAACATTTGATGTGGTGTGTACTGAAACTAGGCCTCTTTTTCAAGGTCATAAGACTGCTAAAAGTCTTTTAGAGGCAGGTATTTCTACTACATTGATTGCTGATAGTGCAGCAGAGTCTTTTGTAACGGGTAGGGGTTCAATTCCGATAGATGCAGTGTTTCTAGGCTGTGATGAAATTACATTAGATGGGTACTGTATTAACAAGATTGGAAGTTGGGGTATTGCTATGGCAGCATACCTTGTGAATAGGCCTGTATATATTGTTTCACCACTTTTAAAGGTTAATCCAACGATTACTCATAGGGAGATATCTATAGAAATTCGTGAAGACAGTGAATTATGGAGTGATGCACCTAAGGGGTTAAAGATGTTTAATCCTGCATTTGAGATAATTGATAGTAAATTGATTACTGGCTTTATGACCGAATTTGGTATTATTAAGCCAGGTGAGATATCTGATATAGTTAAAGCAAAGTATACCTGGCTTTTTGAATAATATGTTAATTGTTTAAAAATATGGCACTCTATCTTAAGGGTAAAAAACTTGATCTAGGAGCGGGTAAGGAGCTATTCATTTTGATGCATCAAAATGATGCAGAGGAGCTTGGTATTAAGGAAGGGGGTATAGTTTTATTAGGTTACAAGGACATAGAACTTTACGTAAAAGTTATAATAACAGATACCAAACTCTCTGAGGGAGAAGTTGGTCTTTATGAGGAGCTATATGAAGAATATCATATTCCACAGGGTAGGAAATTGCTTGTAGACATACCATCTACTAGTAAGGCACTAGATGCCATTAGAAAGAAACTGTCTGGTCAGAGGCTAAATGAGGAGGAGTTGGTTACAATTATGAAAGATATTGGTTCAAGAAAGCTTAAAGAGACAGAGATAGCCTTTTTTGTATCTACTTTCTTCAATCCAGGTTTTACCGAAGACGAGATATATGCAATGACAAAGGGTATGGCCGAATCTGGTGAGATACTGGATTTCAAATATATTAAAAACAACAAAGATTTAGTAGTAGATAAACACTCAATAGGGGGAACAGCAGGGAAAGGTATTACGCCAATTTTAGTTCCAATTCTTGCTGCAAGTGGTCTAGTAGTTCCAAATACATCAACAAGAGCGATAACTTCTCCAGCTGGTACCACGGACATTTTAGAGAGTGTAATGCCTGTTTCTTTGAACAAAGAGCAAGTTTACAAGGTAGTAGAAAAAACAGGTGCCTGTATGGTATGGGGAGGGTCATTGTATTTAGCCCCTGCTGACGATGAAATCATTAATGTTGAGAGATCCTTAAGGATACAGGAATTTCAAAAGGTATTAGTAAGTATTGTTGCAAAAAAGATAGCTATGGGAGTGTCTTTTGTATTGATAGATTTACCGTATGGAAAAGGGACTAAAATTGAGAAACCTGATGACCTAGAATTTTTAGCTAGAGAGTTTGAGAAACTATTTGCAAAGTTCGATATTAAGTGTGTAACACACAAAAGGATTGTAAAGGGCCCAGATGGTAATGGTGTAGGCCCTGTACTTGAAATGAGAGAGTGTCTTAAGGTATTGGAGAGAGATGAGAAACGATCTGAAGATTTGGAGGACACTGTGGTTGAGATGGCTTCAATGATATTTGAAGGGGTAGGTAAAACTAAAAAGGGTATGGGTAAGAAATTTACCCAAGATATACTAGATTCTGGTAGAGCATTAAAGAAGTTTTGGGATATAGCGAAGGCACAGGGTGCGCAAAAGGTTGTTACATCAAGCCAATTAAAACCGGGGAAATTAAAGCATGAAATTAAATCGCAAAAGAGTGGGGTAATTAAAAACATATGTACAAGAGAGATAGTAGAGATAGCAAGATCTTTAGGAACACCTGGAATTAAGGATGCTGGAATATATATAGAGAAGATGCCTGGAGACAAGGTAGAGAAGGGGGATATCTTAATGACACTTTATGCAACGGCACCAGACAGAATGGAAGAGGGTATTAAGGCTGTTGATTTGTCAAATCTCTACGATTTCTAGCCTTCCTTGTTAATCCAAATATCAAAGAGAAGAGAATAATTAGGAGAAAGAGTACTACTGTAATAGGTAGGATAATAATTAAAGCTTTTCCAAGAGAGGTTGTTTTCATAATCAGATTAAGAGTTTCTGTTGTGCTATTTCCTTTGTTTTCGGTTTCTATTTCAGAGTATGAAAGTAGATTATTGGGGATATCATCTTTACTAACCGCATATACTTTTACTGAATATCCAGAGGAATCGAATTTGAAATTATTAGCAGAGTACGCTTTAATATCTACATAATCATCATTATGTTGAGTATCCCAAAGTACATATTGAATGCTTTGTCCAATCATCATATTTTTGCTTTCATAGGAAGGGTCTACACTTAACCATCCATACTCTGGTATCCAAATCTGAACCCATTGGTGGCTAATTTTTTCATCACTATTGGTATCTAGTGAGGTATATCCGAAAGCTGCTCTCGTTGGTATACCCTGTGCCCTAAGAAGTGTAATCATAGTGTCTGCATATTCCATGCATACTGTTGCTCCTCCTTGCAAAGCTGTCTTTGCTCCTAATCTTTGACTATTTGGATCTAAGGCTTTCTGTTGGTCATATTCAAACTTTTCCCCTATATATTCATAATCAGACTTAACAACATCCATTAAGCTGTTTTTTTCTAAGAGTAATTTTTCAGCTTCTGACTGTATGAAGAGGTCTTTCGTTTCCCAGTATGTAGTTGGTAAAAGGTATTTGGAAAGCTCTTGGTTATCCGATACTTCTTCTACATACTCTTTGTACACTAGATTTGGGATTTCTCTTTTTTCGTTGTAAGGCTGTTGTGTAAGCCATATGTACCCTGATACATATATTTTACTTTCTTTGTTTGCAGGGACTTCAAATGTTGCCACTACATTTCCTTCACTGTTTGTAATTAACTTTGTTGGAGTGGGTGATATGTTCTCTATCTTTACTGTTTGACTATTTTCCGAAAACTCCCTTGGTAGGGCAAGTTCATATATATTTGTTGAAAGGGCAGTAATAGTGGAGGAGTATTTCTCTGGAATAATGTTGTCTGTCTTTTTGGTTTTAAGACTTAATTCGAATTTAAAGACTTGTTCTGTTCCAAACTCTAAAGATACAGGTTGTCCAATTCTCCAATCTGAGCTAAAAGAGTATATACTCCTTTCTGTCTCATTTTTTGAAGTGAAGGTTGTTGGAAATACTTTGGTAAGTGGAGGTATGTTTTTGTCAACAACAATATTTAGATTGTAAATCCTTTGAGTATGTGTATCTGTTTCTTTGTTGTACTGTTCAAACTCTGTTTCTTCATGTAATCCTGGATACTCAATTAGTACCCAATCAAATATGTGTTTTACATAATCCCGAGTTGAATATCTTACGTTTAAGGTATATGGGGAGCCGTAAGTAGTTTTTTTGTAATCAGTCACCTTCACGTACATACCTTTCCCAACTTCTAGTTCTTCAACAGAAAAAGGGATACTTTTTCCACGGTCATTTGTAACAGAGATTGATTTTTTCTTGTACTCTCTTTCCTCTTTAATAGCTTCTGTATTTTCGGACAGTAAATCGGGGATATGGAAAGACTGAATACCATTCATAGGGAAGTAAAATTTTTTATTCTTCACTTCTCTAACAAAGAGTGTTGATACACTAACATAATCATTCCCTGTTATGTATTCTACTGTTGAGGTATTCGTTATTACAAAGTCATATGTTGTAGCAGCAAAAATGTGTGAAGAGGGGAGTAGCAGTGTAACTACTAAGAGTACTAAAAGGGTAAATATCTGTTTTGGCAATTTCATATTGATATATTACTTTAGAATTGTTTGATTTGAAAGTGGTATAATGAAAAGCTTAATATATGAATGAGAAACAGTATAAATGGAGAATGTAGTAAGGTCTCATACACTTTCACTTGGTATAGTTGGTTTACCAAATTCTGGTAAGTCAACCCTGTTTAATGCTCTCACAAAAAAATCAGTACCTGCCGAGAACTACCCTTTCTGTACAATAGATAAAAATATTGGAGTAGTGCAGATACCAGATAATAGGTTGGACATAATGGCAAAATTTTTTAAAGCTCAAAAGATAGTTCCTTCTGCTATGACATTTGTTGATATAGCGGGACTAGTAAAGGGTGCTTCAAAGGGAGAGGGGTTAGGCAATCAATTTCTTTCACATATTAGGGAGGTAGATGTAATTGTATATGTACTTAGAGCGTTTCAAAGTGAAGAGATAGTACATGTGTATAACCGAGTTGACCCTATTGATGATTTTGAGATTGTTCAAGCTGAATTAATACTTAAGGATTTGGAGGTTGTAGAAAAGAGATATGCTACTGTAAAAAGGAATTCTAGATCTGGAGTAACTGAAAGTATCGGTTTAGAGTTATCTACATTGGAGAGAGTAATACAGTTTTTAAATGAAGGTAAGCCAGTTATTGATATGGTATTAAACGAAGAAGAAAGGGCTCTTGTGAGAGAGCTTTGGTTGCTTACTAACAAACAGAGATTATTTATTTTAAATTGTAAAGAGGGTTTGGAGGAAGAGAAGATTAAGCTCTGGAAAGAGGAGTTAGGAAAAATTTCGAACGATTTATCACAGAGGTATGTTCTCGAGGTAGATGTTAAACTTCTAGGAGATTTGGCGAGTATGAAAGCTGATGAGTTAAATGAATATATTGAGTTACTTGGGAGAAAACCCATTACAGTAGAGGACATTATTCTAAGTGCATTTGAGAGACTAAATCTAATTACCTTCTACACTGGTTCTTCAAAAGAGTGTAATGCGTGGAGTATTGAAAATGGTGCAGATGTAAAAAGTGCTGCTAGTGTAATACATACTGATTTGGGAAAGAACTTTATAACAGCTGATGTAGTTAATGTTGAGCAGTTAATTGATGTTGGAGGTTGGAATAGTGCGAAAGAGAAGGGAATTATAAAAAACCATGGTAGAGAGTATATTGTCAAAGATGGTGACTATATTGTTATTTTAGCGAATACTTAATACGATTGATATATATTGTTTTTTCTGCTAAAATCCTTTTGCTTAGTTAAAATAGTTGAGAAGAATATACAAATGGCTGTTGCAAAAAAGAAAATGAAGACCTATGAATTAATGGTTGCTCTTAAGCCACTTTTGCCTGATGATTTAAGGAAGAGCCTACATAAAGAGTTTGTTGCTATGATGAACAAGGATGGCGGAGAGCTATTAGATGTGGATGTTTGGGGTAAGAGATATCTTTCATACAAGATTGAGGGTCATAATGAGGGCTACTATATTGTATACAATTTTACAAATATACCTGGGAATATCAATGAGATGAAAAGGTTATTACAATTAAGACAGGAAATCTTAAGATTTATACTAATTGAGGTTGATAACATTGATAAAATTGGTAAGGGAATTAAAAAGAAAGAGATAGAGGTTTAGTTAAGTATTTTGTAATATTTGGGTGTTAGTATTAAGGTAAGTTAAATTTATATTTATACAAAAATGTCAGCAAGATCTTTAAACAAGGTTCAGTTGATAGGGAATCTAACAAGAGAACCGGAGATAAGGTATACAACAGGTGGGACACCAGTTGTTACGTTCGGAGTTGCAACAAATAAATCTTGGAAGGACCAAGATGGTAACGTTAAGGAAGTTGCAGAGTTCCATAATATTGTAGCTTGGAATAAAATGGCAGAGATATGTCAACAGCTACTAGCAAAGGGAATGAAGGTATATATCGAGGGCTCTCTAACGACTAGATCATGGGAGGCAGATGATGGATCAACAAGATACAAGACGGAGGTTAGAGTCGACGATATGATTCTTTTAGATAGCAAGGGTAAGCAGGGAGCAGGATTTGATGCTGAGGGCTCTCATACTCAAGAGAAAGAAGAGGAAGAAGCAGAAGTAGTTACTGAGGAGACTCCAACTAAGGATGAGGACACATCTAATAGTGAAGATCCTTTAGATGATTCTGATTTACCATTTTAATTTGTTTAGTAATGTGTAATGGATGAAGTTAAGATAACAAAAGAAAAGAAAATAGTAGGGACTCCATCTTTGGATGATGTCTTTGATGAGAAGAGTGTGACAGAGGAAGAGAGTAATGATTTCTATGGTGGTAAGAAAAAGCAAAGGAGAAGAAGGAAGATAATTCAAAATCTGTCTTGTCCTCTGTGTGATTCAGGGGTTAAAGAGGTGTCATACAAGGATGTATATCAATTAAAGAAATTTACTTCTGTTCGAGGTAAGATTATCTCTGTAGAAAAATCAGGAGCTTGTCATAGGCATCAGAAGCAATTAACTAAGGCTATTAAGCGAGCAAGATTTATGGCTTTATTACCATATATAGCAAGAGAATCATAGGAGTTATTAATTGTTTACGAAAATAGAGGGGGTATATTACCCCCTTTTTATTCCCAAAATACTGTTTAACTGGTAAACTATTATTACCATGAGTGTACTGCCTATACTAAAACAGAATGCATATCTAACTTTGTTAATTAAAGACAATTTTGTATTTGCTAATTTGGCATACTCGGATTTAAATGCTCAAAGAACATATGTTCTTTCAGATAAAACAGATCTTTCACCATTGAAGTTTAGATTGGATGATAGCGTATTTACAAAAGATTTTTGGTTTGAATACTTTGATTCATTAGAGAAAGAGTTTGATTGGGATATAGTGGATAGAACTTACGAGGGGGTGTTTAATATTAAGCAGTTTGTAAGGGAGGAAGTAGGAGTATCAGGTATAAGGGTATTGGTAGATGATAATCAACCGTTTTTTCACAATATATTTAGATCTATTAAGGAATTCTCTAAAGATATTGCATTAAAGATACTAGATGATAGATATATACAGACTCTTAGTACGGGAATAATTGATAGAATGGGATATGATAATATCTTGTGGTTAGATTTAGATATTTCTCATTTCTCAGTTTACAGAACAAGAAAGAGACCTTCTTCTGGTAGAGCGTCTAGTAAAGACACTGCACAGGAGGTTAGCTTTACTACATCTAAGATAGATTGGAGTAATGAAATAGGGCTGATTGATTTTGTTAAGAGTTCTAAATTACAAGCGTTTCTTGGTATAGAATCTTGCTCTGAGGATATATCAAATAGGTGGGCTAATTTAATTGCCCATAATTGTGAATATCTTTTAGATCCTGTGTTACATGATATATTAAGAGCATTCTCTACACTACAGCTACTTTCATTGTCACAATCAAATGAAAAGAAGATGGACAACCTAATTCAGGGTAATAGTGCGATATTTGTTTCTGGTAATATCTCTGGGCTATTAAGCAAAAGGGAGCTTCTCTTTTCGATTATCGATGGATTAGAATTAGAGGGAGTTACAGATCTATTCATTGACAAAGAGAATAGGGTACTTACTCTTGGGAAGAGTATGGTTGAAAAGGAACTCTCTTCTGACATCATAGTTTTAAAGGGGGATATTCTTCCAAAGGCATTGAAAGTGATAATACCTGATGTGCCTTCTAGAAGTAAGAATAAAATAATATTTAAAGCCCAAAGTCTTTCCCAAAACAGTGAACCGAGGGATATTTATGCTTTAGGATCTCTGCTACAAGTTCTTAAGTTGCCTGATGTAGGAGAAAAGGCCATTATTGAGGGTGAGTTAACGAATGGTGCGGTCTTTTCTCATTTGACATCAAACAGAGTACAGTTTCTGTCTAGTAAGAATGGGCTAATGTATGAGTATTTAGTTGTTGATGGGAGACATAGGCCAATAGTGTATGGTCCTTCTGCTCAAAACAACAGGGTTAAATTTAGATTATGGGGAGATGGAGATAAGGAGTAGGGTATTTGAAAAATATATAGATTATCAATTTAAAATTCCTCTTAAAAACGGGGATAAAGTACTTGTTAAAGAAGGAAAAGTTGAAGTAGGAGATATACTTTTTGAGAGATTAGATAGCTCTCTAAAAAAATCTTTAAGTATTACTAAAGCTTTGGGATGCAAGAAAGAAAAGTGTGAAGATTATCTTACAAGAATTGAGGGAGAGTATATTCAGGAGGGTGAAATAATTGCAAAGAGAGTTTCTCCTGGGAAGCTTTCTGTTACAACCTTAGTTTCTCCTGTAAGTGGTGTTTTAGATTTCTCAAGAGTTAGGCAGGGGTATGTAGATATACTTGGGGAGGAGAATAGCTCTACAATTAAGAGTGATTTTGTAGGTTATGTTAATGCAGTTGACCCTATTGATGGTCTTGTGATTACCACAAATGCTGTTGTAATTGATGGTGTTGTGAGTAGTAAGTCAGAAGACAAATTCTTTGGTAAATTAGAGATTCTTGAAGATGGGAATACAATATTAAAAGAGGGAACTTTGAGTGATGATTATAGAGGTAAAATAGTGTGGGTGGGGCCATATCTGTATAACAGGGTCGCTATTGAACTTTTCGAGAAGGGTGCAGTAGCAATACTTACGTATGCGATGTCATATACAGAGTTTAGAGAAATCGGATTGCCAATAATGATACTTGGTGGTTTCGGTTCTGTTCATTGTGATGTAGTATTTCTGAAAAAGTTACTTACCTTTCGAAACAAGTTTGTAATGTTAGATACATATCAAAATCAGCTATTTATACTTTCGGATTCCGATTTGACGAATAGGGAATGGTTTGTGAAGCAATATATAAATCAGAGTGTAATTTCAAGATCCCAATTAACATATGGATATATTGGGAAAATACTAGATTATGATCAGGATAGTAATAATGTTTTGGTAGATTTTGGGAAGAAGGGTACATCTTTAATGAATATTGGGCTTATAGATTTTATTGATTTGTAATTACTGCTCGTGTGGGAATATAATAAAATTTAAGTTTTACTTGTAAATTTTTTACTATGGAAAGAGAGAATAATGGTAGCAAAGTGTTTTTGATATTAATACTAGTTGTTGTGGCTTTCTGTTTTGGAGTTATATTTGGAAGAAATATAGTTCCTAGTGCGAGTGGGTTACTTTCCTCTATTAGTTCAAGTAATACTGATATTAGTTTATTTTGGCAAGTATGGGACATTTTAGAGGACAGATATGTTGAGAAGGAGAAGGTTTCAGAAGAGGAGAGAGTATATGGAGCTGTAAAAGGATTGGTTGATTCATATGGTGATCCAGCAACAATATTTTTAACGCCACAAGAGACAAAAGATTTTAATGATTTAAATAGTGGGAAGTATTTCGAAGGCATAGGTGCAGAGTTGGGATATGCAGATGGTTCAATAATAATTGTTTCTCCACTTGATGGATCTCCTGCGAAAGCAGCAGGTATAAGGGCGGGGGACTATATTTTGTCTGTTGATGATTATGAGGTCAAAAGTGGGGATAATGTATATGAGATAGTTCAAAAGATAAGGGGAGAGGCAGGTACAAAGGTTAAATTAAGAATTCTGCATAAGGGAGATTTAGAGCCTGTTGATATGGAAATTACAAGGGGTGAGATTACAGTGCCAAGTATGACCTTGACATTTGTGGGGGAGAAAAAGGATGTAGCATATATAGATATTACAAGATTTACAGAGTCTTCTTTAAATGAGTGGGAAAGTAAGTGGGATAGTATTGTGCAGGGGGTAAAATCTACAGGTGTTGATAAAATATTAATTGATTTAAGAGGTAATCCAGGTGGATATTTTGATGCAGGAGTATATGCTGCAGATGATTTTTTGGATATTGGAAAGATAATATCTCAACAGGAGGATGGGAAGGGAAATGTTCAGACATTTGATGCAGAAAAGGGTGGAAGATTAATTGGTAAAAAAGTAGTAGTCTTAGTAGATGAGGGTAGTGCATCTGCATCTGAGATATTTGCAGGAGCACTGCAGCAAAATGGTGTTGCAACAGTTGTTGGAAGTAAAACTTACGGTAAGGGAACTGCACAAAGCATTGTTGATCTAGCTGGAGGTTCGAGTATTCATATTACTGTTTTGAAATGGTTATTACCAGATGGTTCTTGGTTAAACAGGGAGAATTCAATTACTCCAGATGTTATTGTTGAAAACAGCACACAGGACTTTATCAGTGGTATTGATAAGCAGTATAATGAGGCATTGATATTAATCAATAAATAAATTTTTAAGGTATTAAATATGGAAGAGAAGAAAGAGAAAAAAATACCTCAACTCAATTTTGACAATTTCAGGCATCTAAGAGTATTCGGGTTTACATTATTAACGGTTGCATTCATTATATGTTTATTACTTACTCTAATATTCTTGATTAAGTACTCTGAACCAGTTAGAGATTGGATTCTGGGAGAGGGAGATACCCAGCAGGGTACACCTCGTATTACAGTTACCCAAGATGAGGGAGTAATAATTGATGTGGTGCAGGAGTCTTCTCCATCTGTTGTTAGTATTGCAATTAGTCAGATTACATTAAAAAGTGGTGCAGGGTTAGTGGATGAAGTGAGTAATATAGGTACTGGCTTTATCGTTGATCCTAACGGTATCATTATTACTAATCAACATGTTGTGTCTGATATGACATCTTCATACAAGGTAATTACTAGTGATGGGAAAGAGTATGAAGTGGTTGAGATACTTAGAGACGATGGAAATGATATTGCACTGATTAAGGTTGATGCAACCTCTTTGGATGCATTAGAATTGGGGGATTCAGATAATCTTTTGGCTGGACAAACAGTTATAGCAATTGGGACTCCTTTAGGAGAGTATGCAGGGAGTGTAACTACTGGAGTAATTAGTGGATTGAATAGATCAGTGACAACGTCTTCGGGGTGGTTTGGTTCTACAACAAAAGTATATGAAAATGTTATTCAAACAGATGCCGCTGTTAATCCTGGTAATTCTGGTGGTCCATTAATTAGTACTGAGGGAAAAGTAATTGGTATTAACTTTGCTACAACAGCAACTGCTGAGAATATATCATTTGCGCTTCCAATCAATATTGTAAAACAAAGATTAGAAGAGTACAGAATATATGGGAAATTTATAAAACCATACATTGGGATTTCCTATCAAATGATTTCAGAATATGAGGCGCTATTTTACAAAGATGTAGTAGCTGGAGCATTAGTAATGAGTATAGATCCTAAAGGTCCCGCTAGTAGTGTTGATATCAAAAGGGGTGATATCATAACAAAAGTAAATGACAAAGTGGTTGAACAGCCCTTTGCATATATAGTGCAATCATACGAAGTAGGGGAAGAGATTTCTCTAGAGATATGGAGGAGTGGGGAGAGTAAAACAGTAAAAGTTACTCTACAGGAAGCTGAGTAAGGGATATCCTAATAAATCTATCTTTCTCAAAGCAGTCTCGGATTGCTCTCAATTTTGAATTGGGAAAAAACTTTTTAACAAGTTTCTTGATGTGTTTTAGATTACTCTCTTCAAATTCCATATATATCAATGTAATCTTAATATCTTTCTGGACAATTTGTGTGAAGAGCTCACGATAAAGAGAGAGACCGTCTTTACCTCCATCTAGTGCTAATCTTGGTTCATATTTTTGGACACTATTATCAAGGTTCTCATATTGCTCTGAGGGAATGTATGGTAGATTAGCAATAATTATTGTTTTTCCATCTAATTTGGGGACACTTTTTATGAGGTTTGTATTTAACCATCTAACCCTTTTTGTTTTCAATATTTTCTTCTCATTGTATCTTGCTATTTTGAGAGCCTCTTTAGATATGTCTGTACCAAAGAAAGAGTAGTGGGATTTGTTCTTAAGTAGATGAGCTAAAGATATTGCAATACACCCTGTACCAGTACCAACATCAATGATGTTTTTTATATCATTTTTTTCAATTAGTTTCTTACAATCGTAAACTAACTGCTCTGTTTCTATTCTAGGTATTAGTGTGTCTTTTGTTACTCTGAAATCATTCTCACAGAATTTTGAATATCCTCTTATGTATTCCCAGGGTTCTTCTTTGTGTAGTCTTTCAAATATACTATCTTCGGAGATTCTCTTTTTTGAATTGAGATATTGGGATATCTCTCGTGCTATACGATATGAATCAGGGTATTTAATATCATTAAGGTATCCCTGTATTCTAAATATTTGGGCTAATTTACTTTTCATTGTTTAATATTTCAAGTTGTATGCCCTCTGTGACGTCTTGTATTATGTCATCTAGGTTCCCCAAAAGAACGGATTCAATATTATGCCAAGACTTTTTAATCCTATGGTCTGTAATTCTATTTTGAGGGAAATTGTATGTTCTAATTTTTTCTGCTCTCATTGCATTCCCAATTTGGGAAGATCTCATATTTGATCTTTTTTCATCCTCTTCCCTCTTTTTCTTTTCATACAGCCTTGATCTTAAATTTGCCATGGCCTTCTCTTTGTTTTGTGCCTGATGTTTTGTTTCTTGACA
>DDXN01000017.1 GCA_002347605.1 Candidatus Dojkabacteria bacterium UBA2259 | reverse complement strand
GTAGAGAGATAACAAAGAGGGGAAGAAAGGGGGTTGATAGACCTTTTTTACTTTTCTTTTTCTTAGCCATTATATTGTTCAGAGTAATTTTCTAACTTTTAGAAATTATACTAGATGTGTTTGATTGAAAGAAGAATATCCTAAAAAGATATATTAGAAACTGGCGGAGAGGGCGGGATTCGAACCCGCGGTAGGCTTTAAAGGCCTACGACTCGTTAGCAGTGAGTTCCTTTCGACCACTCAGGCACCTCTCCATAGACAAGGCTAATTATACTTTATTCATTGAATATATGCTAGAAAAACTACTGCCAATCAGTATAGTTTGAAAGTATTCTTAATATTACAACTTCTTTTTTCTCCCCTTCAATTATGTACAATACTGCATAGGAATATATTAATAATCGTCTGATATCTCCGAAACCATCAATTTTGGTGTTCCTTTTTGGAAAAAGCTCAAGAGAAAAAATTTCGTTTACAATATTCCTCTTTATTTTTTTTTGCTATTTCTTTTGATAGGGAGGTGCCTAATATGTACACATAAATCTGTTCCAAATCCTCCAATGCTTTCCTAGTTATTATCAATGAGTATTTAGAACCCATACTTTTTGTCTAGTTTCTCAATCTCTTCTTTTGCATTAAAAATTTTACCCTCTTTAATATCATTTGTTGCCTCTACAATTTTTTTGTAAATCTCAAGTTGGGCCATATCTCTGTCGTATCTGTCAGAATTCAGTATTGTTAATGCTTTGTACCCATTCTTTGTTAAATATATTGCATCACTAGATTTGTCACATAGTTGCATCAATTTTTTAGTGTTTCTTAAATAGCTGATAGGTTTGATATTTGGCATAAATATATTTGTTTAAATTATGTCAAAATTATACCATAATTATGACAAGTTAAAAATGTGTGTTTAAGTATCTCCAGATGCAATATATGTTAAAATACATTATGTATTTAGGAGCACACGTATCCTCTAGTGGAGGAATAGAAAATTCAATAAAGCAGGGAGATGGGTATGAAATAAATAGCATACAGATTATGCCTACTGCTCCTATGAGATGGGCAACTAAAAATATTGAACAGAGCAGTATTGAGAAATTTGTTGAACAGTTAAAGGGTTCTCAAGTGAAGAAAATCTTAATACATGGAATATATCTAACTAACTTAGCTAGAGAAGATAAGCAACTATTCCATTTAGGTAAAATGGGTTTAGTTGTATATTTAGATTTCGCAAATAGGGTATCTCAATTAATTACAAAAAATAGCTTAGATGTTGATGTATTAGGTGTATGTTTTCATCCAGGATCTCAGAAAGAATTAAACTACGAAGATAGCTTAGAGAGAATCTCTTACGGTATAGATTGGGTACTTAATGAGGTTGGGGGAGATCAGTGGCTTTTGGTTGAGTCTACTGCAGGATCAGGAATGAATATGGGAAGAAGCTTTACAGAGTTATCAAATATTAGAGATGGATGTAAAGAGAAAGATAGAGTAGGGTATGTACTAGATACTCAGCATACATATGCCGCTGGATACGACTGGGTCAACGATATAGATAGTGTAGTAGAAGAGATTGGGGAAACACTTAAGTTTGAAAGAATTAAATCTATACATCTGAATGATTCTATGACGGAATTAGGTTCTAACAAAGATAGACATGCTAACCTAGGAAAAGGTAAACTTGGGAAGGATACAATATCTAACATATTGCATAGGGAAGAATTTAAAAATATCCCCTTTATACTTGAAACTCCTTCCCTATCAAATCCTAAGGGGGCATTAGAAGAGATATCTCAATTAAAGGAATTAGCAAAATGAATATTAACTTAAATGAGAAACAGAAATTAGCAGTTGAGCATAAAAAGGGTGCACTGTTAATTATTGCCGGATCTGGAACTGGAAAAACAGCTGTAATTACAGAAAGGATCCTACATATTATTAATAACAACTGGGCTAAACCAAATGAAATCCTAGCACTTACGTTTACAGACAAAGCTGCAAATGAAATGCTAGATAGGGTAGATGAGAATTTGTCTTTAGGTTATGGTGATATATGGATATCAACATTCCATTCGTTTTGTGATCGGATATTAAAACAGGAGGGTTATCATATTGGTTTAGATAGTAACTATACAATGATGTCTGCAGCCGAAGGGTATATATTTTTTAGAAAGCATCTTTTTGATTTCTCATTGAAGAATTTTAGACCCTATGGAAATCCCACCAAGTTTATAGACGATATCCTAAAACATTTTTCTAGACTGCAGGATGAAGATGTATCTCCAGATGAATACCTGTTGTATGCTAAATCTTTAACAAAAAGAGGTAGTGCGCAGAAGGCAGAATACGAAGATACTCTTGAACTTGCTACCGTATATGATGAATATACTAAGCTAAAGATTCAAAATTCTAGAATAGATTTCGGTGATTTAATACTACTTACAATTAAGCTGTTTAGGGAGAAGCCTAATGTATTAAAAAAATATCAGACCAAATTTAAATACACATTAGTAGATGAGTTCCAGGATACCAACTATACACAGAGTGTATTAGTAAATATTCTTTCAGGTTTAGATCCTAAAACAGATATTGCAAAGATTGGAAAGATAAATCCTAACTTGACTGTAGTAGGTGATGATGATCAAGCTATATACAAATTCAGAGGTGCTGCAATATCCAATATCTTACAGTTTAAACAGTACTATCCTAAAGCAAAGGAGATAGTGCTTACAGAGAACTATAGATCTCAACAAGAGATACTAGATTCTGCATATACATTAATTAAACATAACAATCCATACAGGTTAGAGATAACTGAGAAGGTAGATAAAAGGTTGATAGCTAAGGGATCATTTGAGCCTGATGATAATATTGTTAATTTAACTACAGCAAGTAATGAGGATGCTGAGTCGGAGTGGATAGCTAAAGAGATTTTAACATTAACTGGGAATAGCAAAGAGACTGTAGTAGAGGGTACCCAGAAATACAATGAAAGGGGACAATCTGCATTTGTAGAGTTAACACCAGACAGGAAGTATAAATTTTCGGATGTTGCAATATTGGTCAGAGCTAATGCACATGCAGATAGTATTGTTCAAAATCTTAGATATTTTGGTATACCATACAAACTTGGAGGTTCAAGAGGTTTGTATTTTAGAGATGAGATAAAGCCTCTGATAGCCTTCCTAAGGTTACTCACAGACTACAAAGACGAAGTGTCAATGTACAAAGTACTTAGTATGTCAGAGTGGCAACTTACCAGTAGAGAGTTTTTAGATATCAATAGGAGTGCAAGAGAGAACAAGGTATCTGTATTAGAGGAATTAGAGGGTATCTTTAATGTGAGTATTGGTAACAACATAGAGTTCACTATCAGCAACCTAGGTGACAAAATTCTCTCACAAGATGCTAAAGATGGTATTAAGAAATTTCTTACAATATTTGATAAATGTGTAAAGATGTTAAAGGAAAATGCGTCTGTTGGTGAAATACTTTTCTCTTTTGTTCAAGAGAGTGGATACATTCAAAATCTGCTGAAAGAGGAATCAAACCAAACAGAGTTTAAGGTAAACAACCTGTCTAGATATTTTAATACCATAAAAGAGTACGAGAGAGTCAATCCCGATTCTAATACATATGAATATGTAGACTATCTTAATTACAGTATAGAGGTAGGGGATTCTCCACTTGTAGATCAAATGGATTTAAGTGAGTATGATGCAGTGAATATTCTTACAGTTCATAGTGCAAAGGGTTTGGAATTTCCTGTTGTATTTTTAGTTAATCTTGTATCAGATAGATTCCCCTCACAAAACAGAAAGGATACCATTCCAATACCTCAAGATTTAATTAAAGAGTCTCTTTCTGGTTTGGATGAAAGAGAAGAACATTTACAGGAAGAGAGAAGACTGTTCTATGTTGGTGCTACTCGTGCAAAAGAGAAGCTGTATCTTACTACTGCCAATTTTTACGGTAATGCAAAAAGAAAGAAAAAATACAGTATATTTTTAAATGAAATACTGGACAGAGATATTACCCAAGAGTTTAATAATCCAAGCATAGTCAGGTCTGAAGATGATTTGAATATGTATAGTTCAAAAGAGAAAGAGATAATCCCTGAAAATACTAAAATAGAGGTTGGGAAAAAGGTAAGTTACTCACAGATTAATACCTATCAGTACTGTCCAAAAAAATATGAATACTCATATGTTTTACAGATACCTACCCAAGCTCATGCATCTATGACTTTTGGATCTACAATACATAATACACTGAGAGATTTCTACACATTAGTTCAGAGATACAAAGGTGGATTGGGAATTACAGAGGAACCAAGTAAGGAGGAATTAACAAATCTCTTTCTTAAGAATTGGATAGGTAGGGGATATGAGAGTAAACAGCATGAGAATCAAAGGAAAGAGAGTGGATTAAAGGCTATGTCTGATTTCTATGACAAATTCTACAACGTTGGACAAAGCCCATATCGTTTGGAACAATCTTTTACAGTACATTTACCAGAGAGTAGTTTTGTAGGGAAGATTGATAGGATGGATTTAGTAGAGATGGGGGAGGTACCCACTGTTGAGATAATTGATTACAAGAGTGGGAAATTAAAAGATGAGTCTGATATAAAGCATGATTTACAGCTTCCTCTCTATTGCATATTCGCAGAACAGAGCTTGGGAGTGAAAGTTTCGAAAGCTAAGTATATATTTGTAGAGGAGGGTGTTGAGGTCGAGGTAGATATTTCCCAGAAGAGAAGAGAGGAGGCAAAAGAGAATGTGTATAGTGTAATACAGAGTATTAAGGAGAGAGAATTTGGTGCTACACCGAATAGTTTTAAGTGTAAGTATTGTGATTACAGGTCTATATGTAGTGATGCTATTTTGTAATATATTTTAAAAATTACAGAAACTCTAGTATAATTCAGATGTCTATGACAAATGTTTCAAAAATATATGCACAAAGTTCAATAGATGAAGCTATTGAAAAATGGAAAGAGTTACAAGCAGGGACATCAGACACTGGGGGTATAATTGATACAATAATATCTTTTGCAATACCTTTAAGTGGTGTCTGTGTGTTTATTCTTCTTGCATTTGCAACATTCAAACTAATGACAAGTAGGGGAGATCCAGAAAAGCTTAAGGAGGCTAGGGATCAAATAACTAACGCAATAATTGGTTTCATATTTATACTTCTCTCTGTTACTATTTTAGTGCTTCTAGGTAATATATTTAATATTGGTGGAATAGAACCTTAATATAGAAAATGAATAAATCTAAAAACAAGTTTGAACTGAAGTATCTACTTGCTACTATTGGAGGGGTTCCTATTACTATAGCTCCTTGGAATAGTGATTTGTCAACACCAGAAGGAGTTGTTAAATTTGTAACAGACATTTTAAATTATGCTATTGGACTATCTGTTGTTGTTGCAGTCATTATGGTTATTGTTGGAGGATACACCTTAATTATGTCAAACGGCGATCCCGACAAGGTATCAAAGGGGGGAAAGACCATTACAGCTGCTGTTGTTGGTATGGTAATAGTATTTGTTGCAAAGCTAATAATTGTATATTTACTTGAGAAGATATTGCTTTAATGGAGGTCCTATATTATAATCGGTAATTAAGATAAGTTAAATTTATTTATTTAAAAATGAAGAATATATTTAAAAAGATCTCTTCAATGGCAACTGTATCAGTTGCAACAGTTTCTAGTTTATTTGTAGGTAATGTATATGCCGCTGAAGATCCTAGAAACTGGCTTACTGGTGTTACAGCCGGAGGAACTGGAGATGTTCCAACACTTATTAAGACAATTATAAACTGGGCAATTGGATTTGCTGCTATTGTTGCAGTAATTATGTTAATAGTTGCTGGATATATGTATATCACAGCTAATGGAGATGAGGGCAAAATTGGAAAGGCGACAAAGACATTGACATTTGCAATAGTAGGTTTAGTAATATGTTTCATTGCAGTTATATTAGTAAACTTTGTTCTTGGATTTTTATTTATTAAATAGGTAGTAATCTAAATTAATTGTCTTTTGTAATGAAGAAAGTTCTCAAGTTCTTTAGTGTGGGTGCTATGGCTATTGTTAGTGCATCAACTCTTTTTGTAACAAGAACTTTTGCTGCTCCACTAGATTGGCTAGAAGACATGCTACATCTTAGTGGTCCAGATGTTACCTTGGGTGATTTAATAGTAAAGTTGATTAATTGGGCAATTGGTTTTTCTGCAGTAATTGCCGTTGTAATGATAATAGTGGCTGGTTTTCAATATATTACTGCTTCTGGAGATGAGAACAAAATTGGTAAGGCAACAAAAACTTTAACATTTGCAATAGTAGGTCTAGTAGTGTGTTTTATAGCAGTATTACTTGTAAATTTTGTTCTTACTAATTTTCTTACAGGAACGACAGGTGGTGGAGGTGGCGGGGGTATTAACCCTCCCTTTCAGATGGAATAACTCTTGTCAAGGGATTAATACTAACTATTCTTAATAAATGGATTTTTCAGATATAACTACTGCAAATAATCTAGATGTACAAAGTATTATCCTTGAAATAATCAATTGGCTAATTAATTTCGCTGCAGTCCTTTCAGTGATTATGATTATAGTATCGGGGTTTCAGTATATCTTTTCTTTTGGTGATGAGAAGAAAGTAGGGAGGGCAACCTCATCATTGGTGTTTGCAATAGTTGGGATGATACTAGCATTTATAGCTCCACTTGTTATACAATTCATATTAGATAACTTTTTGGGAGGTAAATAATGATTAACAAGTTTTTTGAATTCTTCTTTAGATTGTTTTCAGGTTTTGTATATGCCACGTTAGATGACCCCTATGGGCCCTCTAATCCGACCAATAATTGCCTTTGTGGAGGAGATAACCCACCTCAACTGTGTTGTTTGGTTCTGCCAGGTGGCCCATTAGAAAAGATAATGGGATTTGTATTCCCTGCTGGAGGATTAATTGCTGTAGCTATGATTATAGTAGGTGGATATATGTGGATTACTTCAGGTGGGGATCCGGGAAGAATACAACAAGCACAGGCAACTCTTACTTGGTCTATTATTGGTTTGGTTCTTTTAGTATCAATCTATATGCTTTTGAAATTTGTACTTGGGTTTGTACTTCCATAGTGTTAAGACATGGTATAATCTGATAATGTCTCATAGAAAAACTGCTCTAAAATACATTGTCTCATTTTTCGCCATAACTATTGGATCATTTCTCTTTCTTAATTTTGTCTCCCCAATATACTCTCAGACCCCAGAAGAGCTAGAGGTTATTATTAATCAGAAAGCAGAGGAATTAAACAAACAGAAATCATATCTTTCACAGATTGAAGCAAAAATTAAAGAAATAAGTGGAAGTAACTACACCCTCTCTGAGCAGGTTAATCTTCTTAATGTTGAGATCAGTAAATTACAAAAAGAAATAGACAAAAGGAACAAAGAGATTGAAGAGAAATTGCTAATTATTAAAGAGAAGGAGGAACTTCTTGCTCAAAAAAAAGGGTATTTAGATTTAGTATCAGGGCAACTATATATGGAGAGTAGGTATAATGAGGGGCAGTTGTTTTTCTCTTTTACAAATTTAGACAAAATGTTACAAACACTGTTTGTTAAAAAAAGTGCAATAAGTATATTAAAAGAAGATATTGAAAAGATTACAGGAGAGTTTGAGAATCTTGTTGAGCTAAAAAAGTCTCTTGAAGATGAAAAGAAACAACTTGATGAACAAAAGGAAGATTTAGACAAGTCATATAAGTTGGTATTAGCAGAGAAAAATAAAGTACAGGGGGAGTTAAATGCTCAGATTGCTGAGAAATCTAAAGTAAAAAGAACAATCAATGGTATATCTACAGAGTTATCAAGTATACAATACCAATTACTACTTTCAAGACAAGGTGGAACTTATGTTAATCCGAATTCTGTACCAAGTGGAGGAGATTATTGGGGGAGTTTGGAAGGTTTTAAGGAAGCTCCACAGGGTTCTTTTGCAGTTTATTCTATTGGTGCCTATACCCATAGAAATGGTATGAGTCAATGGGGTGCAAAGGCGAGGGCAGAGATAGGAGAGAATTATGAGGCAATATTAAGGGCATATTATTTGGGTATAAATATTGAGACCAAATCAACAAGTGGGATAAAAATTACTGTGAAATATTGTGATTCAGGTTATAGTTGCGATGTATGTAAAAACCCAAGATATGCCTCTTATGATTTTGAAACAGATTATATGTATAGATTAGGTGAAATGTCAGAAAGTTGGCCTATGGAAGCATTAAAAGCTCAGGCAGTTGCAGCTCGAACATATGCACTAAATTCGACTAACTATGGAAGTAATTCTGTGAGAGGAGATGAATGTGGGCAGGTAATTGCTAATCAAAAACTAGGAAGATGGAAAGAGGCTGTAGACTCAACAAGAGGGATTGTAATGCTCAGGAGTGGGAAAGTTTTTTCCTCTCAGTATGCTGCAATAAATGGAGGTTGGATAGATAATCCTGCAAATCTAGTTGGATGGGATACTACTGATAAAACTGGTGGAGATCCAAATTGGATTTCACGCGCATGGGACACATTATCACAGACAGGAAGAGTTGGGACATACTATTGGTTCTATAAAACATGGTACAGGAGTGGATATTCAGTTGGTACCTCTGTAAGTTCCTCAAGTTGCAACCGAACTCCATGGTTAAATCAGGCAGAGATGGCTGATATTATTAATGCTTATCAAGTTGGGAAACTGAAAAACTGGAGTGATACAAGAATTATCCCTTTGAAAGATGCTTGTCATCCTAGACCAAGTGATGATCCTAAGGCCTACAATCCTTACTCCCATGAAGAATTACGTTTGTTGGCACCGAAACCCGTATCAAAGGTTTATTCAGTTGTGGTAAAGAATTCAAATGGGTGGACTTCAGATGTAATCTTCCAGACAGATGCAGGACAGATTTCTATGAATGGAAAAGAGTTTAAGACTGCATATAATCTTCGTGCTCCTGGTAACTTGAGAATCCCACAAGGTTCCAGGAGTGATGCTTTCTGGCATTTTGAGATTCGAATGAAGTAAATATACTGGGAATCTATATATTTTTGTGATATCCTTGTCATTATGAGAGATGCTCAAAGACATATTCCAAAGAAATTTAGTAATGCAAACAAATCCTTTTTAAATAGGCTATTTGAAGAAGAGAATCACGGACTGTTATCTAGCTTTTCAGTGTTTCCTAAAAAATTAAATTTCTATGGAAAAGATCCTGGGGAGGAAGTTATTTTAGTTGTTAGAACACATTGGATAGCATATATTCCTAATACAGTATTTGCTCTTTTATGTATTTTTTTACCAATCATACTTCTGTTTTTCCCAAAGCTACTAAATTCCTTAGGATCTTCAACTCTCTATATTGGGATTCTAATTGTATGTACATTACTATGTATTAATATTCTTGTTACTACAGTCTTAAAATGGTTCTTTACAGTCAATATTGTTACAGACCAAAGAATAGTTGTTGTAAGAATGGATAACGCCTTCTATCACTCATACGCCGAAGCTCAGTTAGAGAAGATTGAGGATATAACGCATAAGACTATTGGTTTCTGGGGTAATATGCTTGATGTAGGTGATGTAGATATAGATACGGCGGGACACGAAGTAGATTTTCACCTTAGAACAATTCCAAGACCCAGGGAGTTGCAGGATGTAATTAATGATTTACTTGAAATGAAACAGAAAGGAGATATATAGAATGGAAAGTAATATGTTTGATGAAATACTATCAGTAGACCTAAAACCATTTGTTGGACTTGGGGATATACTTAAAATACCTCTAATTCTGCTTTTAGTAGGATGTCTCTTCTATTCTTTTATGCTTTTTCTGAAAGTTAGAATATTGATGGACACAGTAGAATCAACAGGTAGCTCTAAAGTTAAGGTGTTAACCTATTTAAACCTTTCGATATCTCTTCTTGTTAGTATTGTAGGGACAATAATAATTGTATTAGGATAAAAATAATGCCCGTTACTGCATCAAAGTATATAAACAATTCAGATTCAAAAAAATCATTCATAGGACTTTTTAATTACAAAAGACCTCCAAGATGTAAAGGGGATATAGAGGTTGATATGTATGGCCTACTCTTTGTATCCTCGCAAGTAGATATTGCTGGGGACAAGCTTACTAAGTTTGCTTGGGATGGGGTAGTAGATGGTTTTGAATATTCAAAAACAGATTCCATAAACGAGTCTCTTAAACTTGGTCTTTCTGAGGCAACAAGAAGGATAAAACAGCTAATTGAGAATGATAGTCAGATAGGGGAGTATGGTGTAGATATTAATTTCACAGTATTTGTATCGAGTAGAAGTGGAATATATATTGGACTTTTGGGTGAAAGCGATATATTTGTATACAAAAAGGGTAGGTTGATAGATATCTTTGAGATGTTAAATAGTAAAAAAGCTAAAACTGCTGCAGTCGCTATTGAAAGTGGTGACCTAATATTCTCTTCTACAAAAGGTTTCCTTAAAGAAAATATTCAAAGGGTAATTAATACCAAGGATAGAGATGAACTCATTTGCACATTGGAGGAGTTAGGGCAAGAAGTGGGTAATGATATGGGCCTTGTAGTTTTCTCTAAAGAAGAGGAAAAGGGTATTAAGAATCCTGAGATTGTGAAAGAGAAAAAAGAGGTAAGCAAGATATTCTCAAGCAGGGAGCCTTCTGATACAGATTTTGTTCCTACTTCAAAAGTTGCTAAAAAAATATTTACTTCTCCCAGACCAGAGAAAGATTTAAGAGATATTTTTTCCAGATTTTTTAAGAAATTTTCATTCTTAAAGGTAGGCTTTAAGAAGATCTTTTCTTCAGTATGGGTTCTCATTAAAAAGGTAGGAGGTAAAATATATCTTTCAATTAAAAATTTAGTTTTTAGGATTAAGGAAAAAGTATCTAACAAACTAGGCAAAAAGAGATGGTTTAAAAAAGTATCTGCAAGAGTATCTCAGAGTAATTTAAGACAAAAAAAAGATACTAATTTCAAGGAGTTCAAGATAGATGGTTACAAACAGAAGAGTATGAGATTTAAAAGATTAAAGATATTAATTCTTGTGTTACTGGGGATATCATTAATAGTAGGGGGTATTAAGTTTACTATTGATCAGAAAGAGGCAAGAGAGAAAAGTAAGGCAGCGAATGAAGTATTTGCACTAGTTGAAGGCCTCTTGGGTGATGCCCAAAGTAAATTAGGAACTGATAGGACGAGTGCCCAAACATACATATTTAGGGCATCGGATGAATTGTCAAAGATACCACAAGATTTGGGGGAGAAAGATACTCAGAGACTTAGTGAATTACAGGGTCAAGTACTAGGTATTGAAGATTCTCTTTACAAAAAAGTAAGGCTTTCTAAATCAGATAGCTCAATTGAAAAATATTTTGATACTTTTAATTTTAATCAAGATTCAAAACCTGATGATATTGGGATATTTAGAGATACTAATGGTAATGAATTTCTGGTTATTTCAGATCTCGGTACAAAATCTGTATATACAATTTCTTTGTATGACAAAAAGGTCACAAATATTCTAGATAGTAACAAGGTACTGGACCAGCCATCAAAGATATATACAAGAGACAAAGGTATTTTTGTTCTAGATCTGGGAAGTGGTATTCTAAAGGCCGAGGTTGCAGGTGAAGGTTTTAAACCATTTGTTAAACTTAGTGGACTAAGTATTCAGAGTATTGGAGCAAATAATATTGTTGAATTTGCTGTACTTACTACTAATGAAAACGCATATGTTTTAGATAGAGAGAAAAAGGCTCTGCTTAAGTCTATTAATTTTGATGGGGGTTATGGTCTCTCCTCACCATATCTTTCGAAAGACGCCTACGAAAAGGCTAATGACGTATTTTCTGATTTAAGTGTATATATTCTTGCCGAAGGAGAGAATGGAGTGTACAGGTATGTAAGTAGTGGGGGAAGTATGGTAGAGTCCCCAATTACTTTAACTGGGTTAGACAAGCCTCTAAAAAATCCTAAATATGGGTATACAGTAGATAGTTTGAATAATGGACTATACATATTTGATAGTGAGGACAGGAGAGTTCTCAAGTTTGAGAAACCCGTTGAAGCAGGAGAGAAAAGACACCCTAACGAATTACTCTTACTAAACCAATACATATTTGATCAAAGTGATGCCTGGAAGAACGTAAAGGATATTGTAGTTGATTACAAAGAGGAGAGTATGTATATACTGGATGGTACTATAATATGGAAAGTCAACCTGTGATGATATAATGGGGGATGGAAATAATTAACAAAAAAGGTCTTCACAATTATGAAATTCTAGAGAGAATGGAAGTAGGAATACTTCTGCTTGGTGCTGAAGTAAAATCTCTAAGAATGGGTAGGTGTAATCTAGGAGATTCTTTTGTTAAGGTATTAAACAACGAGCTTTGGTTGATTAATACTGATATCCCTAGGTACAAATATGATGGTTCTTCTAATTACGATTCTGCAAGATCAAGAAAGTTGTTGATAAACAGGAAGGAGTTGATATACTTACAGAGTAAAATGAAACAGGGGAATCTCACTTTGATACCCATTAAGATATATTCAAAGAGAGGGATATTTAAATTAGAGATTGGATTAGCTAGAGGTAAAAAGAGATACGAAAAGAAGCTAGAAGAGAAGAAGAAAGATTTAGATAGAGAGTTACTTGTTGAAAAAAGAAAATATATGATATAATGTTATAGGTTATGTCAGTAGAAATAAATCAAGAAAAATTAAATCAAGTTACACCAGAAGTAGTTGTCCCAGTAGAGGCATCAGATTTTGCTTCTGAAGTGGGTTCTTCTTCTATTTCTACACAACAAGTTACAACCCCAGTTTTTCCAGTTCAGAGTAGACCAGTTACAGCTGAACCAAAAGTTTCTCCAGGACTAAGTATTACATCAGGTAGTAAAGATATTGATTCAGGTGATACATGGGGTACTCTTATCGCTTCCAAACAACAGGGTGTTGAGCCAGAAAATCTCTAATTGCCCTCTCGATTATCCTCAATAGATATGATATCCTTTTGTATATACAGTTAATCTGTCCATACTTTTATGAACGAGTATCTAATAACCCAAGTAGGCCCAATGCCAGACGATGACATTATCATAGGCAATCCTGTTGAGTATCCTAAAGATTCATATGGGGAGCTTACTAACAAGGAAGTTAATATCCCATGGGGTTGGATTGTATTTTTTATAGTGATAGTTTCTTTAGGAGTGTTAGCTTTTCTTAAAGTAAAAGACAGGCTCAAGAAAAAGGACAGGAATGAAAAGGCTAAAGAGTGGGAGCTTTTCGAAGTAAGAGTTCCAAGAGGAAATGAAACAGAAATAGGGGTTGCCGAAAAGATGTTTTCTAATCTTGTAGGAATAGGGGGGAAGGGGAAGGGAATTGCAGAAAGGTTTACAGTGAATAATAGTATTAGTTTTGAAATGATAGGTAAGCCTGGGGAGATTAAATTTTTTGTTTACTCTCCAAAGAAATTTGCAGAACACGTTGAGAAGCAGATATTGGGATCATATCAGGATGCAGAGGTAAGAAAGGTTGAGGATTACAATATTTTTAATAAAAATTCAAAAGTAGCTTTCACAAAATTAGAACTTAACGAAGAAAGTTACTGCCCAATTAAAGTTGCAGAGGACTTTACTGGAGATCCTTTAGCAAATATCTTAAGTACTTTAAGCAAAATGTCCAATGGAGAGGGGGCTATGGTTCAGATAGTGATATCTCCAAGTGGAAGTAATTGGCAAAAGAATGGTTTGGGATTTGTCAAAAAGGTTCAAAACAACAATTCGGATCCCGAGAAGAAAAAGATGAATGTAAGTGAAGAGAAGCTTACGGCTATTGGCAAGAAGGTTGGAAAGAATGGTTTTGCTGTTGATATTAGGATTGTTACATCTGCTGCAGATGAAGCGCTTGCTAAAATGCACTTGGATAATATTGTTGGAGGGTTTGATCAGTATGGGAATCCAGGTATAAATAGGTTTAAGAAAGTTGATATTAAAGGTGCTAAGAAAGAAAAAGAGTTTATGTATGATGTTGTATACAGAAGACCATCTCTTGAATCAAAAAATATTCTTAATGTCGAGGAACTTGCGGCTATATATCATTTTCCAAACAAAGATATTACTACTCCGAATATTAATTGGCTACTGGCAAGAGAGATACCTGCTAGTAATGAGATTAGCTCTGAGATACATTCAAAAGATACTATATGGGTTGGGAACAATGTATTTAGAGACAAAGTGAAGGCTATATGCTTTCAAAGAGATGACAGACGAAGACATACATATATTCTTGGACAGACTGGTACAGGTAAATCTTGGCTAATGGTTAGGATGCTTATACAGGATATATACAACGGAGATGGTGTTTGTTTTATTGATCCCCATGGCCAAACTGCAGAGATGATACTTGAGAGAATTCCTCCAGAGAGAGTTGATGACGTTATATATTTTGATGCAGGAGATTTCGAAAGACCATTCGGGTTAAATATCTTAGAGTACTACAATGAACAACATAAGCATCAGATAGTCAATAGTTTCATAGCTCTCCTTATTCGTCTCTTTGATCCGCACAATCAAGGATATGTTGGTCCAATGATGCAGCAGGCTGTTAGAAACTCTATGTTAACTGCAATGAGTGTTGAAGGATCCACCCTTATAGAGGTTGTTCGTATGTTACAGGATGAGAAATGGGTACAGGAAAAGTGGTTACCCTTAATTAAAGATGAACTTGTAAGAAGGTATTGGGTAGATCAGGTTGCAAAGACAGACCAAAAAACCAAGTCTGAGAGTCTTGGGTATTTTGTATCTAAGTTTGACAAGTTTACAACTAATTTAGCCATTAGAAATATAATAGGGCAATCTCAATCATCTTTTGATTTCAGAGATATAATGGATAATGGGAAGATACTAATTGTAAACCTTTCTAAAGGTGCAATTGGGGATGAGAATATGTCATTTTTAGGTCTACTTCTTGTACAAAAGCTTTTAGCTGCAGCNNGAGGAAAGAAGAGACTTCTTCTTTTACGCTGATGAGTTCCAAAATTTCGCGACCGATGAATTTGCATCTATTCTTTCTGAAGCGAGAAAGTATAGGTTGAATCTTACACTTGCTCATCAGTATATTGGTCAGTTACCAGAAAATATTAAGGGTGC
>DDXN01000021.1 GCA_002347605.1 Candidatus Dojkabacteria bacterium UBA2259 | reverse complement strand
TCTAACAGTCTCTTCTGCAAACTTCTCACTTGCATGTACATACTTAGTAGTTGTGTCTAAGCTCTCATGGCCCAAAAGTATCTGTAATGCTACTGCACTAGCACCATCTTCTGCCATATAAGTTGCAAAACCATGTCTTAAACTATGTGCTGAGGTAGGAATTTGAATACCTAATCTCCTTCTGTAATCAGCAATTTTTTCTTGAAAATAGTTAGTTGATATCCTCGAATTTATTTTTTTACTCCTAATACCTACAAACGGAATGAATAGGGCAGGGGAGTTGAACTTTTCCAAAAACTTATTTTTCCTGTACTCCTCAACCAACCTAATATACTTCCTATTCTCAGAATCAAAAACCTCTAAATTTAAACCCCCAGGAATTGGTCCTTCTGATTTTGTTTCACGATGTTTCATATCTCTATCTTTTACCCCTAAGTCTACAAACAACTTGTCAACATTACCCGGCTGCTCATTCCTCTCCCTATCTGAGAAAGCATACTCTAGTCTTAACTTCAGATATTTATTTAACCATCCCAAAGCCCTGTTTGTCATATATACAGCCCTCTCTTTTTTACCTTTACCCATTACATATATCTTACCCTCAGCATTTAATTGTTCAATATTTAAATTTATTAATTCAGATATTCTCATACCAGTTGCAAAAAGCATCTCTAACATACATCTATTACGAAGCGCTACACGCTCATCTTTTTCAAACTCCATAGGAGATTCAATTAATCTAGTTAAGTCTTCTAAAGATGCAACCTTTTTTACCTTCTTTTCAGTTCTTACCATTTTTATACCGTCAGGAGGAATTGGAATATCAAAATCAAATTCTATTCTAAATTTTAAATACGAACGCAGGGCAGATAGCATTCTATTTATACTCCTAACATCTAAACCATTTTTACTTCTTGATCGAGAATTAAGTGGCCTATCTAAAATACCAAGTGAGCCATATACCTTACTGTAAACTTTTGAGAGAAAGTCATCCTCATACTCCTGTGGAGAACTCTCTGAACCATTTTCTTTTTCTTTCTCTTCTTCCACAGGTCTAATCATACCACCCAAATCTTTTACATGCCTTCCTGAGTCGCTAGTAGCTTTGCTATCAGAATCTGTTGTACTAACAATATTTCTTAAGCACTCCCCCCTTATTCTATCCAAATCTTTCAAATGATTACCACTCCCTAGATATCCTTTATAATTCAAAATATCCTGCTTACTTAGATTCTTAAACTTAATATTATTAAAATGTAAATATACACTAAATATTGAAAGATCTCTTGCATAATTAATAATTGTTTGAAAACTGTATGCATTATTCTGAAGATTAAGAAAATACATATCCTGATTAGGTAGTTTAGGAACATTTTGAAGATAGAATGGTTTCGTCATATATATTAATGATATATTAACTTTCTAAAAAATAAAACCAAAGTAGGGGACTTTTTTCATTTTTCCCATAGGTAAAGGAAAATAGGGATATATGCAAAAAATATAAAGAGAATTAATTTGTATAGGGTTTTTCATTTTTCATTCTTTTTATCTTTATTTTATTTATTAGAAACTATTGTTTTTCATTACTCCTTCGGTTCTTACAAGTATATGACCGCATATAAGGATGATTATACTCGGTTGTATTGTATACGAAATCATAACATATTGCAACATAGGGGATAGTACTCATCGTTAGGAACGCATACTCATTTAAATATAACCCTTAGTACTTCACTCGATAAGAAATATATCCCTATATATAATTAAATGTATTAGCAGTAAGTTATCCACATTGACAATACTATGGGGTACGTGAAACTATAGGCCCCTTTTGACTATAAGCCCTACTCCCCTACTTTCATATAACTATGCAAAAACATTCAAAAATAGATTGGCTAAAATAACTCCAATTAAAGCAACAATATACAAAACCATTTCAATATTTAATTTTGGTCTATCTATCTTCATATTGGCTACTCCAATTCCAACAAAGTACCCTACTGTAGAAGAAAGTGCAGGAGCCTCATATATAATTCCCCCAAGAAAGGAACCCAAAAACATAAAGAAAACTATTAGAGAAACAAGAATTGTCTTACGAGAAAGAAGTAAGCCCTCAAATCCCAAATTCCTTAAATGAATATATGAGAAGAAAAGAGATATAACAAACTGACAAGGTAAGAGAATATACACTGGTAACTGTAAAGATAAAAGACTAAAAGATATGAAGAAGATAGACAAGGTAGAAATAATATATGAGGTAGTTCTCCCCACATTGGCCAGAGGAATTTGTTTGTATAGATTCACATTAAAAACGTTTGACATCAAAAAAGAGACATATGTACCTAAGAAAACTAAACCAACCAAGATTAAAAGCAAAACACCCTCATATATGCGACTAAACTTCTCAATAAAGAATAACTGAATAAAGAGATATTCAGACATAACAAATAGGGAGCTGTGCAACAGAAAGGGCAAAGACTTAATTTTAACCTGGAAGTTAAATGCCCATACCAATCCTACAAAAGAGAAAATCAAATATATTAAGGCTGTAATTGACACTCTTAGTAAGGTTGGATCCTGACTCTGGATTACTGTTTGTACAAATACTGAAAGAGCTATTAAGAAAGAGAGCGCTAATAACTTCCCTCTTTTTACAGCATCTTCTGTTGTATTCCTAGCCGAGTCTATTGCCATATACTCTCTACATATTTTATACCTTTTGCAGTTATTACTCTCCCTCTTGATGTTCTCTGTAAGAGTCCTGACTTCATAAGGAAGGGCTCGTGTACATCCAGCAGTGTAGAAACCTCCTCTGATACACTTGCCGCCAGTGTAGATACACCAACAGGCCCACCATTAAAATTATAGTATATTACCCTAAGTATTTCCCTATCTATACTCTCTAACCCTATATCATCTACTCCTAACAGCTTCATTGTTCTATTTACCGTATCAACATTAACAGAATCTTGATTAATACTCTGTGCATAATCTCTAACCCTTCTAAGAAGCCTTAGCCCTACCCTAGCAGTACCCCTTGATGCAAAAGAAAGAAGCTTTAACGCCTGCGCATCAACATTTATTGACCATAATCTAGAGGCCCTTTTAAGTATCTCTATCATGTCTTCATCACCAAAGAAATCTAACCTTTGAATTAACCCAAACCTATCTCTCATAGGGGAGCTAATCTTCCCTATCTGTGTCGTTGCTCCTATTAAGGTAAACGGCTCTAAACTAAGTCGAATGGTCTTTGCAGATGGACCTTTTCCCATAACAATATCAAGAGCCCTATCTTCCATAGCTGGGTACAAAATTTCCTCAACTACTCTTGATAGACGATGAATTTCATCTATAAATAGAACATCATTCTGTTTAAGATTAGTCAATATTGCAGCCAGATCTCCCTGTTTATCTATTGCTGGACCAGAGGTAATTCTAATTGAAGAACCTATCTCATTAGCTATAGCTAGCGCAAATGTAGTCTTCCCCAACCCTGGAGGACCATAGAAAAGAATATGATCAACAACCTCTCCCCTTTTTTGAGCAGAACTAATCATCATCCTAATAGTTTCTTTCTCCTGCTTTCTACCAATCATCTCATCTATCTTTGATGGTCTTATCTTTTGCTCTGCTTCAATAACATCGCCATTCTGAACCCCTACTTTACTACTTGGGAAGTTGTTTTTCTTTTTTGTATTTTTACTCGATTTAATCATATCTATAACGCTAATACTTGTTTAATAAGAAGCTCAATACTCATATCTTCCTTTTTAAGTAACTCCCCTCCCCTTTTTACTATATCTTCTAACTCTTTTCCTTTATAACCTAAAACCTTTAATGCTTCCTTTAACTCAATTAATTTTATATTACTTTTACTATCTATATCTTCCTTTCCGAAATCAATCATCCCTCTTAATTCTAATATTACTTTTTGTGCCCCCTTAAGACCTAAACCAGGTGACTTACTAAGTAATTTAGAATCACCCTCAAGTACAATTTCTTTAATTCTCTTTATACTGTATGTGGAAAGTATTGATAGAGCTGTTTTTGGACCAATACCAGATACTGTAAGAAGCTCTTCAAAAAAGTCCCTCTCCTCCTCTGTACTAAACCCATACAGCGTTTGGCTATCTTCTCTTACCTGAAAACTTGTATACAGGGATATATCTCTACCCTTCTCAACAAACTTAAATTGAGTTGTAACATATACTCTATAGCCGATACCCAAGCTAACTAGAATATCCACATAGCTACTCTTACCAATGTAATTCTTTAATACTTTACCAGATAGATATGCAATCATCCCTATATTATACAGGATTATCTCAAAAGAGTTCCAAAGATAATTGCTACTTTCACCCTATACCAATCTACTAGTAGCTATAGCAATAGCTATTGCATCTGCTGCATCATCTGGTTTTGGAATACTATCTAACTTACAAAATCTCTTAACATTTTCTTGCACCTGTTTCTTGTCCGCCTTCCCATACCCTGTAACTGCACTTTTTACCTGTAGCGGTGTAAACTCCTTTAAAGGGATATTCATACTCTCAAGTACCACTAGTACCACTCCCCTAGCCTCTCCAACAGCCATTGCAGTTTTTGCATTATTACAAAATATCAAGGTCTCTACACCTGCGTACTCAGGTTTAAATTTTTCAATTAGCTCTGAAATATCTTTGTATATTTCTAATAACCTTTGAGATACAGAAATACCCTTTGGTGTAATTATTGCTCCATAATCTATGGGAGTAGGATTCGCATCTTTATCAAAATCGACAACAGCCCAACCTGTAGTAGCTAAACCTGGATCTATACCTAATATTCTCATTTCAAAAGATGTTGAATTTACTCTAAATTACTCCAAACACTTTGTACATCATCATGGTCATCTAATCTCTCTAACCCATCTTGTGCCTTCTCTAACTCCTTTCCAGAGAGTAACTTAGGAACCTTCGCCTCTTTAATAATTTCTGCCTCTTCGATTACATAACCCAATTTAGAAACAGAATCTCTTACCTTAGCAAATGCCAAATATGATGTATAAACCTCTAAACCCTCTACTCCATCAATATCTATCTCTTTGATATCCTCTATCCCCTCTATATCCATTAAAGTCATCATAATCTCCTCCCTATTATCTTTCACATAGGTATCCTCACCTCCATACTTTTGAGCCTTTTCCATATGACCACTCTTGAGAATAATTAAACCCCTTGTATTAAAATTCCAAGATACCGAGCCACTAGCCCCCATTGTCCCCCCTATCTCCTCAAATATCTGCCTTAAATCTGAAACAGTTCTATTCTTGTTGTCAGTAAGAACATCTACAAGAATCTGTACACCATCATGTCCGAATCCTTCGTATGTAATCTCTTCATATATGACACCATCGCTACTCTCTCCCGTTCCCTTGTCTATGGCTTTCTCTACCCTATCTATTGGGAATCCTACACTCTTGGCCTTATCCATATACAATCTTAGATTAGGATTCATATTTGGATCCCCACCCCCCTGTCTTGCAGCATGAGTAATCTGAGTAGATAGTTTGGAAAATACCTTCCCCTTCTTAGCATCATTTAATGCCTTCTTATGTTTAATTGTTGACCACTTTGAATGTCCTGACATAAATATACAAAAACACTTTATACATCTGCTATTCTATCACTTTGTCTATTGAGAAAAAAGCCCTATGATTTTAAATCATAACCAACTGTTTTAGAATCCTTTGTAGCAAAATCTCCCTCTTTCTTTTTTGCAGACCTGTTCCCACTATCACTGTATGATTGGTTACTCCACCTTACTATCTTGTCTTCAATAACCTCTTTAGGAGTACCATACTTCTCTCTTGAAAGTTCAACTACCTTACTTTTCATCCCAAATGGTTTAAATCTTGGTGGCAACGATCTTGCGCTAAATGTTGTTGATGTCATACCATCAATACACAGCTTCATATACATAGAGTGTGCATCCAAAGAGACTAAGTCTTCGGAAGTAATCGAAGGCGCAAACTCCTTTTCTAATATAGCAGCATCAGATTGGCTAACAACAAATGATCCTAAAGTTCCAACATTCCCAAATATAGCTTGTCTGACTGTTAACGGAAGTTGATCAATATATTGATTAGTCATACACAAATCTAACTTAAACTTCCTCGCCTCAGAAAGAATTTTTGCAAAGGAATCAGTAGCAAAATTCTGGAACTCATCAACAAATAGATAGAAATCATTCCTCTGATCAGCAGGTATATCAACTCTTTCCAGCGCTGTTGATTGTAACCTTGTAATTATCATTCCACCAAGTAGCGAGGCAGTTTCCTCTCCAAGCTTGCCTTGTGCTAAATTAACAAGAAGTATTTTTTTGTTATCCATTATCTCCCTAAGATCTATTGTGGATTTAACCTGACCAATAATATTTCTTGTTACTGCTGAGGATATGAACCTACCAACCTTGTTTTGTATTGGAGAAACAGACTCTGCAAGTAATCTAGGATTTTGAGACATCTGAGCATACTCCTCCTCCCAAAACTTAATCAAGATAGGGTCATCTACCTGTTTTAGTATGAACTTTCTGTAGTTTTTGTCCATTAAAAGTCTTATTACAGAAAGCAAGGTCGTACCCTGTGCTTCTAGTGCTGTAGCAATGGTATTCGTAAGAATATATTGAAGTCTAGGTCCCCATGAATCACCAAACTGTTTATGGAATACCTCTACTACACCATCGGCGATTAGATCCCTCTGAGACTTATCCTTAAGCTCCAAAAGATTAAAACCAACAGGATACTGTGTATCTGTTGGATTGAAATAGATTACATCTTCAACTCGCTCTGGAGGAATAAAATCTAAAAGCTCCTCTATTAATTCCCCATGAGGATCAACCATACATGCACCATCACCTCGCAAGATATCTGAAATAAACATATTCTTAAATATTGTAGACTTACCTACTCCAGTCTTACCTAAGATGTAAAAATGCTTTCTCCTATCCTCCTTCTTTATACCAAATTCAAACTTACTCCCCCTGTAATCTGTTTCAGCGAATACTGTCACTCCATCCTCTCCATTTTTGGGTAAATTCATAGGTGGTTCAATTTTCTTTGATCTACTCCAAGCTATATTTGGTGTCTCCACAGATATATTAGGCATATGATACAAAGAGGCTAGCTCTTCAATATTTATGATATCAATAGTATCTGAAGGTAAATACCTTTTAATATACTCTGCATATATCTCTTTCCCAGTAGAAGTAGGTCTAGAATGAATAAAGGTATTTAAATGTGCCGTTGTGAACTGTTTAAAACTAGCCACAATGTCCCTTAGAATCTGTTCAGATTCAATTTGAGTAGGAGCTTTAGTAACAATCCTTATTCTAAATTCAAAACCAAGCTTAAGCATTTTAAGCTCTATCTCACTTAACTCCTCTTCTTGACCAGGCTGTAATTTAACAACCTCTTTTCTTAAAGCTTCACTATCCGTCGAAAGACTCTTACCAACACCTCTTAAGAGATTAGATAAATTGTAAAAGAAACCTGCACCATATGGATCCTTACCATCTTTAATTGCAGTAATATACTTCTTTGAACTAGACTGCCAATAGTTTGATACAGGTCTTACAAGAATCTGTATCCAAGCGTTTTGTCCAAGCTTTAAATCAGATATAGCACCTGTAATAGCTGCAAGGGGATCAACTTCAAAATTTCTAAATGTCTTTATTGGGAATATAAAATCCTTTTCCAACTCAATCTCTCCCGTTGTAACAAATAGCTGGTTCTTACTATCTTTAATTAATGTATAGTCCGCGACATATTTAATATCAGCATTTGGATACTGAGCATATATTTGTCCTTCAATAAATTTAGCAAGATGTCGGGGAACAACTGCGTAAAACTTAATACCCTCATCCCCACTGGATACAATCTCGAAACTAATTAAATCCTCTGATTTTACATCATCTCCCAATATCCCATGTATAGAAGCGAACATCTGCTCTGCAGCAAGAGGAGTTTTGTCATTCTCCCTTGGAACTAATATCTGCATAACCAAGGGATTTCTTACTTCGTCAAATACCTGTGTATCATCTTTAGGTCTTTTACCAAGCAGAAATACAAATGCTAAAAAAAGCAAAGCTAAAAAAAGAAGAACCAATATTACAACAATCATTGTCATATACTTTTATTGTACCTTAGAAAAGAAATATTTAGAAGAGTTTAAAAAGAATATACTGTAGGGATATCTTTCCCAAGGATTATAACAATATCTCCGGTAGTCATAAAAACAGGCCTCTCCTCAATTATTTCATATGTACCTGGAAAAAGTTCTAATATTACCTCTAGAGAATTAACAAAATCCTCTTTATTTGGAACAAAGAATTGAGTTTTCTCCTGTTCTTGTGGAGCGTTATCATATCGAACCACTTCACACCCACTGTTGCGTATCCTTCTTGCGTACTGAGACGCATATCCTGACATTCCACTACCATTGTATATCTCTACTCTAACTCTCTCTTTTTCCAACTTCCTGTCTATCATACTGTCAACAAAACCTCTCCATACAGAATCAAACTCCTGCGTTTTGATATAGCTGGAGATACCTATCCCTGTGGTTGATTCCTGCTGTGAAAGATATTGAGTATTACTAAAATCAATAAGGAAGGGTCTGAGAGAAACGCTGTTTTGATGTATCTGTCTTAATTTCAAAATTACATTCCCCAACGTAGGTAGAGAGGAATATATAACGGCTTGAGAATTTTTAAATTTTGAAGAGGAAATAATTAGATTTACCAATCCTAATTTGGAAACAAAACTATTCAAAAAGAATGCCTCTTGATTAACATCAAAACCATTCGAGTAGTACTGTGCATATACACTATCTCCTGTAGATTTCCCTAATTTCTCTTCAAATACATCTAATGCTTCACTACCTACCCATATATACTCATCAATATTACTACCCAAGATTTGCTCAAATTGCCATATGGCATATTCAAAACCCCTACCCTCTTGCAAAGAGTCTCCTCCATATCTAAATGCTGACACAGCAATACTTCCACCGAAATCTTTTTCTAAATCAGAATACTCTATCCATCCTGGGATATATGTTAATACTGCAACTCCCTTCTCCTTGTTTTCTGCATACATATAGGCGACTGATATTCTCTCTTTCTCGTTATACTTCTCTTCAAACACAATTAAAGTCTTCTCTAAAGCATCTTTTTGATTCGAAAGAAGATAGTACTCAGAGTTACTCTGTTTTAAAGGATCTTCACTTTTTATGTTACTTAAACCAATATATGCATAACTCCCATATCCCAGAATAGAAAGTAAAAACAAAAGAAGAAGAATCTTTCTGATATCAAAGTTAATTCGTTTCTTCTCCTTTCCATCTTTTTTCCTTTTGTATCTTTCTCTTCCAGTAGTCATATCTAAATGGTAAAAATTAGCCTCTCTCCACTCCGTTTTTGAAAACTCAGTAATACAGACTCTAGCATTATTTCATCCCCGCAACCGTTTCCATACAAAGAATCTCCCTGGATATGATATCCCAAATATGCAAGAGTAACCCTAATCTGATGCATTCTACCTGTATCAATTTTGATTAACGCTTCTCTTCCAGAAAAAAGTATATAGCTTAAGGCATATTTAGAACCTCCAAATTCATATTTTTTAAACTCCATTTTATACCTATTACTTTTACTTCTCCCTATATATCCTTCCACTTTTAGCCAGTTTTTCCAAGGTTGTAAATCTATACTCATTTCTTTTAGATATTCCCTAATATCTATTTTCTGTTCAATATTATTACTCTCCTCTAAATATGCATGATATATCTTTATTACGTTTTTCTTTGCAAATTCTCCTTTCAGATACTCTTGGGTGAGTTTGTTTTTTGCAACAACCATTAAACCAGACACACCTTTGTCTAATCTATGCACAATACCACATCTATCCATTAGACTATCATATTCATTCTTACTCTCAAGATAGTAACGAAGATAATTGGCCAAAGTGTTCTCCCTATTCCCAACTCCTGGATGAACAACTAAACCCTTTGGTTTATGCAATACAATAAAATCATCATTTTCATACCTAATATCTAAGTTACCATTTTGGGCTTTAATCTCACTGCTCAAGTCTAAATCCTCACTTATTTTTTCCCAATACTCTAGGTCAACAAACAAAGTATCTCCCTCATTCAATTTGTATGACTTTTTGGGTACTCCTCCGTTCACTTTACAACCATTTGTGAGATATTTTTGAATGATTGACCTTGTTAAAGATACATTTTGAAATTTACTAAAAATTTCCGACATCTTCTTGTCAACTCTCTTCTGTTTATCCTTACTGTCTATATGTATTTCCATAGTATATTAGTTTACCACACACATATACATATATACAGAAACAGGTACATTTAAACCTCTAGAGAATCAACAATAACGATATTAGATGGTATTGTCTTTTTTATTCTATTAAAATCCTTAACATCTCTTGTAACGATAATGTCGCACTTATCGATAGCACATAGGTATTGTAATTTGTCTTCAAAATCAAAAAACTCATTACTTATTGCCTCAAGAGTAATACTTTCTGATAGTGGTAAAATATTCATCTTAGTAAGAAAATTTTTAATCCTGTCATACTCTAAACTCCCATATCTAATCTTTAAAACATAGAAGATAATATGAACAGAGAGAGAAGATATGTACAATTTTGATGGTGGAATTTTTTTTAATCCTTGAATGATTATTTTAGAGTTTTTGTCTCTTTCTAATATGATATCAAAAAGAATGTTTGTATCAAGAAATATATTTTTCATTTCATATATTTCTTTTCAAGTAACTTGGTGTACTCTTCTTTGTAATCAAACTGACCTTTTCTTTTCCTAGGCATATTTACACATCCAACTGCATCGTCTATTGCTTTGACAAAATCTTCTTGATTAACTCCTTTCTTTTTAATTTTTATTTCATATTGGGAAGGTACAAACAGTGCCAATGGTTCTCCTCTATTATATATTTCATATATTTGCCCGGCCTGAATAGAATCCTTTAATTGTGTAAGGTTTTGTCTGAATTCTCTTAGTTTTATCTTTTTGTATTCTTTATCCATGTTAAACATAAGTTTAACATTTGATTAAAACTTTTTCAACTTCTAGATATATTTTACTTTGGAAGTATTACAAAAGAATTAAAGACTATTCTATTTCGTCTACCTCTTTCATTATCCTGTTTGTTTCTTTTAACACTACTATGATTTTTTGATAGTGTTGTATGTCTTCACTATTTAATTCCCTTCCCTTCCTATCCTTTAACCATTTTTGAGCTGGTTGATATCCTCCTATATAGAAATTCCATGATACTTCTGGCATATTTCCAAAATACTGTTGATCGTTTATATATACTTTTCCATCTTTGTACTCTACTTTTTCAATAATATCACTCCCATCAATAGGGTATGTTGTAATATATTTATCAACTTTTTCTGATTCTAATAAATGTAATTCTTTCAATTGCTTTCCATATTTAGCATATTTTTTAAATATATCTCTACTTTTGGGATATGGTATTTTAGGAAAATCTATTTTAAGAAATTCCTTATACCTTTCTCTATACTTAGAGCTATGTAATACTCCATATATATATTCAAAAATGTCTTCTGGAGTAGTCTTCCCAACAATAGATTCTATTTGAAATACTACTTCTGTATTTAGATTAGGTGTTTTAGTAGAACCGTCTTTTGAGTAGAGATAGAGGGGAGCCAGATAGTCACCACCCTGCATACCTGGCCTAGACCAACTACGAAAATCAATTATATGTTTTGTAACATGACCTGATACTGAATTACTTTCTTGATTCCCTATTTTGAATATTAACCCAATATTTTCCCCTAATATAAAATGCTGCATAGATTCGTACCTAGGAGAATTAATCCAGTATTCGTTCCTCTCTGGCAGATACATATAATTAATATCAAAGGGGCGATAATTTATTTTAACTACACCCTTAGTTTTAGCATCTCTTAAGTCTGCTATTCTTTCTTCCTTTGATGCTTTTCTCCCATCATTTATTCCAAACTCTGAATAAGGATTCTTTGAATTAAGTATCTTTTCTGTTACACTAATAAGCTCCTCTTCCCTTTTAAAAATAGAGAGTTTATCTATACCTGTTATTATTCCTGTTGTATTCAGAACAAACATGTCGTTTAAGCTGAACCCTTGATCATATTTTTCTTTTAATTTTGTGTCCTGTTTAACAAAAAACAAGTTAGGTAACTCTGGATTAACCAATTTAAAATCAATACTCTCAAACTTACCCTTGTTTAACTGATCAAATTTCTTCTCCCTGGTACCCCATAAATCATATCTATAAACTTTACCTAACTCCCCTTCTTTCTTTTTATTTCTTTTAACACCAAAAAATATAGCTACACCCTGTTGTATATCAAAAATGTTCTCGTCTTTACTACCATCTGGAGAAACTTCTTTCTTTTTACTATTCCCGTGTAAATCTATTACATATATTTCATCAAAGGTTTTTAACAAATGCCATCTCATACCCCTAAAAGTAGGATTATCTAAATAGCTATGATTTGTAATATATCCAACAATTCCTGAGTTATTTCTTTCAATATATCCTTCTGCTAATGCCATGAATTTAACATAGTCGTCATTTAACCAATGCTTCCTCTCGTGAAGCTTTTCTTTTCCTCCAGGCTCAACCTTGTACTTTGCAACTAGTGCATTTGCTATCTCAGTCTCATTTGAAGAAACACCACTATATGGAGGGTTTCCTACCACAACCATTATTGGTGTTTTTGTTTTAATAATAGCTGCCTGCTTAGACTCCTCCGCAATACTCTCAGCCAAGCCGAAAGCATTAAACATCTCACTCTGTATAGGAGATTGCTCTAAAGAATTTGTTAAATATATTCCCAATCTGTTATTAAAATACTTAAAACCTGTCTTTTCAAAAGCAATACTCATCTTTAAATGAGCAATAGTATACGGAGCCATCATAAGTTCGAAACCGTGAATCCTAGGTAGTAAATCATTATGAACATATTTCTTCCAGATACCAGGCTGATTACTATTTTTAATACTGCTATATATGAAGTTAAGAACGGTACTAATAAAAGTACCTGTACCAACAGCTGGATCTAATACCTGAACCCTATGTGTCCCGTCTTCAAACTTAGAGCTATCAACCAATCCCCTTTGCAAATTAAAATCTTTCTTAAGGATGTAATCAACAGACCTAACTATGAAATTCACAACAGGTTGAGGAGTATAATAAGCCCCCATCCTCTTCCTTAATACAGAATCATATTCATTTAAGAAATCTTCATAGAAATGTATTACTGGATCCTTCCCTTCTCCCTGTTTAAAATATTCCCCCATTAATTCTTTAACATTGGAATGAGAAAATACCATACACAACTCGTCTACAATATGTTCTAACCTGTCATCAAACTTAGGACCTACAATGTGGTCAAAGAAACTACCTAAAAAAGGATTAGACTTAGGTATGAGATCCCTTGCTTCTTGTCTTGTGAAGGTATCTGGAGAATCATCATAGTATCTTGCTACAAACAAGCCATACACCAAGGTCTGGGCATACATATCCGCAAATGAATCCATATCTAAATCATGTACAAGCAACTGTTTAAAAGACTCAAACACCTTAACTATCTCATTGTTTTTCTCTGATTCTACAGAAAGAAAAATTTTTAAATTATCCCTAATTCTCTGTGCCTTACCACCCATGATCTTTGCTAAATGCTTTCCAGAAGTAATTGGTTCTTTGTAAGATTGAGGAAACTCAACTAATTTTCTACTTAGATGTTCAAATGCTTCAGGAATTGGAGTTACTATCTTACTCTTTTTATCAGATGTCCCAATAATAATGTGCTCTCCATACGGCAAACCATTTCTGTAAAATCTAAACTCTAAATAGTCCGTCAGTACTAGATTTGCATATCCAAAATACCTACGCATCTGTTCAGACTTCTCTATCTTGTCTAGTGGTTCCCCAATATCTTTTGTTTCAATATAAAGAAGGGGGACTTTGTTTTTAGCAATAATAAAATCTGGCTTGTTATCATCCCCTGTTTTACTCTCTTGTTTAATTTCCTCAACTTTAATATCTTCAAAGATATGTTGTAGAAGTTCCTGAAAATCTGTCCTATATGTATATTCAGTAGCGTCATTACCGTTAAACAACGACGCAATTCTGTCTACATATCTATTTAAATATTCTTGTATATTCATGTTATACCTATTGTACTAATATTTTGGCCACTATTCTATACCTTTCCTCTATTAAACAATATCTTAATTCCACCAAATATTGCTAATAGTGATATGAAGATATCCGCGATATTTACATATATGTTAAATACCCCTATGTAATCACACACTCCTCCATATATTATCCTAATTAATAGATTACTAATCCCCAACGCCAAAAAAGAAAAGAGTATATATTTCATCCTACCTTTCACAAAAATTCCCAAAAACATTATGCCAAACAAAAGGAATGTAGATATTAAAAACTCATATTTAATACTAATACCAAATGCAACACCCCCATTTATTATGCACATGTTGGAAGTATACAAATATATTGAAATACAAATGTTTAGAAAAGATGCTATTAATGAGAAGAAAAATATGTACAAATATTTTCTCATTCTACTCTGTACCAATTGATCTAACATTAGAAACACTCTCTATACTTACTCTAGCCTTTCTTAGATCAATAATGAAAAATACTGACATAACTAAAGTCCATATTAGAAAAATACCAACTAGGATATCCTCAAAGAAAGATAATTCTGAAGAAAGATACAGGTATACAATATACCCTGAAGAAATAAGGACTATTAGCACACCTAAATATCCTAGAATGTACTTCTCCTGAGATAGATTTTTTACAACTCTTATAATAAATTTAAAAAGAAGAAAAAATACAAAGAAAATAGTTATTAGTATTAAACCCTTGTATATCCATTCATAGAAACCAGATGTAATACCAGTATATATAAAGGAAACACCAAGCATAGCTGTTGCAGAGAAATAGATTGGAAAAAACATGTGCTTCCATCTCCATTTTTTTGTAACTAATACAAAAAAAGTCAAAAACAGAAGTAATGAGAGAAATATCCCAAGAATTACCAATCCACCATCCCAAACACTCAAAAATCTCCATGGTAAAAGTCTAAATAGATATACCTTGTCACCATATTTCTCATACGGTAACCAATACCAAATATATGAAGAGAAACTCTCCCATTCTAAAATAATATATACAATTCTCCCAACAATTAAACTTAGGAAACTTGATATGAAAAAGATATCAAACACAGAAGATCTATTCTTTCTTGACTCAGTACATCCTCTCCAGAATACGTACATCCCTACAAAGAAAAGCATTAAATATACAACAAAAGGATTAATTTGTTCAATATACCCCTTTATTATATATAACCAATCTTTCATGGTACTTTCTTGCTTAATATCTTATACTATTTCTTCTTTTTCCTTTTCTTTCTTTTTTTCGACTGGTTACTTGGTTTCTTAATACTCTGCTGAATCTTCTGGTTATTTGGAGATTCAATCTCTTGCTTCTCTTCTACTATATCCTCCTCTTTCACTATCTTCCCTTTTTCTACTTTAGCTTTATTGAAAAAAGAGAGTATTCCACCACCTAATTTAACAACAAAACTATTACCCGTCTTGTATCTAGTTCTTTTTGATTCAACCGTTTCTGTTGCATGCTCCTTTGAAGCTATAATCTGTTGCTCCATTACAGCAGCATCTGGATATTTCTCAGCCTGTACTACTCTATCCCTAATCTGAAAACCACAAAATTCACAATATTTATGGTTTTTGTCTACTAATACATTACATCTTGGACACCTTTTCCTTATTCTATGTCCACAGCTTGTACAAAATATGTACCCAGGGAAAAGCTGACTTCCACACTTCGGACAATCCCCAAGCTCAGCTGTTTCAAATTTTAGGTATCTTCTCTCTAAATCAGCCCAATATATCTCTTCAATTGTTTCATTAGGTCTAATTATGAAATATATTATTAATCCAGGAATATTAAAAAGGAAAACAAGAAATATATATCCAACTCTTATCCCTCTGTTACTAGTTCTATCACCAGAATCTATCCATACCCAACCAATAATTACAATCCAAAATATAACTAATACTACCCCAAGGAATAATCCTAAAATCTTGAAATCCATATCACCAAGGAATTCAAAAAAACTCAGTATTGTGTTTTCAAGTCCCATATTATTTATATTATATTTAAAAATGGTCGAGGAGGGAGTCGAACCCTCACACTATTACTAGCATGGGATTTTGAGTCCCACGTGTCTGCCAGTTCCACCACTCGACCTCAGTGGTAGCTAATTATACATCAATAAAACATAATCGTGAACTAAATATTACAAATTATTACTTACCATGCGCTCTTTAAAATAATCTACAATCAACTGAGAAAAGTAATACTTGATTTCTGTTTCTCCAAATAGCTCTCTAAGTTCAATATTAGGAATACTAGCTAAATGAATTGAAGCTTTTTTAAACTCCCATGGGAACATCATGTGTTTGATTAAGAGTTTATATAGAATTTCACCTTTTTCCTTACATTCAGGACTGTAATGTTTTACTGCCCAAAAGGAAATCATATCATCACTCCAACCTTTTTTATCAATTTCCCTTGCGACACCACCCATTTTAATCACCTCCTGAACATCATCCATCGTCCACACCTGCCATGAGATGTCTGATAAAAATTTAAAGTATTTATTAGCTACCCTATTTATCTCATCTGATTTAAATTCCCTGATACTAAGTACACCCTTCTTATTGGGAGACAAAAAACCATATTCTGTATGCTTCACCCTTCCCTCACTATCCCTTTCAAACATCTGGTCTTTCGCTTCCATACACAAAGTAAGAATACCTAAACCAATAAATAGCTCGTTCATTATCTCGAAATAATCTACAATTCCATCTTTACCCCCTATTTTGGAATAGAACTGGATTGGCTCTTTTCTGATTACTTCAATCTCTTTATCAAGATATCTCTCTAAATATGTTTTTACAACTTCGTTTACCCTTCTGTTATCGAAACTGATTAGTTTCGGATAGACACTAGCAAAGAATTGAGAGCTCTCGTACAGGTCCATTTCATTAAGAATTTTCTCATTACTAAGCAGCTCTCCAAACTTATTTATACTCCTTTCCACTGTTGCAATTAAATATTTTGATAAATCTTTGTTTCCCCTAAGAGTAGTTGCATTTCTTTTTTTCGAAAAAATTATCTCTTTATTAACAAACTCACAGAGATCAACAATAAATGTTTTAACTCCATACAACAAAACCAAACTACTCTCAGTTTCCTTTACAGTTTTAAACGACTCTTCCAATAGCTGAATATTTTCCTTAAAACCATTAATCTCGGCATTTTGTAATTGCTTAATCAAAGTTTTCATAAAAAGCGAATACTTAACATCACTTGGAATACTCTTATCCTCAAGAAGTCGTCTAGCATATTCACTGAAATCGTCTGATTCGTTAATTATTCGTCTAGCAGTCAAATCAAAATCAGTAGCTCCATTTCTGTAACAAAACGAAAGCAACATATCTCTTACAAAATCACTTTTAACAAAGAATTGGGCTCTCAATTTCCCAGAATACTCGTTAACAAAATAGGAACGAGAACTTTTAGGCAACCTAGAATTTTCCTTTTCTAATTTCTCAAAAATATTTCTTGCTATTTCCCAAGAGAATATGTCATATTTAACTCCTCCATCAACTAATACCCTAAGCAAATTTTCCTCTAGATCGACTTCAAAGTACTTTCCATCCTCGAAATCTTCGAGAAATTGCCCAATATTGTTTGCAATAAATTCATCATATCCTATCTTCCCAGCAAGGATTAATAACTTTGATTTTACAAATAATTTGTTTCCCTGGGAATCTGGTAAAACCTTATTTATCAGGTATACAACTTCTTTCCGTTTCTCATTGTCAATTGGGAAAATACCTTCCTCCTTCTCCTTGCCATCCTCTGTTAGCATAGCGATCGCAATAGACTCAAGCTCCTCCGATGAGAATCTTCTTTTTGGAGTCTTTAAATCCAAAGATATCTTCTCTAATACGTTTTTATTTAACAACCCGTAACCAATACTCTTGTACGTCCCTATATCTGAATCAGGCTTTTCAACTTCTTTTAAATATTTCTCTAAACACTCTGTTATCCTCTCTTTCTCGTATTCAAAATACTCTGAATCCTCACTTTCCCTATCAAGAATTTCAGAACAAACCAAAATATTATGAAAATAATCATCACTCTCCTCCATAGAAACAACCAGTTTGTCTAGAATCCTTCTGTATTCTTCCTCTCCTAGGTACTGATTGTTGTCACTCAAATCTGCTAATATATCTCCGTAAAAGAGAACTCTAATATCAGCTCTACTGAAAGTATCAACAAAAGAGGATATTTGATCTAAAGGAGCTGTATGTTTTAGAACAATAAATCTTGTAAGAATTGTATTGTCTTTGTATCTCTCAAAAATTTCTGGACTTACCCCACCTTCCTCTGAGGAATTATTACTAAGTAAAGAACCTTGATTCAACCATAGCATATTACCAATATTTACTAATGGGAAAGCTTCGAAACGATTAATATCTTCTTCATTTTCAACATCCTCCATATATATCGGCTCCCGAGGATCTCTTGTTGGGGCAGTTTCAAGGATTTCATTACCCATAAACTGTGCTTTTAATTTTTCTCTTTATACAAATTCCTGAAACTGGCAATCTCTTTAATAAAGGCAAGCTCTAATATACCTGTTGGACCATTTCTATGCTTTGCAATAAAGACCTCTGCGTTACCCTTCTTCTCTGTATCAGGGTTCCATGTCTCTTCCCTATCTAAAAATATTACAACATCAGCATCTTGCTCTATGGAACCTGATTCTCTTAAATCAGATAGCTGTGGTCTTCTACTCTGTCTTTGCTCAATAGCACGTGATAGCTGTGAAAGTGCAACAACAGGCACATTCAATTCCTTAGCAAGATTTTTTAACCCTTGAGACACCTCGCCTACTTCCAGTGTCCTACTCTCCCTACTGTTACCATGCATTAGTTGAAGATAGTCAACAAATATGATGTCTACACCCTTTTCAAGCGCTAACCTTCTTGCTTTTGTTCTAATCTGATTAATATGCTGCCCTGCCATATCATCAACAAAAATATTGGCATCAGCTAACTCACCCATTGTATTTGCAAGCTTAATAACCTTCTCCTCGGTTAACTTGTTAGTCCTAATCTCCCAGAAAGGAATACCTGACTGCATACCTAAAAGCCTATCCATTATCTGCATGTTAGACATTTCTAAAGAGAAAAATGCAACATTCTTTTTCTCAATTAAAGACGCATGTCTCATCATATCCAAGGCAAGAGATGTTTTACCAACAGAAGGCCTAGCAGCCAAAACAATTAAGTCAGATTTTTGAAAACCACCTAAAAGAATATCTAATTCCTTAAAACCAGTAGAAATACCAGAATAATCATCACTCTCTTTTGCATGTGCTGCCCTTTCATATGCATCTTTAAGTAAATCTTTAATATGAATAAAGTTACTCCTAATCCCCTCCTGTGCTACATCAAAGAGTAAAGTCTCAGATCTATCTACTACTTCAGCAACCGGTACAGTCTCATCAAAAGCAAGTTTGGTAATCTGCGAAGAAGATGATATTAGGCCTCTCCTTGTTGCAGTTTCCTTCACGATATTCGCATACTCCTGTGCATGAGCTGACGTTGGAACAAAAGATGCTAATTCCGTTAAATATGCTCTCCCCCCTATCTTACTTAATACTCTTTTCTTCTTTAATTTGTCAGATATTGTAACCAAATCGATTGGAAGACCCTCCTCAAAAAGCTCTAAAATATTTTGATATATTGTTGCATGCCTATCATCATAGAAATGAATAGGTGTTAACCACCCCGAAACCTCAATTAATGCATCCTTATCTAACAGTATAGAACCTAGTACTGATTTTTCTGCTTCTAAATTTTGAGGTGGTATCCTCTCCATATTATTTAATTAAGAAATATTACTTCAATATTTTTGTTCTCCTGCTCAGGTGAAGGAGTAACATTTAAGTAGGACTCATCCCTGACATTTGTAAAACCAAAAAATTTAATAAAATCATCCCTACCTTTTAACTCATTTCCAACCTTCACACCATCCTTTTTGTATCCACATGGAAGAAGTATCGTAGGATCAATATAGTTAAGAATCTTCTCTATCTTGTCATAATCAATAAAAAGGTTACCATTCCCAATTGGAAGGATTAAAACATCAACATCTCCCAAATCCTTTGTTAAAGATACATCCAGTGAATTATCTATTAACCCCATATATACAACCCTTAAAACAGCTTCATCTATTGTATAGAAGGAGGAGTCAACACCTCTTCTGATCATCATTCCCCCAATCTCATATTCACCAGGTGAAGATATCTCAATAATAGAACTTCTGTGATCAGGCTCAACTTTTTTCAACATATCATTTTCTAAAAGGATATTCTCTTTCCCTCTTAAATCTTTCTGAGAGAAAAGAACAACATCAGCCTTACTCTTCGTTAAACCCAACCCACTATCCTTCAATGCCAAAGGATCTGTGAGTATAGTTATATCTCCAGTACTTAACAAAAAAGAAGACCATCCAAGACTTTTAATCTTCATATTTACCTTACACTCATATTATTGGCAGTACACTACAAGAGTATATCAAATTTTCACTCTGATAGACCTAAAGATTTACGAATATCTTCAACTAAGGTTTCCTTCATTTGTTTTTTAACCAACTCTAATTTCAAACTCTCTAAGGAAGATATAACGGCTTGGAGCTGAGTCATCACTTTGTCCTCATCAGTATTACTAGCTATCATCCTTTTAATACCACCTACCTGCCCTTCAATCCTGCTTACCCTGTTTCGTATTCTTTTTGAATATTCCATATTGATATCTAGTATATTTTGATAATTAAAAAAAATCAATACTCCCCTCTTGACAGAAATTGGCACTCGGTGGTATCCTTTGCTAATTCATATATTTAAATTTTAATATTTTACATATTATGAAGATTATTAAAATAAATCAAAAACCACAGGATACCCTTTACACCCCAGTAAGATCATTAATGGATGAGTTTTTCAACTATCCATTAACAAGATGGGATGACCTTTTCTTGCGAGAGTCTGACAACCTTTCTGCAAATGTCTGGGAAGAGGGTAACCAAATATTTGTAAAAATGGCTATGCCAGGTATCAAGAAAGAAGATATTAAAATATCCGTAACAAGAGATACTTTAAGTATAGAGGGAAAAAGTAAAGAAGAGACAGAAGAGAAAGAAAAGAAATATTTCTTAAAGACTTTCCAATCATACTCTTACTCTCAAAACTTTAACCTCCCCTCTTTGGTAAACCCTGATAATGTTGATGCATCATTTACTGATGGTGTACTAACAGTAAAACTACCAAAAGCAGAAAAGAAAGAAACTAAAGAGGTTACTATAAAGTAACCTACAAGGGGAGGTATATGCCTCCCCTTTTTTAGAATTTACACCACTCTAGTTATGGACACTCCATCCTTCATCTGCTATAATCCTCCTTGTTATGAAAAAAGATTTACATCCAAAATACAATAGTAATTTAAAGGTGGTTTGCTCCTGTGGTAATACATTTGTAACAGGCTCTACCCTAGATACAGACACATTAACTGTTGAACTCTGTTCAAAATGCCATCCCTTCTATACTGGAGAGCAAAAGATAGTAGACACTGAAAATGTTGTAAAAAGATTTGAGGAAAGAGCTCAGAAAACATCAAAAATGTCCTTCAAGAACAAAAGGGAGAAAATGGCAGAAAGAAAAGCAAAGAAAACTCAAACAGGTAAATCTACTTCTACTCTTACACTTAAAGATATGCTTGCTAACGCAAATATATCTAAGTAACAGTTCCTCAATATATATTTAAATGATATTATCCATATATATGGACATAGAAATATTAAAACAAAAATATCCCATAGATACAGTTCTTAAAGAGAAGGAAAGTCTTGAAAAAAGGATGGAAAACGCTCACAGTACAGGAGAGGATATGTCCTCCCTTAGCTCTGATCTTGCCTATTACACCCAACTGTATACATACCTAAATGATATCTATCGAGATATTAACAAATATGAACAAGCCGGACAGATACTTAATGAGTCTAGTGAAAACGAATTGTCAGATCTTGCTAAGATAGAAATGGAAGAAACCGAAAAAAGGATAGAACAAACAGAAAATGATATTAAGAAATTGCAAATTGCAAGAGAATTCCATGACAAAGATGATAGTAGAGACGTTATCTTAGAAATAAGGGCTGGGGCTGGAGGAGATGAGGCAGCACTCTTTGC
>DDXN01000015.1 GCA_002347605.1 Candidatus Dojkabacteria bacterium UBA2259 | reverse complement strand
GGGTTTAAATTTAGAGGTTTTTGATTCTGAGAATAGGAAATATATTAGGTTGGTTGAGGAGTATAGGAAAAACAAATTTTTGGAAAAATTCAACTCCCCTGCCCTATTCATTCCATTTGTAGGTATTAGGAGTAAGAAACCTAATTCAAGAATATCAACTAACTATTTTCAAGAAAAAATTGCTGATTACAGAAGGAGATTAGGTATTCAAATTCCTACCTCAGCGCATAGTTTAAGACATGGTTTTGCCACATATATGGCAGAAGATGGTGCTAGTGCAGTAGCATTACAGATACTTTTGGGCCATGAGAGCTTAGACACAACTACTAAGTATGTACATGCAAGTGAGAAGTTTGCAGAAGAGACTGTTAGAAAGAATCATCCTTTAAAGTAAGTCTTGTACTTTTTGCACATCAGGATCTCCCATACTAGATTGTACAGCAGCAATAGCTGTTGGATCTCCAGTTTCATATCTAGTAGCTAAATCTTTTGCTTTTTTTGTTATCTCTATTGTCTCTTTAAGATAGTTGTTTAACATCTCAAGTTTCATTGTTTCTGCTTGATCTCCGTAAACTTTGTTAAAAAAGAGATTTAGTCTCTCAGTTGCATCTGTTTCGTTATTAACTGGAGTGTTTATCATATTTGATAGCTCTTCAATTAGCTGGTCGTTTTCTCCAGATTCAAGATCTTCCATTGCTTTATCTATGACATTTTCTGTTGCTAAAACAAGTAATTCATCAAATTTTGTTTGATCAAATCCAAGAGAGAAGAGTTCTCCTTTCAATTGTTCAAATTCTGTATTTAAATCCATCATTATTAAATATTAATTTATTTATTTATTATTTTTAGTAAATTCTCTACACCTTCTCCCTGCATTTTGCTTAACACAGAGCTTAAAGAAGGATTTGTATTACCTGATTGAATCTCTGTTACAAAATTGTACAAGAGTCTATGTGTACCATCTGTTCCAAGATTATCTAACAAAACGTTTCTTGTTATACCTGCCTGTTTGAGAGCCTGTTCTGCCAAGTTTGGTGCCATTTCATATACTCCTCCTGTATAGTTTGAATGATTTAACGCTCCACCTTGAAGAGTACCAACAGAGTCGCCTGCTAAGTTACCATTCCATGCACTACCAGGTAGGTTAACTCTACCATTTGAAACCAACACATCCTCAGTTATTGCTTCTGAACCTAGGTTTTCTACACTTGTTCCTGTCTCTGTACTTACTTGATTTGGTATGTCTTTAGAACTTTCGGTATTTGTTGGAGTCTCTTGTGTACTCTCTGTGCTTGTTGTTACTTGGGAACTTTCTCCAGTATTACCAAACTCTTGAATTAAGCTCTGACCAGCCATAAATACCGATCTAAATAGTGCAGATGCAGCAAATCCTCCACCAAAGCCTCCAATAAATGGTTTGATATAGCTAAGGCCTTTCCTTAGTTTCTCAAGATTAAATTTCCTTTTTTCTAGTTTAGTTCTATCTTCTAATGATAAATCTTTATTACTTAATCTAGTATCAATTTTCTCAATACCTCTTTTCGCAAAGGCATCAGTTCCGAAGGTAACTAAATTAGAGGCAGCTACTGTTACTGCTACTGGTACAATTGCTCCACTTGATACAAGTAATCCTGTTCCGACACCACTTACTACTCCAGCAACAAGTGAAAGTCTTTTAAGATTTCTTTCTCTTCTTTCTTTGTCTGCTTCATCATCTTTTCCCTCTGTATCTTTTCCCTCTGTATCTTTTCCCTCTTTCTTCCCACCATCTTTGTTAGTTTGAAATCTCTCTTCTTTAATCTTTTTATCTTCTTTGAATAAATCTCTTTCAGTTTTTAGATTATCCCTCTCTTGCATTAACTTCGCAGCCTCAACAGACCATGGAATACCGTATGTATCCTCAAACCATTTCTTGTATTCTTCCATTCTTTTCTCTCGATCATCATCTCCACTTTCCTGTTCTCTTGCTTTCCTGTCTTTTACGTGTTCTGAGATAAGATCTTTTTCATAAATGTCATACAAAGTTCCAAGTTGTTTTAAGTTACACTTCTCGGAACTAAATTTCCCTTCAGCATTCTTTAATGATGAATCAAAGTCGTTAATCTCTTGGGCAAAATGAGTTTTCAACAATATCTCTCTATCTTCCTGTGTAAGATTTTTTGAGTCATAGGAAGCCTTAAATGAGCTGTATCTTGGTAATTTCTCAAAGTATTGATCTCTAAGTAACTTAATTTCATTATCTTTCAGTTCTCTACCTTTTCTAAGAGATTCGTCATATTCTTTTAAATGATTATTAATTTTGACCAATTCTGCTTCATGGAAAACTCCCTGATCGCTTTGCTTTATACCTTTTCTATCTGCATCATCCAAACTCTCTCTGTCTTTGCTGTATTCCTTTGATGCTTTTTCAAGCTCTTTTGCATCAGGATACTTTCTTACATCCTTAATAACTTCACTGGGTTTCTCACCCTGTCTAGTATTTATACCCCATATCTGTCTCATTTCTGATGTTGCTCTTTCTTCATTTGGGGGTAATACTAAAGGTGGAGCAGATTCTAATTTTGCATCACCTGCAGCAAAGTAAGATATTTTGCTTTCAGTACCCTCTTGATTTTGCTGTTGATAGTTAGGTGAATTAAAATCTGTTTTTGTACCTTCTGCTGTAGTGAGAACAACATTGGGATTATCGTTTTTTGGGTATTCCCAACCTGTCTCCAGGTTTTGATCCGAAGGATTACTATTTACGTTCGTTCCTCCTTGAGTTGAAGTTGAGTTCTCAAAAGCAGTCATTGTAAAAAAAATAATTTTAAATTATTTCTGCTTACATAAAATAATAGGTAAAAATGTAAAAGCAGTTTTCTATTTAAACAATAGTATTTTATTGTTTTCCTGTCAAGCAACAGATGTATTTCTATACAAATATTTTTGCTATACTATTTTTATATATGAAATTATCAAGTATCAAATTACCCAAGTTTAGTAAAGTGGAGAAATTTTTAGAAAGGAATTTTGCACAGATATTGTTAATACTACTCTTAACTTTAATATGTATTTTGTCTTTAAAAATTGGGAAAAATATACTATCTAATGATAACTACTCCCCAGAGTTAAACCCTACCCTATCAGTATCTAGATATCTGCAATCTCCTGCATGGAGAGGATACAGAGTCTTGGGATTTGCATCTGAGAGTGAACAGGCTGACATATTTAGGTCTGCTGTTTACTCTGTATTTGATCTTTTTTTTCCTAGTTGGTTAACAGGTCAGCTATTCTATTTCTTCTCAATGATTGTTGGCTCAATATCAATGGCGTGTTTAACAAAGAAATTTATCCTCAAAAGTAAATTATCAAGATATGCTAATTGGGGGTACTTGTTTTCTGGAATTACATATTTTACAACCCTATGGACTATGTGGCTCTTCTATCAAAACATGGCTCCATATATCGTTAATTTTGGATTTCTACCACTACTCCTGATAAGTATATATGGATATTCACAAGAGAATACATGGAAGAATGTATTAATACTGTTTTTTACATCAATACTTTTTACTGCAACTAGTGTAATAGCTACACTGTTTGTTGTAGATTTAGTATTCATACTTCTGTTTACAATATTTGTTAATTTTACTTCTAAGTATAGAAGAAAAAGAGAGGTAAAAAATATTCTGATTATCTTAGGAGTATTTCTGGTTACTCAACTGTTTTGGATTCTTCCTTTTGTACACTACACTCTTACAACAAGTTCGGACATAGTGGATTCATATACAAACAGGAGTATTACATCAAGTGTAATTGATTTAGAAACAAACTCTCAAACATTAATTAACTCTGCAAGAATGTATAACAGAACACTCTTTGATCAAGATGGTAATTCATATCTATTCCCAATGGCAGAGCTATTCCAGACATATGATTTTTACAAAGTAATTGGGTTAATACCTGCACTTTTCGCTTTGGTGGCTTTGGTGTTTAGTATATTTATCAAGAATTACAAATTACTGTTTTGGGTAGTTATTGGTATTGGGTCACTCTTTTTAATTAAGGTACTTAATCCTCCTTGGGGGAATATATTTCTTTGGTTGCAGGAAAACATACCTTTGTTTAAGCAGGTATTCAGATGGCCATTTTCTAAGTTAGGACAGATATATTTAATATGTATTTCAATTCTTTCGACTTTTGGAGCAATATATCTAATTAAATTCTTTTCTTCTTTTGTATCTAAAAAATTTCTTAAACGTCTTACAATAATTGTATTTTTTGTATCTCTTTCAATTTTGCCACTGATATATTCAGAGTACATGTTTAAAGGAGATATATTTGCCAAGAGGGCATTAGTTAATATACCTTCACAGTACTATGAATTAAAGGATTACCTTGTTGGGAATGATCAAACAGGGAGAATATATTATGCACCACCATCAAATAACAACTACTTTAGAGAGTATGAATGGGGCTTTTGGGGTTCTCAATTCATCTCTTACATTATTCCGAATCCTGTAATGGATATGTCTTCGGCCGTGGGTTCTAAGGTAGGGGAAGATGCTTTACTTAAGATATCAAATATTGTTCGGGCACAAAGTAAAGATGAGTTTCTTTCTTTAATGCATAAGTATGATGTTGAGTATGTTTTGTTTGATAGGAGTATTGAAGCTGAGGGTTATGCATTTGATATTGATGAGGAAAAAGTTCTTTCACTTTTCTCAAACTATGAATTACTGTGGTCAAGTGGAGAGCTTTCTCTTTACAAAGTACCAGATTACGAGTCAAGAGTATTTACAGAATCTCTTTCAAGTATTGAATCAGAAAACATATTTGTTAAAGATGTCCCAAGATACCCTACTCTTTCTCCACTAGATATGGAGATACAAAATCTTAGATTAGAAGGAAATGAAATTGTTGGAGAGTTTGAGTATCAGGGATACAGTACATATATGTACTCTAATCTTTCACAGAGTACCCTTGGGAGTTTACCAATAAAGGTGGTGTACAGTAATCAAAATTTGTATACATATCCTTCATATCCATATATTGAGGGAGAAGTTTCAGTTAAACCGTATCGTATGTATTCTGGTGATTTCGAGTACTATGTAGTTGGTAGTAGTGTTTTTAAGAAAAATACTGTTGCAGAAGGTATCTCAATTCAGAGTAACTATGGATCAAACCCCTCTATATATGGTATTTCAGACTCGGATTTTGTTTCTATTGATATGAGGCCTCTTCTTTCACAAACGAAAGGAAGTGATTGCTCAGGAGGAGATGTTGTTGAGAGTACTTTTGTTACACCACAAGAGGTGTCTTCTGGTTTTTCTTTAAAGGGTACAACTGATTCTCCTTGTGTATATACGGGCATTCCAATAGATACAAGGGACAGGAATATATTAAGAATAGCGATAAACTGGGAAACTGATTTAGAAAACTATGTTGGGTACTGTATATATTCAAATACACAAAAGAAGTGTCTAAACGAAGAGAAATTCCTCTCTTCAGATACTTTGTATGGTGATGTTGATTTGCTTCTAGATACAATAATCGAGAAGGATGAGAGAGTTTCTTTAATATTGTATGCCTTAAATAGGTCAAGGGATTCCACATCAGAGGCGATATTTAGGAATGTGTTGATACAGTATGCACCTTTGAAGGGTTCAATTCCAATTAGCTCTGCTTCAGAAGTTTGGGAACCAAAGGATGTATTTTTGGATGATGGAAACTTGTATACAGTACACATACCTGTTGTGATAGGTAATGTTGGGTATCTGTATAACGGTGATAATTCTGTATACACAATGTGGCAGCCAAACAGATCTGATTCTGAAAGTAAGGTTTTTGATATTTCGATTAAATCAGGTATGTATCAAAGAGTTGAAAATGACTATATAAATCAAACAGCTAATTTGTTCCTTACAAACTCAAATTCAAAGTACTTAGTATATTGGAAAGGAGAAAATGTTTCTAATATACCATCTAGCCTATGCTTAATCTATGACAAAGAGGAGAAGTGTTGGTTTGTTGATATGTTAGCAAGTTTAACAGATTCTTCCTATCTAAACATATTAAACAGTGGTCAGGAGGAAAAACTTCTTAATGTAATCTATGGGAGTAGTAGCTACACATTAACAACCGAAAATATTCTCAAAGAGTTTGTCTTTATGAAGTATCCTTTGGCTTGGAATGGATTGATGTACATACAGGAGAAAAAGAATGAATTTAGGGAGTATGAGATGGGTAGTGTATTTAACTCAGCAAATTCAACATATTACAGTATTGATAGTGGAGATATTCCAAGTACACAAGAGAACATTCTCATCTCGATACCACAAGCCAAATCACCTGGTTGGTTAGCTGTAAAAAGAAATGGAATTCTCCTCCTACCTTTAAGCAGAGATACAAGGGTAAGTATAAATGGATGGAAACAGGCATGGGATATTTCGAGTGAAAATTTTGACTCTGTATCTGTGATATATTGGCCTAACCTGTTATCATATTTTGGATATGTCCTAATCCTTGCGATGGGGTCATACTTAACTATTAAGTTCATTGCACAGAGAAGAGATGGAAAAAAGTAATCCGTTAGTTTCAATAGTCATACCTGTTCATAATGGTGAGAGGTATATTAAAGAGTCAATAGATAGCTGTTTAGGTCAAACATACAAAAATATTGAGATTATAGTGGTGGATGACAAATCAGATGATAGGACTTTAGAGATATTAAAGGAGTATGGAGAGAAGATAACAGTAATACCTGTAGAGAAACAGAATGGTTTGGGTAATGTTATAAATATTGGTATAAGAGAATCTAAGGGTAAATATATAGCTAGAATAGATGCAGATGACATAATGTACCCTACTCGTATACAAAAACAGGTTGAATATTTAGAATCTAATCCTAACTGTGTAGCAGTTGGTGGTCAAATAGATATCATAGATGAGAATAGCAATATTACTGGTCATAGGGAGTATGCTTCAAAGGACATGGATATTAAAAAGAATAGATTTCTTTTTCAACCGTTTGCACATCCAGCAGTAATGCTAAGAAAAAGTGTTGTAGAAGATATAGGGTTGTATCCTGAGAATATATGGAAGGTAGAGGATGTAAAGTTCTTCTTAATACTAAGTACTAAGGGAGAATTTCATAACCTCAAGGATACTGTACTTAAGTATAGGATGACTTACAAAACAGAGAGTCAATCTAAGATGTTAGATCATTTTAAGAAAACAAATGAGATTAGGAATTGGGCTATTAAAGAATTAAATATTAAACCTACAGTAAGAGAGTATATTATATGGAATATACAAAAGGTAGGTGTACGTATACTTAGTATATTCCCCCCTACTCTTTTTATGAAATCATTTGAACTATTTAGAAAACTTTTTAAGTAAAAAAAAGAGGACATCCTAAGATGTCCTCAATGTAATATTTTTTGTCTTTTCGTCTTTAATATTTTTCAATATTTTTAGACTCATCAGTAGGATATATATTTTTAATAAAATATTTAATCCTAGAAGACTCTAGCGTGTGATGATTGGTTTTTGGGGTTTTTTAACAACAATTAAGTGTTAAAAAGATAATCCCAGCAACCGGCTAGAGTCAGAGAAGTATTACTTGGTAGGAAAAAGTTCAATGGGGTTTCCATCGGGGCCTGCTGGCAGTTGGCAATCGCCTTCTGTATTCCAACAAATCCGGAATGGAACTCTTGAACCATCATCAGCCCAGCCTTTCTCGCTTCCAACAACGAAACCAGCGTCGAAGAGTTTTAACTCTGCGCCTATATATTCAAATGAGTAATTTGCCGTTGGGGGAGTGACAAAGTCTTGCAGGAACCATACACGATCCTCGGAGTCAAAAGTTATACTACCGATTTCTACATGAGTTCCAGAGACTAATTGTTCTGAGACATCGCCTTTTCCTGCGGGAATGCAAAGAGCACGGACCATTTCTGTTGGTGCGTCAAGTACTTCTGCAGCTGCTTTACAGTCAAATTCAGTTTCCTCAACTGCTTTTACTGTTTCTACAGTTTCGCAGACAGCACACTCAGCACATTTGCAAACAGAACATGACATCGATTCTGGAAGTAGCACACAATTGCCATTTTTGGAAATACTTCCTCCGAGATTCCAGCATAACTGGTTATGGATGTTTTCTTCAGAAACCACCTTTTCTACAGGCTTACAGCCTGTTAACAAAAGGGCCAATACAATAAACAGTACCAAATACTTTTTCATTTTAATCCTCCTTGGATTAAGGTTTGAACTTTAATTTCCAGAAATTTTACACTTAAAAAGTGTGTCTTTAGCATCTGCTATTGACCAATCTGGTTGGAATACAAATATCAATATATTTAATATCTCTATTCCATCCAGATTGAAAAATCTGAAAAATACCTACTCTACTCTATTTTCATCACACGCTATTTTGTTTTAAATATATAAAGACATAAGTCTATATAATATACTTAAAACTTTTTAAAGAACTTAGAGTTCATAAGAACTCATAAAAGATATTTAAAGAGAAATATCTCTCTATGAACACTTATGTGTATTGAAATGAAAATTTATTATTAAAGAGCAGACTTTATTAACAATTAACTACTTATATTATACTATAGGATGGGTAAATTATCAATATGTGTATTGATTGGGCTTAAGTTTCTTTCTTAATGAGCAATTAATTATTAAGATACATATATTATACTATAAGCCGATACCTCAATCAATATCCCCTACTCTTTGCAATGGAATGATATTATCATTATTTGAGTCCTATTAAGAAGAGATATATAATCAAAGGTTAATTTCTATTTATTAAATATGGAAGACAGTAGTGAAATAAATGATGAAATAATTCAAGAGGCAGATTCTAAACCTGAAACAGATCTAAATGAGAATATGAAAGAATGGATTAGAAAAGAGTATCCCTACTCATTTCAAACTATTATGTCTGCTCATGGAGAGGAGATATTAGAGATAAAGATATTAGATATAGATTCTAATGGTGAACAACAGAAAAATGGAATATTCTCAAAAAAATCAGAATACGACAAAGTTACAGACTTAGTTAGACAATCTTCTCATACTCTTAAACCATATATCGAATCAATGCTTTCAGCAGAGGGTGGCCTATATATTTCAAATCAGGGAATTACATCATTGGAGAGGTGTTGTAAAGAGATGAGAGAGCTTATTGAAAGCAAAGATATCCCATTTCACTATCTTGCAAATTATACATTAAGAGATTACAACAATCTGCCAGAGAGGGATAAAGAGATATTCAAAAAAGTATTAGGATATGTAAACAGTAGAAACGAGAAAGTAATTAAAGAGGGAGAGGTTTCAGAATTGTCTGTATAGCTTTTCTTGACAAAAAATTCCTATACAAGTAAATTATAGTTATTAAATTGAAAAGATAGTATTTTTATGCCAGATTTTACAGATAATCAAGGAGTAACTAAGGAGCCATTTGAGACTCCAGAGGGTTGGGTTGCAGATATGGATACTGCTCATGAAATTGCTGATATTCACAATCTCGCAGAACACAGAGAGGAAGTATTAAGAAAAGAACATGAGACGGGATTAACAGAACGAGAGAGGAAGAATTTAGAAATAGCAGGTATACTAAAGGAAGAGTTCCCCTATGCATTAAAGGAGTGTTTAGACAAAGAAACAGGTGAGACATATTATGAAGTAGGCTCAAGTACAGATCCTCGTATTTCAAGACAAATTGACGATAATCATAACGATCGGCTTCTAAATGAGTATAAATTACTTATGTCAAACCAGGAGATTATAGGTAACAGGACATTACAAAGTTTTCTGAACGGTTCTTTTACTGCACACATTTCACAAAAAGGGATTGAGTTCTATAAAGAGGAGAATTTATTTGCTTTTGATCATAAGCCCGAGGATGTTTATATGTTGCAATTTATTTCACCACAAATGCAAGACAACTTTCTTAAAGTACTCTCGTATCTTAATCATAAGTCAGAGGTAATATCTTCCCAGGCAGAAAAGGAGAAATTAGAAATAACTCCAGAAGGGCTGAGAGACAGAATAAAAAGGCTTAAGGAAGAAACATTGTTATAGTTTCTTTATCCCTTATACTCCTTAAGAATTAACGAGTTGAATACCCTACTCTCTTTCATGGATATCATTAAGATATCTTTAATCATTGTAGATACCTCTTTTATGTTTGCAGATGTGGAAGCAGATCTGTTTTTGTTTAGAAAGAAAGGTATTACAGAAATATTGTATCCAACTTTCCCTATCTCATTTAATATCTCAGAGTCTATTGCAAATCTATTTACCTTTAAATTAGGTAGTATTCTTTCTATTAATTCTTTTTTAAATAACTTTAAACCACAACCTACATCTGTAATATTTCTTGGTAATCTTAATAATAGTCGATTTATAGCGATTAACCCGTATGAAACGATCTTTCTGTTTAAAGTCATCTCTACATTAGAGTCCTTATGCAATTTAGAAGGTATAACTGCCATTACAGTGTCCTTTTTAATCTCATTTAAAGCGTAACCTAAAGTTCTAATTTGGATATCTGTATCTGCATCAACAAACCCCACTACATCTCCAGTAGCCCTCTTCATACCGTATCTAATTGCATATCCTTTACCTTTGTTCTCTCTGTATCCCAGTACTAATGCCTTTGTAAGGCCGTTTTCTTTAATGTACTTCTCTAATATATCTTTAGTATTATCAATATACCCATCTACGACAAATATGAGCTCAAAATCAGGATTGACTCGTGAAAGATATCCATAGAGTTTTTCTAATTGATCTAATACCTCTCTTTGTTTTTTGTATGTTGGTATAACCAAAGATATTTTCATTGTTATTGATAAAGGGACAGATATGAAATAATAATTTGCATTTATGCGATATGCCCCAAAGGGGCAATCTACCTAATTAGATAGATTGCTTTCCTTTAAGGTTTTTAACTGTAGACAATAGAATCATCCCGATAGTAAATGTTACAAAAGCTGCAATGTAAAAGATACTTGTATCTTCAAAACCGGTTGGTATAGGCTTATGATCATATGGCTGATAAGGGCCATAAGGATTAGCATCTGCTAATACAGCGGGAACGTTTACTAGGAAAGTTGTTGCTACAATTAATGCAACTGCGATTAACTTTCTCATATATAAAGGGCTAGTTAATTTAAATGTAGTATCATTATACTACACACTAGCCTCTAATGTCTATACTATGGGTTATACCCTCTTAGATATAACTCTAGTATTAATCCTTTGTTAATCATGTCTTGTGCACTATCTCTGCCAATATACCTGTAATGCCAGCTTTCAAACTTGTATCCTGTAATAGTTTCGGAACCCTTTGGATATGATAATACAAATCCATATCTATATGCATTCTGTGTTAACCATTTACTTGCCTTTGTATTACCAAACTCATCTCCCAACTTATCCCCTATTTCATTACTACTGAAATCAATTACTGTACCTAATTGATGTTGACTATGTCCTGGACGTGCTGAAAATGTATCAACAAGAGCCACATTGTTATTATTTTGGCTTAACCAGTAGTTATATGTATTCACCTGTGTTTGATATGATCTGTATCCTGAGACAATGCTTAAATCAATTCCACTACTGTTTGCATCACTTACCATATTTGTTAAATCTGGTATCAAAATGTTTCTCAATGAATAGCTACTTCCTCTTCTAATACCTGAGTTACTAGCGGAAACCAAATCAGAGGGTGCATAGCTACTTGGAAGTTTGTACTGCTTGTTTACGAGTACCAAAAGGTCATTTCCACTCCTTTTAGTTGTATATATTTTGTCTGGGTATTCCCACCAATTTGTTGTATTGGGAATCGCTGGGTTTGGTTCAATCACTTTTTCAATTGTTGTGCTATCTAAAAATGGATATTCTACCCACTCCTGTTCTTCCTCTTCTTTAGGTTCCTCATTGTTAATAATGGTATCAACTGTTTTAGCAGGTAAAAAAAACATTAGAACAAGTAGAAGAATATATACTAAAGTCTTTTTCATATATCCCTATTTTACAAGATTTCTTTATGGTTATACAGTGAGTGGATTTAATTAATCCTTTTAGCATACCTAAATATTCTCTCAGGGGAATTGTAATATTTACATGTATAAAGAATTAAATCTGCACTGTAATCAGTTATATATGTTCCAATATTTCCATCATATATTTCATACATATACTCCCTTTGGTTCCAGTATATACTGACTTTTGTACCTGTTTCTGTTTTAGGTAGGTTGTAAAATGATATCCTATTTCTTTTTTCATTACCCCAGCTTGTATATCCAAACCTATGTGCAGCTAATATGATTGGTAAAGAATCTTGCTCGGGAGTACCAAAATCACTTACTATCCATGTTCCTTTTAGTAGGGCTTTCTTGTAATCCTTGGATGCGGTTATGGGAGAGTTGATTCCTACACTTGGAACTAGTACAAAGTAGCCTTGCGGTAGTGCTGGATCAAATGGGGGTATGCTTTCTTCTTTGGAGGGTTCTTT
>DDXN01000003.1 GCA_002347605.1 Candidatus Dojkabacteria bacterium UBA2259 | reverse complement strand
CTTCTTCTAGACCCAATTTTAAATAATAAGTATAAGGCTGTATTGGGGTATTTAGTTAGAGGATCTGGTTTTACTTTAGCATCAAATATTACAGGACAAAGAGCATACTACAAAGCAGATTTAATACCCCATATAGAAGAGATGGCTAAAACCAGATTTGGTGTAGAGGTATTTCTTAATGGCCTCTTTTCTAAGAAGGAAACAAAAAAAGTCCCTTTACCAGGTCTTGTAGGACTATATAAATATGAGAAAGAGAGCCCACAGGAAGCATTTAATAGTTATATCAAAGCAGGTGTAGAGATAGCTAAAGTAATAGGTAATAAAAGAGTACTTCCTAAGAGTGATTTTAGGATATTAAGAGAGTTAGAAGATATAACTGACTTTAGAGTATTACAAAGAAAGATACAGGAAATTTCAGATACAGAGGTAAGAGATATTTTAGAAAAGTACATACTCAAATATATTAGAAGGTTGTAGATTATTCCCTCTAGGACTCCTTGAATTGACTATTGTATAAAGAAGCATAAAACCCGTTCTTCTTTAATAACTCGTCATGTTTACCTTTCTCTACAATATCCCCTTTATCTATAACTAATATAAGGTCTGCTCTCTTTATTGTAGACAACCTATGTGCAATAACAAATGTAGTCCTTCCCTTCATTAACTTTTCCATTGCTTTCTGTATCAGTATCTCTGTTCTTGTATCTACAGAACTAGTAGCTTCATCTAGAATCAACATTGGAGGATTATCTAACATAGCTCTAGCTATTGTAAGTAACTGTTTCTCTCCTTGAGATATGTTATCTGCTTCTTCATTAATAATCGTATCATAACCCTCTGGCAAAGAATGTATGAAATAATCCACATGTGCATTTTTAGTTGCTTGTATAATCTCACTTTCACTCTTATTGGGATTTCCATAATCGATATTCTCCTTAATGGTTCCATTAAACAACCAAGTATCCTGTAAAACCATTCCAAACATCTTTCTAATATCCTCCCTCTTCATATCTCGGATATCTATACCATCTATCTTAATTACCCCACTATCCACATCATAGAACCTCATCAGTAAATTGACCAAAGTAGTCTTACCTGCACCAGTAGGCCCTACTATCGCTATCTGTTGCCCAGCTTTTACCTTCACACTAAAATCCTTAATAACAACTTGATCTGGTTCATATCCGAACTTAACATTATCAAATTCTACATCCCCTTTTACAGCTTCTAAAACAACGGGATTTTTGATATCTTCAACTTCCTCTTGTTCTTCCAAAAATTCAAATATCCTCTCTGCTGCTGCAGCTGTTGACTGTAAAACATTCGTAATATTTGCAACTTGAGTAATAGGCTGAGTAAATTGTCTCATATATTGAATAAATGCTTGAATATCACCAATCATTAATTTATTATTAATTGCTAACCACCCACCAAGTACTGCTATCGCTACATATGCCACATTTCCTACAATATCCATAATTGGAAAAAGTAATCCAGAAAGAAACTGGGACTTCCATGCACTATCATGTAGATCCTCGTTTATACTATTAAACTTTTTCAAGGCTCTTTTCTCCCCATTAAAAGCCTTTACAATATTATGCCCAGCATATATCTCCTCAACATATCCATTTATATCTGCCAACGTGTCCTGTTGCCTTTTAAAGAGTTTCTGAGATTTTTTAACAATGAAAGAAATAAAAACAAAACTAATAGGTAAAACAACTACTGCTACAAGCGTAAGTAACCAATTGATACTTAACATCATTACTAAAATCCCTAATATTGTAATAACAGAAGTTATCATCTGTGTCATCCCCTGGTTAAGAGTTTGACCTACAGTATCTACATCATTAGTAATTCTACTAAGGACTTCCCCATGCGTTTGGTTATCAAAATATTTTAGAGGTAATCTATGTATCTTGTTTAATATCTTTTTTCTCAAATCATATGAAATCTTCTGAGTAACTCCAGACATAATCCAACCCTGTAGATATGAAAAAAGGCCACTTACAAGGTATAAACCAATTAGAAGAAGTATTGTTTTACCAATAACATCAAACTGTATATGGGGCTTTTGTGAAAAATCCACATTCTTAATTTTATCCAATCTATTTTGGGGGACTTCTGAAATCATCTCTGGAGGAACCATCTTCAAAATATCATCTCCAGTAGTACCTTTAGGAAGTGTAATTCCCTGAGGAAGATTATCAACTATCTGTTCATATACAACTATATTTACATAATCATCTGCTATTTGATTAGTAATATTACCTAATATTCTTGGTCCAAGAATTGTAAATACTGTACTTACAATAGCAAATATTATTACAACAATCACAGATTTTTTGTATGGTGATAAGTATTCAATTAACCTTTTCATTGTCTTTTTAAAATCCTTGGGCTTTTCACCACCACGCATCATTCCTCTGTGACCACCAAACCCTGGACCTCTTCTAGTTGTATTTGTTTTTTCTCTGCTACTCATATTCTAATTCCTTTTCAGATAATTGAGAATTTGCTATTTCCCTATATATTTCACAATTCTTTAAAAGTTCTTTATGCTTACCCACCCCTACTATCCTTCCATTATCCAAAACAACTATTTTATCAGCATGAAGCATCGTTCCAATTCTTTGAGCAACAATAATCACGGTAGAATTCTTTGTAATTGTTTTTAATTCTTCTCTTAGTTTGTAATCTGTCTCAAAATCTAATGCTGAGAAACTATCATCAAAAATATATATATCTGGATTAAGAAGTATTGCTCTCGCAATAGCTAATCTTTGCTTTTGTCCACCAGAGAAATTACTTCCACCTTGTGCAACATGTGAATCGTAACCGTTTTCTAGTTTACTAATAAATTCAGTTGCCTGAGCTACTCTCGCAGCCTCCAAAACTTCATGCTCTGTTGCAGTAGGCTTCCCATACTTGATATTAGATTTAATTGTTCCAGAGAAGAGGACTCCCTTTTGTGGTATATACCCTATTCTTCTTCTTAAGTCTTTTTTCTTTATATCTTTCACATTCACACCATCTATTAGAACCTCTCCTGATGTTACATCAAAAAAACGTGGGATAAGATTTACAATGGTAGATTTTCCACTTCCTGTCCCACCTATGATTGCGGTAGTCTCTCCTGGTTTTGCAGTAAAGGATATGTTGTAAAGAACAGGAACATCAGCATCAGGATATGAGAATGTGACATTTTTAAAAACCACTTGCCCTTGCCCCATTGCTTTCTTTGGTTTTTTGGGATCCAGAATATGTAAAGAAGCTTCTAGGACTTCCGATATTCTCTGAGCAGATACAGATGCCCTAGGTAAGAGAATAAATATTATAGATATCATTAGAAATGAAATTATTACCTGCATGGCATATTGCATAAACGCCATCATGTCACCAATTTGAAGCTCCCCAACATTGATTCTATGTGCACCAATCCATATTATAGCTATTGTAGTTAAGTTAAATACAAGCATCATAGTAGGTTGCATAATTACCATTATTCTGTGTACGAAAAGATTGATTTTAGTAAGATCTTTATTCACATTATCAAACTTGTCCTTCTCATAATCCTCTGTATTGAATGCTTTAATAACTTTTAATCCTGTTAAATTCTGTCTTGTAACAAGATTTAATTTATCTATTAACTCCTGTACTAATTTGAACTTAGGGACAGCTACAACAAAGAGAACTATAATCATGGTTAGGAGAACTACAACCGCAACCCCCATAATCCAAGTCATAGAGGGGGCCATATTGTTAGCTTTAATTACCGCACCTATCCCCATAATTGGGGCAGAGAGCACCATCCTAAAAAGTATTATTACAACCATCTGAACCTGCTGTATATCGTTGGTAGAGCGAGTAATTAGAGAGGCTGTAGAAAAATTGTTAAACTCCTCAGTCGAAAAGCTTTCTACCTTTTTAAATACCACCTTCCTAAGATTTTTTGAAAATCCCGTTCCGATTTTCGCAGAGAGATACCCTGCAATTACAGTAGCTAATGCACCTCCTAGAGTTACTAAGATCATAGTTAAACCAGTCCTCCAGATTAATGCCTGATCTTGATTTACTATACCTTCATTTACAATCTTAGCCATATAGTCAGGTAAAGCTAGGGAAGCCATTACCTGAGCATAAGTTAGACCTAGCAGAAGTAGGATAAGTAGAATATATGGTTTTAGATATTTAAGTAATTTAAGCATTTTCTATTTCTTCAAGTTCAGAACAATTATTAAACTTTATAGTTAAACTTTCAAGATACAAAAGATACTTTCTTATGGTAATTCCTACTTTATCTCTGCTTTCCTCTCTTTGATAAACTTGCTCCACAATTCAATAAAATCTAAAACAGCTACAAAAGGAACTTCAACTAAATAGTTTGTAAATATTGCAATAATGTTATACTCCTTCCACTTAGATGATAGAAAGGTTCCAACCTTTGCAACTGGTACCGTAAATACATCAAACAGAAAATCTGTAAACTTTCCATTTTCTCCAATTTGTAACTCCTTCGATTTGTTCCTAACTCCTAACGCAGCAGAAAATGTTATAGCTATAGTGAATGTATCATAAATAACAGAAGTCATTGGTAGTCCTGCTATATAAAAGAGACAACCTATACCTACAAACAATAGAATTGTTGAGATAATATAGAAAGAGGTAATAACTATTTGACCTACAATAGAAGTATCTTCATCAAGTTTTATATCATATGTTTCATATTCCGCATGATCATACAATAGATCTTTTGAGGCCTCTAAAACTTTATCAAGATTATCCTCCTCGGGAGGCTTGATAAATATAACTAAAAGAAACATTACCAATGCTGGTAATAAAAAGTCTATTATTGTGGCCAACAAATTGAACTCCTCATAAAAAAGACGGGCTACAGGAACTTCTATTAAATAGAAAGTTACCCAGTTTGAGAGAAATACGGATAAAGTAGAAAAAATAGCAGCGTTTCTTAACTTCCTCTTTAAAGTATCTCTACGCTCATTATAGTTGTCTCTAATCATAGACAATAGTAATGACTTATCATTAATACTTTTTTCTAGATTATTAGGGACATCTTTTAAATCATCAAAGACATCATCAAGTAATGCAAAGACTGCACTGTATTGACTAACTATTCCATCAAATTTCTTACATGTTTTACTATTGATATACTCTTGGCTACTCTTTTGTATAGAAGCTAAATCTTGAGCAAATTCTTTAAGTTCTTCCTGCGAGAAGTTGCCCCAATTAGGATACTTTCTTCTTAGATACATATAAGTAATATAATTGTCATCAAGATGGTATAACTTTCTTTGTACAGAGACTTTGATTAAATCTAGTTTCTCATCCTTATTTAAGATATTCTCTGGTTCAACTTTTATCCTTTCACACATAATTTTAGACATTACATCCATAATGCCATACTCTTTTGCAGGTCTAGTTAAAACCTCTTCTATTTCACAAGTGGCAATTTCTATGAGAAATATTGTTACATTATTCCCTTTCTTAACATTTGTAATCCCATAGGAGTGAATTGAGTACTCTAAAAAATACAAATATTTGCTCAAAGCTTTTGAAACCATCTCTACACGAGATTGTGGGACTTCATGATTAGGGAGATATCCTCCACGAATAAGTTCCTCTGTCATTGTCTCAGCCAAATTGAATGCATCATCTTGTGTAAAAGAGCCTGCGATTATTTTAGGTAATAGTCTTCTCTTTAGTATTCTCTCTATAGCACCTCTTCTTAAAGTATTGTCATCTTTCCAGTCAATTATTTTTCTAATTTGTTCATAGAATTTCGCAACTCCAGAGGCTATTTCATCAATATGAATCTTTGATTCTTTCCCTTGTTTACTAATTATTTCTTGTGCATAAAACTTCGCAACAAGAGAAATCTCCTCTCTTAAGGGAGTATCTGGAGAGATTGTATCTTCTGTTAAAACAAAACTTTTTAGTGAATCTGTTTCATTTTTGTTCTTACTCATTTTTATCAGTTACCATTAAGTATTCTATTTTCAAATCCTTTGAATCCCTTGTACTTCATCCTATTAATAATCAAGAGTACAATTTTACATTAATTAATGATTACATACAACAAACTTGCTCAAGATTTACATCTAGAATTAATCTACACTTTTTTATTTTGTTTTATTTATATCCTTTGGGTTCTAGATGTGTATATCCCACAATTTCCAATTGTCTAGGAATGAAAAAAAAAGGATTTGGAGCTTCAAGATGGAATGGTTTCGGTGGGAAGGTAAACGAAGGGGAAGATATAGAAGATGCTGCAATTCGTGAAGTATTAGAAGAAACATCAAATGAGAAAAGTTTTTCAGGTATTGTAATAAGTAAAGAAAATTTGAACAAAGTCGCTTCACTAAATTTCATTTTCCCACATCATCCAGATTGGAATCAGAAAGTTCATATGTTCTTTGTAGAAACATGAAATGGAAATCTAAACGAAAGTGATGAAATGAGGCCAGAATGGTTTGAGATACATAATATTCCCTACAATCAAATGTGGTCAGGTGATATCTATTGGTTACCAAGAGTTTTAATAGGAGAAAAGATAAGTGGAGAATTCTCTTTTAATGTAAAAGATGAGCTTATAGATTCTAACTTAACAACTTTTCCTTTAAGCTGAATCCTAGATATGTTCCAACAAGAGCCATATACAATCTTATAAAACAAAAAGAGAAGGTATTAATACCTTCTCTTGTATTTGTAACAATATATATTAGAGTTATTCCTCTAATAGTTTGATATTGATTGCATTGATTCCCTTTTGTGTTTCTTCAACATCAAAGGTAACAACATCTCCAACTTTTAGTTTTCTAACTGCAAGGTCCCCTTCTAAAGAATTTTCATGATAGAAAATATCTTTCTCAGCTCCCTCTTTAGTAATAAAACCAAAGCCTCTATCAGTTACTGTTTTTACAGTTCCTTTTTCCATGATAAATGTAGGTATAAATTAATTAAAGTTAAGAGAGTACTAAGAAATTTTTTTGAGAAATTCTAAATATCCAGATAACTACAATACAATTGTAACAGAAAGTAACTAGAATAGCTAATTTATATATCCATAGGAAGATTGATTAATTCCCAAGATCTCTTGGTTCGAATGTGGAAGCTTTATGTGGTACGATGCACTAATAATGATATGATTTAAAATGTTAATATAATATACTATGTATTAATGGATATCCTATCAGAAATAAATACAACAGAGTCTACCCAAGAAAACGAGTTTTCAGTTACTAAATTAGATGGGACAACTGTAATTGGAGAAAAACACTTACGAGAAAATCCTTCCACCAAAGAAGACCAAAGATTTAAACAGATATTAGAAAAGAATAAAGAGTCAATATTTGTACTTGAATCAAAGCCTTCACAGTCCAGTGTATTTTCTAACTCGGGAAATACCTTTATGTCTCAAACATTAAAGTTTGGCCAAGAGAATAACAATAGGATGGAGATTATGGATGATGAGAGAATATCTAAAGATAGATACGGTATATGGAAAGAAGCAGGTTCTGATCTTACAATAGAGGATTTTGATTCTATAAACTCTCTCTATCTGATGAGACAAGGTTTAGCTATCTACAACCTCTCCTTTGAACAAATTGTTAGTAATGTTATGAATTCTGAAATATTAGATAACAGTAGAAAGGAAACATATCTAAATGGTTTTCTTAGATATACTCGATATATCCAAGGTGAAAATAGAAAAGAAAATCTACAAAAGATTGATAAATTACTTTCCTCTTTTATTAATTATGATTCAATATGTAGAGAGATCTATTACCAAGGAAAGATAGATAAAATTGTAAAGGAGAATCCAAATAAAAATATATTAGCTGTATTTGGACAATCACATTTCCAAGGTATTGCTAAAACAATTCAAAATAATGAGTATAGAACGCCTTTACCCTCCGGTGCAAAAATACGTTGGGAGATGAATATCTAAAATAAAAATATATACTAAAATAAATTAAAACTATTATGAAAGATTATACAATCTTAGAAGTTAGAAACTTCAAACTCTCTTTTGCTTGGTATGATTTATGGGTAGGCCTATTTATTGATACTAATAAAAAGAAATTGTATTTGTGCTTAATTCCTACTCTATTGATTACAATTAAATACTAAGTTCTACATATTCAAAACTCTCTTATCGTATATGTATAGAGTAAGGCTCTACTAGCTCAGAAACATACTTAATTTGTACCTCTTTCTGTTCTGCTTTATCATCAGGAACATACACACCACATGCTTTATCTACTCTATATCTAAAATACTTATCAAACCTCTGATTATCATTTGGAAATATACCTTTCAATGTACAATACCTTGATAGATCAAGAGTTATATCAACTTTTTTAAGTTTATTTCCCGTTATTGCAAAATGAGATTTCTCTTTATTCCCTACTAAGAGAACCTCATCCGACAAATCATTCCATACACCCCCATCCTTCGAAAATTTGTTGAATTTATCAAATGTAGATGGTTTAAAATCTGATTTGGTTTCTACAAAGAGAACATATACCTTCTTCTCGTTTGCATAACTAACTAAGTTTTTTACAATATTTGGTCTACAAAATACTCCACTATATCCCCAGAAATATCTTCCTACTTTCTTTTGTTCTTTCTGTTTAATATCAATTATCTCATCTAAGGAATAACCACAGTATGGGCCAACTTTCATTAAGATAATATATGGGTATTTTTCTAATTGCATATAAGACAATTATATCATCCCATTTCCAATATGCCTCTGTAAGATCTTAATGAAGTATTAAAACTCTTTCAAAATGATTTTTTATGATGTAAACTGATTTAATATAAACTTTTATGCAAACCATATGAATCTTGAAGTAATCAATGGGAAATTTGTACTATCTGAAGGTACACAACAGAAAGATAGTTTTGCCCTAGAAGCAGTAGAAAAAAATAATCAAAGGATATCGGAATTAAAAGAATATATTGCCAATAAACTACTTGATAGATTAAATTCCACATACTTACCAATTAAGAAATTGACAAGAGAAGAATTAATAAATGCCTTAATTCCAGCTCCTAGTTTCATAAGAGAAGACCTAACAATGGGGATATATTTCGATGTAAGTGGAGTAGAACTAGATGGTCAAATCAGGATATCAATTGATAAAACAGGAAATCTAATTGGAGCTTATATAGAAGGTTAGTAATAATTTCTTGAATCTCTTTGAACTCATATTGATTAGGTGACAGTTATTTCTGAAACCTATTGTGGCATCCTACCGCCAGGAATAAACAACTCTTGTCCAACAACTAAGGTAAATGGATAATCCAAAAAGTTGAAATCAACAATATCTTGTTCATTACCAGAATACTCTTTTGCAATGGAAGCTAATGTATCATTTTCGTTAACTGTAATAAATACCCCATCCAAAGAAGGAATGATTAACTCCTGACCAGGTTCAACAGAATCTGAAGATAAATTATTTGCCCACTTAATAGTTTCTACTGTGATTCCATATTCAGATGCAATACTATTCAGTGTATCACCCTTTAAAATAGTATATATGTCAGTACTCATCTCCTCTTTATTGTAACTCTCCTTGGAGAAAGGATTATTTAATTGAATTGGTAATTTATTTGTTAAAGAAAGATAAACAAAGAATCCTACTAGAATAGAAAGAAGAAAGAAGAGGATAATCAAGGTACCTTTTCTTTTAGGTTTATTACCTTCGTTTATATCCTCTTTCATTTTTTTAATTATTAGAAATTATTAAAAACAATATCAATTACAACCCTACTTTACAATCTTTTCCGACCCTTCTATCCACCCACTCATTTCCTCACTCCCCTTCATAACTAAATCTCTAATCTCTTTCCCCTCCCCTATCTCATTCTTCCATAGAATTGCTCCAAGAAAGTATCCTAATCCCTCTCTTACTAAAAGATTTTTGATTGCCTCATCTTCAGTATCTTTTTGTAACTCCTGTTCTAACAATTCTTCATATCCCATACCATGACGATAACGCATTACCTCTTTAAATGAACTTAGTCCTTTGATTCTCTCCATAAGCTCTTTTTTGTTTTCTTTTGAATCTATCTTAAACCACAAACTAAGAATCTCCTTCCAAGAGTCTAAATCTTTTTCTATCATATTCTGTATTTCAGAATGATATGGCTCCACATATTGAGCAATACCTTCCCACCAGAGGAAATCATACATCTCCCTTTTCAAATCATTGTTGCCCTCTATTGGCTCTTTACCCAAACTAGATAGAAACGTATGAGTTAATTCATGAGTAATACAATTTTCAAGATACTCTTTTGAGTTTTTGTTATTCTTAAAAGCATTAATATTAATTGCAACACCCTCTCCTTTTAGAGCAGATGCCCGTCTTGTAGTGGGGGTAAAAAGCAAATACATTTTAGTATTATTTAACCGCTTTTCTGGATTTAATTTCTGAACAGTAGAAATACTTCTTGGCACTATATCCATCAAGTCTATTCTATTAAAATTTTTTAATCCTGAATTTAAATCCCCCAATACACCTTCTCGGTCTTTTCGACTTAAGATCTGTGAGAAATCCTCTTCATGATTAAAAATTCTAATTACTCTCTCTGTCTCAGGGGAAAGCAAAACACCATTTTTAATATACTCTTCTATTTCAGGAATTAGATTATGAATTTCAAGTTTAAGTGTATTATCAACTGCATCGTTTTTTGAATCTAGCGCAACAGTTTCAGTGATTTCTTCCATATAACTAACATATCAAGATATTATACATAATAGTATACAAAGAATGAGATGCTTTGTCCCTCTTCGATTTACTACCTCTCTTTTGCAAACGAGTCTTTTATTGTACTTAATATATACCTCATCTCCTCCAAACATACATGTCTTTTTGGATTTACACCCTTAGTACCAGATTCTCTTTTTACAGTTTCTACATACTTTTGACCTGCAATGAAATCCTCACTCCTTCTGATAAATGGATCACCATTAGCATAGGTAGTAAAGTTATAGAAAGAATGTACAATAGAAGCAAGTACCAAAGGAGATACTGGAGTTTCTCCTTTTTGCATAGCAGATACTGTATTTAATTCGTTTAGCACCTTATTCCATGCATGAATCATATTTACCCATGGAGCTTTTTCTAAGGTGTCTTTATCAAATTGAATCGGATATTCTGATTCTAAAGAATCAGGTAAAAGCTTATCTTTTATTTGAGGAATCCTACTTAGTACTTCTGCTTTCTTCTCAACAGAAGAGTTGTTAGTATTTGTTACCTCTACGCTGTTATACTTCTCTAGTTGTGTCTCATATACAATATCAGTTAGTAGCCTTGCAATCTCGGTTTCTTTAAATTCAGTATACTCAGGAAACGTTCTAGTAATTTCATGAAATAACCCCTCTTTAGTATTACTCTTTGGCAAATTCTCATTTTCCATATATATAGTTTTAACAAATTAAATACCCCATATTATATCAAATACTGTTGACCTTAGTCTTTTTGTTAATATATTTGTTCTTGACTATTTTCTACAAATATTCTACAATTACCCTAATTACCATGGGCAAGTTAAGCAACCTAAGGTTTCGACCGACCGTTGATCTTGCCCCTTTGTTTTTCTAATACCTCCCTTAAAGTTTCCAGCCTAAGAATATATCTCAAAAAATCTTTATACAAAGTTGAGTACCTTTTATTAGGTACCAACAAAGCTTCTAGTTTATTCTTTTTATATAAATATTTAACTAAGAAATAGAAATCCACATCACCAGATACTATAACTGCCTTACTGAAATTATGTATCTCAATCATTGCAGTCATTACAAGTTCTACATCTACATTACCTTTAATCTTGTACTTTCCATCTTTTTTGTATCTTACTGCCGACTTGAATACTAATATATATCCTACCTTTTTAAGATATGAATACATTTTCCTATTTCTTTCGATGTATCCTAAAAACAGAAATGCCCTCTTAACATGATATTTATCATTTAAATATATCCTAAACTTCTTAAAATCTAACTCCCATCCTTTACTTCTAATACCTAAATTAAGATTCTGACTATCTATGAATGCATTATTAACCCCTTTTTGGGTATTCTCCATACAGGGGTATTGTACTTAGGAGATATGAAAAAGTATTGAACAATCTTTACCTATTTCCTCTTAACAACAAATACCTCAGGTAACAGCCCTCCCTCATCTACCCTGATAATACTCTTTACATTCCACTCCTCTTTCGTAAAAACTTCTCTAAGTAATTTCTTTTCCTGAGTTAAGAGAACTAACAAACCTTTTTTTCTGAGCACTTTTTTTGCTAATACCTCTAAAGATCTATATATATCAATATTACTGCTATGTTCACCCACCCTTATACCAAACGGTAAATTACTAACTATCTTGTCTACATTCCTTTTAGATAACTTTGTATCCCTAATATCACTCTTAAACAATTTGTACCTACTCTCTTCTATTCCTGCATCTTTAAAATTTTCCTTACTTGAATAAATAGCCTTACTACTAATATCTAAACATATTACCCTCTTTACATCAAAATACTTCAATGCACTAATTGGTATTACACTAGAACCACAAAATGGATCTAAGAGTATATCCTCTTTGTTAAGGTTTGCTATCATACAAAGTATATATGCAAGTGAGGGATTAATACCCGCAAAGACAAAAGCTCTTCTCCACTCTCTTCTAGAAAGATTAAGAGTTTTCCCCTCGCTATCTTTAATGTGTGTTGGAGAGTATAGATTTCTAAATATCTCTATATCCTCTTGCTCACAACTAAATGATATCTCTAACTCACTCTTCTTAGCAATCTTTGCTTTAGGATATTTCTCTAAAAGCTCCTTAAGAACAAATTCATATGTTCCCTTTATTAATTGTAATCTATACGTTGATAACCTCATGATAAAAAGATTATACTAAAGTAGAATGATTTTGTCAGAATACTAAAATATTAAGGTTGTACTTTGAATTTAAAATCACCTATTCATAAAAAAAAGAAACTCTTAATAATCTCTCTTTCAATTGGATTACTTTTCTTCCTCTCTATTCTAATTTTTCTTTTCTATTTCGGAAAAAATAATTTAAAAAACCATGACTCCACTATTAGAAATTCTCAACAGTTCTGTTTCCAAGGAGATTTCTTTTTCCCTACCCTATATACCTTAAAAAATCCCATACCCTCTACAATTGGATTTAAAAATGAGAAGAAACTTTTTAATAAATATACTATCTACTCTGATACAATATGTTTTTTACCAACACAGCTACTTCCAGAAAATAAGGAATATAGCTTAACTCTAACATATCTTGGTAAAACAGGACTTAAGCTCTTTGAGAAAGAACTACCTCTTACAACAGATGAATACCCTGAAATAGTTGAGGTAAGCTACACAGAGAAAATAAATACATCTGAATCACTGTCATATGAATTAGAGTATGAAAATGACTTCCTTGATTACTACATTGTTTTAGATGGTACACAGCAAAAGAGTATATGCACTATGGATGGTAAAAATCTCTCATGTAATTTAGATGGTTTAGATTTAGAGTATGGAAAAAAATATCAAATATCTGTAATAGCAATGAGTGGTACAGATATTGTAAAACAGTTTAATCCTGTTGATATAGAAACGCTAAGTGCTGTAGAGGTAATTTCAAGTAGTATAAAAAATGGTACAGTACTTTCTACACTTTCTATCCCTAAAATTGTATTTACCTTAAACAAAGAAGTTACAACTCAATGTAGCGTAGCTCTAACTGATGTAAATGGTAATCAAATTCAAAGTAGCTGTACTGTAAATGGTACAGTGGTAACTGTAGTGCCAGAGGGAATATTTAAACAAAATACCAAATATAGCGTATTACTTTCCAATCTTGTTGGGTTAGATGGTAGTATTATGACTAATGAGTATACATTGCAATTTAGTATTGGAGATGGCCCAAGAATTTCATCAACCAATATTACCAGTACAAACTTCTCTGCTACAGGTAATATTGAATTAATCTTTAATCAAAATATTAATAGTAAACAAAATATTAAAAGCTTCATTTCTTTTAATTCAGGTACAGAGTATACATACAGTATTAGTAAAAACAAAGTGATAATAAATCCAAATACAAATTTAAGTGCATGTAAACAGTACCCCCTAAGTATTGGAAGGGGTATTACTGGTTCAACAGGTTTAGTTTCTACAAAGACATATTCATATGCACTTAAGACAACCTGTGCAAGAGTAAGTTCAATTGGGACTTCAGTTCAAGGCAGAAAAATATATGCTAATTACTATGGAACTGGGGATAAGAAAATAATATTCTACGCTGCAATACATGGTTCAGAAGCTAATACTACCTCTACTTTAAGAAAGTGGATGAAGGAGTTAGAACTTAACTACTACAAAATTCCAGAGGACAAAACAGTAATAGTTATTACTACTCTCAATCCAGATGGGGTTGCAAACAAGAGTCGTTTCAATGCTCACGGGGTTGATATAAATAGAAACTTTGATACATTAGATTGGGTATCAGGAACATACTTTAAAGAGACATACTACCCAACAGGAGGTGGTATACAACCTTTCTGCGAACCAGAAACAGTTGCTATTCGTAATTTCATAAATTCTCAACAGCCATACTTAACTATTGCATACCATAGCGCAGCAGGATATATAATTCCTACTGCTTTAGCAAAATCTCAAGAGTATGGCACTATATATTCACAACTGTCTGGATATAGATATATTACACCAGGGTCTCAGGGTTCTTTTTCATATGATATTACGGGTTCTTTTGATGATTGGGGAGAACAGAATTCTCACAATACTCTTACTGTTGAATTATCTAGTGCCTATGTTGATGAGTTTGAAAAGAATGTTACTGCCATGTGGAGAATGGTTTCTCTTTAATGATTACTCACGAAGTGAAAATGACTTTCCTCCGTCATTATTAAACCCAATTTCACATCATCATTGTGAATCCAATTAATATCTGTGACTTTCCTGTTATACATAACTCCTATTTTATATATAATATAGCTATTCAAAATAATACTCTTTACCAAAATGAATAAGAAAAAAATAAATATTGGAATACTCTTCGGTGGGAAATCTGCTGAACATGAAGTTTCTTTACAATCAGCTAAAAATATATTCGAGGAAATTGACAGAGAAAAATACAACCCAATACCTATAGGAATAGATAAATCTGGAAAATGGCTCCTATACAATAACGAAAACTTCTTAATAAACCCAGACGATCCAAAAAGGATAAAACTTAGTAAATCAAATAATATTGTAACAATATATCCAGAATGCAATGGGAATATAATTGGTATTTCAAATAGGATAAGAGATAAGAGAATTGACGTAATATTTCCTGTATTACATGGACCATTTGGTGAAGATGGAACAGTACAAGGATTATTTAAGTTAGCAAATGTCCCTTTTGTTGGAGCAAGTATTCTGGGTAGTGCTGTAGGTATGGACAAGGATGTTATGAAACGTTTACTTCATAACGCAAATATACCTATCGGCAAATTCCTTACCATCCATTCTCAAGATAAGGTACCAACATTTAAGAATATAGAAAAAGAAATAGGTATACCCTGTTTTATTAAACCAGCTAATATGGGCTCATCAATAGGTGTAAACAAAGTAAAAAATGAGAATGAGTATATTAATGCAATTAAAGAATCCTTTCTGTATGATACAAAAATATTGATTGAAGAATATATTAAAGGAAGAGAAATAGAGTGTGCAGTATTAGGAAATGAAAACCCAAAAGCTTCTACTGTCGGAGAAATTATCCCTCAAGATGAATTCTATTCTTACAATGCAAAATATATTGACGAAAAAGGTGCAATTTTAAAAATACCAATCAAACTCCCGGAAGATAATATTCATAGGATTCAGAAAATAGCAATTGAAACATTCAAAGCATTGTCCTGTGAAGGATTAGGTAGAATAGACATGTTCATAAAGGATAATGGAGAGGTTATTGTAAACGAAATAAATACAATGCCAGGATTTACTAAAATAAGTATGTATCCTAAACTCTGGGAAGCTAGTGGTATAAAATACAGTGAATTAATTGATCAACTAATCCAACTAGGAATTGAAAGATTTATCAAAGAGAAGAAACTTAAAACAAGATATTTTTAACTATTCAATATACACTCTTGGTACTCGCTGAGATATTCCAGTTAGTAAAGTATATGGGGTTTCATTAGTATTCTTACACAAATCTTTCAGTAAAATATTATCTCCAAACAGTTCAACTTTATCACCTACATAACATTCACCCTTCCCTACCTCTACCATACATTGATCCATACATATCTTTCCCCTAATCGGGTATTTATTCCCATTTATCATAACTATTCCTCTATTTGAGAATTCAATTGAGTATCCATCTGCATAACCTATCGGTATTGTTACTACTCTGGTCTGTCTTTTTGTAATATATTTCATGTTATAACTAATGGGACAACCTTTTTCTAATACTTTAAAGTAAGATACTACACTGTGCAGTGACATTACTGGTGATAATTTTTTTTGAATTAGAGGATTATCTGAGTAACCATAAAGCAATAATCCAACTCTTACCATATCCTTTAAATCCATACCTTTGTTATTCGCAACCATTGAGGAGTTAGCGTAGTGAATTAAAAGAGAATCAATATCTAAATACTTTTTAAACTTCTTTAATGCAATCTCAAATCTCTTGTATTGTAACTTGGTATACTTTCGACTAGAATCTGAAGATGACAAATGAGTATATATCCCAACTATAGAAATGTTTTTGAATGAAAGTAAATCACTAATAAAGGTATCAACCCTATCCCACTGTACACCTATTCTACCCATACCTGTGTCAATTTTAATATGTACCTTAGCCTTCGTTTTTAATTCTTTTGAAACCCTATCAATCTCTCTTAGCTTCTCTATTGACGAACCTGTAAATTCAATATCATATTTAATATACTCCTTCACTTGGTCTTTAATTACAGCTCCTAAGACTAATATCGGTTTACAAACATTGTTTTCTCTAAGAAGTTTACCTTCTTCGAAATATGCAACTCCTAGATAATCTATATCTTTCTCTTCTAATCTTTTAGCTATTTCAACTAATCCATGACCATAGGCATCAGCTTTAACTACTCCCATTACCTTGCTATCCCCTACAATACTTCTAACAACTGAGAGATTGTGCTCAAGATTTGAGAGATTAACTACTGACTTGGTAGGTCTCGACTTAAAAAAAGATTCATTCATGAAGTAAATTATATCATTTCTGCAGATTACTATTTAATATAACCTCATCAATTCTGTAATATTTTTTCTAATTTTAAGACTCCCTTTTGTTCTTGTTGCTCAATCACAAAGAAATGATATCATTTGTAATTATAATATCTCAAAGAAAATGGCTACAAAAATCTCAGATCCATTAAATAAAAACTTACACATAGGTGATATCTTTACACCACTTAAATGGGGTAAATTTGCATCAAAGAAATTCTCAATCTTTGATAAATGGATGACAGGAAAAAATTTTTGGTAATCAGCTTAATACGAAGTACTATGACAAAGCTTTGAGTATTTTCAAAGAGAAATACAACATAGACATATCGTGGGTATTAATACCGTATTCCCAAAATGGTAAAATCTTAAATTTGAAAGATATAGAGAAAGATACATACCTTTTTAAGTATCTATCTTTACACAAAAAGAAGCTCTCTAATAGAAAGGGCGTTTTAATAAATTCAAAGATAGGCAAAGGCTTTTGGTGGGTTATGCTTGGTGTAGATCCATATAATTTCTTTAAATACAAAATTATATGGGAAGCATACGGGAGAGATACATTTAAACCCAAAATATTTACTGGTAGATGGCAGCCTAATCAATCTCTTCAAGCCTTTATACCTTTCCAAAGTAAGAAAGAAGCTAATCGAGTTGTTAAACTTTTAAAAGACAAAAAGATTGAAGAGTACTTGAAATCATCCAGAATGAGTGGAATAATGAACTTGGCACAACTAGGAAGAATAAAAAACTTAATAGAATTTGACAAAGAATCACCCCTATGAATGAAAGAGAGTATAGATTCGAATCAAAGATAACACATGAGGATGATGTCCCAGATTACTATGGACAGGAGATTAACATGATTGACTCACAGGGGAATATAATAGCCCAACATCAAATATTTCCAATCCCCCTAGAGGACTCTGTATCTTTTCTCAAAGGAATTGGAAGAGATGACTTAGCATCATTGCAATATCCTATGTATGCAGAGAGTATCAAAGCAAATCAAAAAGGATTACATATTGGAGAAGACCTATGGAAATATGCAGAGGAACATTTTTTTAATACACACAATAAACCTTACTTTCGAATTGTTTTAGATTTAAGTTCTGATCTTTGGACAGCTAGACATGTCCCAAACGTTTTAGAGTATCTCAAATCAAAAAAAATTCCAATTGTTACGAAACTCGAAGACAAATCAGACGGAAGATATACTGGGATACTACTTTTTAAAGACATTAAATAAACAGAAACTCTTCTCCTTGCTTTCTTTCCTGTAACTGATATGATGTCGTTTACATGCTCAAAAGAAAAATAGGAAGAATTAATTACAAAGAGTTTGATAAACCAAGATTCTTAAGGTTTGTAACTGTAATTATGTTAAGAATATATCTTTTCATATCATTGAAATTCCGAATTAACACAGAAAATCAATTACCACAAGGACCTAAAATCTTTGCAATTAATCACCCTACAGCTACAGATCCATTCATAATTGGAACAATGTTTCCTAATGCAAGAATACTAATCACTAAAAAAGCATTTGATTTTAAAATTTCAAATTGGATACTAAAAAAATTAGGACATATTCCTGTAGACAAAGAAAATGGAATAATAGCTTACACTGAAGCAAAAAATACACTTCTTGGTGGAAAAGATATAATAATATTTCCAGAAGGAGTTCTTAGTAAAAAGATAGGTACAATGGATAGAATTAAAACAGGGCTTACAAGACTGGCTCTAGAAACGAAAGCTACTGTTGTTCCAATAGGTGTAAATATCCAAAAGAAGGGAGTAAAAGAATTTCTTTTCAAAACTAAAAACAAAGAAAAAGTACAGGCAAGATGGTATATGTTTCATAAATACATTGTACAAATTGGAAAAGGTATTAAGTTACATGGAGGGTTAGCTAACAAGAAATACATTTACAAAAAGAGTCTCTTCTTACAACTTCAGATACAAAAACTCAGTAGAAAGTACTTCTTCAATACAGATTAAAAACCTTACTCATATCTTAAAGCCTTCACAGGATCTAACTTTGCTGCTTTCATAGCAGGATATATACCCGCTAAAACCCCTATCAATATACTACCAAGTGTAATGTATATTGCATTAAGAGGTTGAAAATGAAAAAACTGAGTTATCGAACCAAATCCCTGTTCCTTCAATATTTCAACAAGAAAAGGATCTGATACTTTCATCAATAGGTAAGTAATAGTAAGACCTAAAACACCCCCAATTAGACCAATTAATCCTGATTGAATGAGGAATATAACTAGAACTTGGGTATTAGATGCCCCTATAGCTTTTACAATACCAATTTCTCTTGTTTGTTCATATATACTCATAACCATTGTATTAATAATTCCAATTGATGCTACAAGCGCTGATATCAAACCAAATACAACTAATGCAATAGCAAGACCACTAGTTAAAGTAGATATGAAATCAACAATAGTCTTTGTAGATATAACATTTAAACCTAACTCCTCTGTTAAATATCTCTCAACCTCTAATGTCTCTCCTTCTGCTGTACTTACCAATATTTGTGAATACCCAACCTTCTCGATATACTCTTGCCTGTTTGTAAACCTTCCAATATCTACAAGAATATCTAACCCTTTATCAGCAGTAATCCAAAAAGCATTATTACTTGTTTCAACTACACCTTGAACGGTAAACACATACTCTCTGCTTATCATATTCTTGTTTGTAGTAGGTACAAGCAATCTACTTGTAGTACTTCTAACATAGATCTTCTTTCCCAAAATGTCTTCTGAAGAGATTTCAAAGAATGATAGTACATAATCACTAACAAAAATACCATCCTCTTTAAGTATGGGATTCTCCCCCTTAAAACTTGTATACATACTATGATTCCCTGGAAGATTCACACATTGAACAAAAGATCTTGGGTAAGGAATTTCGTCCCCCTCCAGATATACATCAAATCCAGAAAGAATAAACATAGGATATACATCCTCTACTCCCTCGACCTCTTCTATTTTCTCCTTAATCTCCTCATTTACAATAACCTGTTCTTTCTTTTCTGCTTCTTTTGAAGGAGCAGACATCATTGAGCTAAGACCCATCATATCTTGGGAAGATACATACAAATCGGTTGGTTTGAACACAGAACTAAATTGAGTAAGAATTGCACTTTGTAAATCTGTCATACCAAAGAGAATGAAAGTCATTAACATGACAGCTATCATAATCCCTAAACTTGTTAGGAATGTTCTTAGCTTTCTTCGAAGTATTAAATCTAGTGCATATTTAAACATTTTTACCATCTACTAAAGTAATAACTCTATCTGTTTTCTTAGATGTCTCTCTATCATGTGTAACCAGTACAATTGTAACTTCCTCTGTTTTGTTTAACTCTTTCAAAAGATTAAGAATAGATTCCCCTGTCTTACTATCCAAGTTTCCTGTAGGCTCATCAGCAAGTACTATCTTTGGGCAATCAATTAGTGCTCTTGCTATTGCAACCCTTTGTGCTTCACCACCAGAGAGCTCTTTTGGTAAATGTTCCCTCCTACTTTTTAATCCAACAGTATCTAACAGGTATTCTAATCTCTGCTTTACATCCACTACCTTTGTTCCAACAAATTTCATAGGAAGTAGAATATTTTCTTCTACACTCAAAGATGGGATTAAGTAAAACTGTTGAAATATTGTTCCAACAATATGCCTTCTGTAAAAATTCGGTTCATACTCCTTAATGTCCTTCCCATCTATACATATCTTCCCTTTATACTCCCAATCCAGACCACCTAAGATATTTAACAAAGTCGATTTACCCGAACCAGAGCTACCAACAACTGAAAGAAACTCTCCTTTCTCAATATTAAAAGATACACCACCAAGTGCTTCCACAGAGACCTCTTTACTCATAACGTATTTCCTTTTTAAATCTTTTATTTCAATGTATGACATATGTGTTTAGATATATGTAAACGATGTAAAGTATATACTATCTTAATATAAAATACATTAGAGAAAAATCAACCTAAGAATTTAGATTAGCACTATTTCTAATCGAAATGATAATCTCTTTGTGGGATATTGGGTAATTTAAAGTAATAATTGTATCCTAATACAATAGAGTTTCCTTTGTATATATCCTTTTGAATAATGAATTTAAAAAGTTCAACTAATTGTCTAAAGTTTTTTTCTTCCCATGCTATTAAACATTACTCTGTTATTAGGGAAATACCTTTTAAGCATCTTTAGTAATTCTAAAATGTACTCCTGTGACATAGTAAGACCTAACCTACCAAATTTGTAGAACCCTTCATTTTCCAATTGAAACATTACATTATCCCATTTCTTTAAATATTGGAGTATTAGATATGTTTAGGTAGGAATATTACCTATCAAAACAGAGAAGTACGACTTAACACATTCTCATAGAAATCTCTTACTCCACTTGTAAAATGTACTCCACTAACAGTAAGAGATCTTACCATACTCCTTAACTTTATGAGATACTTGTTTATCCTGTTTCTAGGAAAAGGCTTCCATTCTGAAATTAATAAATCCCCAACCTCTTGTCCATTACTCAACTCAATTATCCCAGTAATAGCTTTATTCATAATTTCCCAGCCCAAAGGATTTCTAGTTGATGCATTAAATTGAGTAATACCATACTTAGATAGAACAATATACATATAGGGAGGTAGAATCTGCTTATCTTCCTTTGTAATCAAAGCATCATTACTTAGAATAGCCACATTACTACCATCTCTCAATTTCATCTCTTCAAAAACTTTTGGATGTTCTTTAAGCACAGTATCTGTAAAATACTGATTTTCAAGTTCAATATTTTTAAATTCAAAATCACAAGTTATCTCTTCATTATTAACCATATTAGGAGTATATCAAAAATTGATATGCCAGATATTCATGATACAACACCCTAATAACTTAACTATATGGTTACTTAAATGGGAGAGAAGCAAGCGGTGACCTTTTACAATCCAAAAAATCTTGTATTAGGTGAAAAAAGAGTAACATTACGACTGGCAAGAGAAGAAGATGATAAATATAATAATTTTGATGCTGGAGACTCATTTGTTTTAAACATCAATTAGGTCTTTTTAAATATCTGTGATATACTCTTTCCTGTTTGATTAGATTTAAACGAAATAATCGCCTCATATCCATATTAGGTTAAACACTTTTTATTTTCGGTTACTCTGTATTAAACTGAAAATAAAATTAATGTTATCTTAATCATGGAAAATAATTCCAGATATAAATACGGTCATAGTAACCGATTCAGAAGAAGAAGTTCATATAGAAGCTCTCCATACAGTCATAGCAGGAGAGGTGGAGGGTATAATAGAAAGGGAAGTAGTATAAGTATAGATCAACTAATAGCAAAAGCTGTATATGAAGATTTACCAAGTATATACCAATTAGACCACTCTCTTTTGGAATATGATTTAGTAAAGGAATTAAAGAACAATATTACATACAAAAAGTATACATGCCCTACTAAAATACAGTATGAAGCTATACCTAAAATACTTGAAGGTAGAGATATCTTAGGAATGGCCTCAACTGGATCTGGTAAAACTGCAGCATTTCTAATACCAATGATTAACAAAGGAGTATTAGACCCTTCTCAGAGGTTTTTAATTATAGAACCTACTCGTGAGTTAGCTATGCAAATACAGGACGAGTTTTTACAACTCGCTAGAAATACTGGTCTTAGATCAGTACTAGTTATGGGAGGAAACAGTATGGGAGCACAGATTGGAATTTTAAGAAGAGATCCTGCGTTTGTTATTGCTACACCGGGAAGATTAAAAGATTTAACAGATAGAAAAGCTATCAACCTATTAAAAATAAACAATGTCGTATTAGACGAAGTAGATAGGATGCTTGATATGGGCTTTATCGAAGATATTAGATATATAACTTCCCAGTTAAGTGATAATAAACAATCCCTATTTTTTTCTGCCACTATAAACAGAAAGTCTGAAGAGATAGCAAATACACTACTTAAAAGACCAGTAAGAATAGAAGTCCAGAAAGAGGAACAGGGAAAAAATGTTGATCAGGATGTAATTAGACTTAAGGATGGGGAAACAAAATTTGAAGTATTATGTGACTATATATGTAAAGATGAATTTAAAAAGGTATTAATATTTACCAGAACTAAGAGAGAAGCTGAGAATCTTTCTCATAAACTTTTAGATAAGGGTATTAAGGTAAACTCCTTACATGGAGATAAAAGACAAACACAAAGAAGTAGAATAATAGAGGCTTTTAAAAAAGATTACCTTAATATATTAATAGCTACAGATGTAGCTTCTAGGGGGTTAGATATTAACAATATTAGTCATGTAATTAATTATGATATTCCCCAAAACTATGATGACTACATACATAGAATAGGAAGAACAGGTAGAGCAGGTAAAAAGGGATATGCTCTTACCTTTGTTTAATTAATTTCCCTTGTTATATCTTAACAAATGATATATAGTGTATAGCTATTTTAAACTTAGTTAGTAAAATAATGGGAAGATTTGATAGAAACAGTAATAGAAGATCTGGAGGTGGTGGATTTGATAGAAAGCAAACCACTATGTATCCAGCAGTATGTGACCAATGTGGTAAGGATTGTAAAGTACCATTTAAACCATCTGGAGACAAACCAATTTACTGTAGTAATTGTTTTGAACAACAGGGTGGTGGTAATTCACAAAGATCTGATAGAAGGGATCACAACAACAGAAGAAGCTTTAGTGATTCAAGAGATAGGGATGACAGAGGAAATAGAGAAATGTTTTCAGCTATATGTGATGACTGTGGCAAAGAATGTAAAGTGCCTTTCAATCCAAGCTCAGACAAGCCTATTTACTGTAGTGAATGCTTTGAAAAAAGAGGGAACTCTCATGACACAGAAAGTAAAGGTGGTTGTAACTATGATAAACAGAGTGAACAGTTAAACTCCATTATTGAGAAATTAGATCAGATAATTACAGCATTGGAGTGTAAATGTGAACCAGAGATTGAAAAGGTTGTAAAGAAAGAAGCTGTTAAAAAAGAAGTCAAAAAGAAAACCAAAACAGTAAAGAAAGCTAAGAAAGAGTAACTTCTAAATCAACTCAGTATAATTATCAATAACCAGATCAGATAGCTGATATACAAAATCATCATTCCATCCAGGATTATTAACCCCTATTGTAAACAGACCTGCACCCTTTGCAGATTGTAAACCATAAAAAGAATCCTCAAAAGCTATACATTCATCAGTTGTATATCCAAGATATTCAACACCCCTTGTATAACCCTCTGAGTCTGGCTTACCTCTTACTACAGCAAATCTGTCAAACACCTTTTCAAAATACTCATATATCTTAAAATGAGTAAGCATTTTTTTTACATGCTCCTCTCTTGAAGATGTAACAATTATCATCCTTTTCCCACTCTCTTTTGAATATTTCAGAAATTCTACTATCCCAGGTAGTAAATATATCTCACTATGAAGCTGTTCCTCTATTAACCCTTTTTTATGTGTATAGAATTGATTGTTTATCTCTTCTGGAGAAAACTCCTCTATCCCATTCCTATTTAAATACTCAACTAAACCATTCTTAGAACCTCTCCCAGAGATATATTTCATAAACTCCTCTCTTGAAAAGTTTAAATTAAACATCTCTTTAAATACCAAAGCAAATGCATCTACATTTAACTTATCCAAATTTACCAATGTACCATCAAAATCAAAAAGCATCCCTTTGGAATTTTTCACTCTCTCTCTTACATTTTCTAGTGTATACTCTGTATTCATATTACTGCTCATATATTAACAAATTATTGTCGTATGTAAAAGATGTTGATAAAATCTAACTTTTCTGATAGAATCAAGCTTTCTAAATTACTACAATATATCTATTATGCCAATATTTACTAACAAGAAAGGCGAACCAGATTGGTGCCCAAAACTAAATAACTCAAGTTTAAATCTCACTAATTACAGAGATGATCAAAAATGCTTCTTTAACTCAATTACATCAATTGTAAGAGCTAAGCAGATACCTGGAATCAAAGAGGAACAAATTGAAAGCAATATCCAAAAAACTGCCGAGAGACTAAACAAAGACCCGGAGATAATTAGATCTTTTGTAGATGAGTGGTCACAGGAAAATACTTCTTTTTCTTTAGGAAACTCTATCGAAAAAGAGTAAGAGTTTTGTTATGCGATATATTTAAGTGACATAGCATCTCTAACTTCTTGTATGGTTTCTCTTGCATTCGCTTTTGCAATATGGCTACCCTTTTTGACCATGTTTAATACATCTGAGTCGGAAATCTTTGACTTCTTACTTTGGAACTCTTTAAGATATCTCTCTAATGCAATTACAATTATACCTTTAAGCTCCCCCATTACATTCTCTCCTTTCATATGTCTCTTCATAATCTCCCCTATATTTTTACTTTCTTGTTCATCTGAAACAAATTCGCCAACCAATACCAAAGATTCTAACGAATCAGACATCTCACCTGCGAAAGCAGTTTGAGCTCTCTTTATTTTACCCAAAGAAATATCAATAGGATCATCTAGTAAAATAGCACCACTCGGATTACTTTTACTCATTTTTCCCTCTCCAACCAAAGATTTAATTCTAATAGGTTTACCTAAGGAAAGTACATTTGGTATGGGGATGGTATTTCCATAAGCTTTGTTAAACTTCCTTGCTAAATATCTTGCCATCTCTACATGAGCAACCTGATCCTCACCAACAGGAACATACTCAGATTTTTGAAGTAAAATGTCTGATGCCATCATAATCGGATACATTGCAAGTAACACAGAGGCATTACTTACATCCATATTGTTTTTAATTTTCTCTTTTAATGTCGGAACTCTAAGTAATTCAGATATGGATATTAATCTTGAAAGATACAGATTCAATTCCGCTATCTCCTCTACCAACTGGGATTGAACGAAGATATCACACTGGGAAGGATTAAGGCCAAGGGCGATATAGTCTTTAACTACATCTAATACATACTTTTGGGTGTCTTTGGATTCAGCATCAGTTAAGGCATGTAAATCTGCTACAAATACCATAGGTCTACCAATCTCTTTACTGTTTTGTAATGTCACAATTGTGTGTACAGAACCGATATCGTTCGCAATAGTTAGACCACCACTTGGCCTAATACCTGTAAACACCTCTGTTTTGTATTTAACTTCTTTCATATTTTTACAATACAATTAACTTCTGTAATTATACACTATACTATGCTGGATAATATATAATTGAGAGTATGAATATACAGGAATTTAAAAGTTTGAAAGAGATACATGAATATTTTGCAGTACATAACGAATGTAAGTTACAAAAAAGTGCAACCCAACCTGTATATGAGATAGTACCCCCTAAATCCGGCATAGTATTCATTGGAGAAGCACCTGGGCTTAATGAAGACAAACAGGGAAAACCGTTTGTAGGAGCAGCGGGGAAATTCTTAAATGAATTACTTCAAGGTATAGGGTACACAAGAGAGGATGTATATGTTACGAATGTAGTTAAGTATAGGCCTCCAGATAACAGGGATCCTCTACCACAAGAGAAAGATGCGTGTAGGGTATGGGTTAATGCAGAGTTGATATTTCTTAAACCTAAGGTAATAATTCCTCTCGGGAGACACGCATTAGAAAGATTTCTTCCTGAGTTACAGATATCTCAAGTACATGGACAGATATTTTCACATAGTAGTGGTGTGCCAATATTTCCAATGTATCATCCTGCTGCAGCACTTTACAATCCTAATCTTAGAGAGGTATTGAAAAAGGATTTTGTTCAACTAAAAGGTTTTCTTGATGGAGAAATACAACCAATTATCCCGAAAATCCCTTTTGTAGATAAAAAGGTTGAGGAGGGAAAGAAACAGGTTGTAATCGATGAAATCTTAAAAATGTAAAGAGTAGAGGCCTGACCCGTCCCTGTCCTCCAAATCTGTACAAATCACGGGCTTTCTCAAATACTCGAGGGCTGTTTTCGGTTGGAATGAGCAGACAAAAACGGTCGTAAAATCCGAATAAGGTTTGAGCTATCTATAAGGACAGGGTCTGACCCGTCCCTGTCCTCCAAATCTGTACAAATCACGGGCTTTCTCAAATACTCGAGGGCTGTTTTCGGTTGGAATGAGCAGACAAAAACGGTCGTAAAATCCGAATAAGGTTTGAGCTATCAACTTTTCTTAGGGACAGAGCTGGGACAGACCTCAAGTGTAAGGTATAATACGAGGATGAGAAAAACATATGACACAATAGTAATTGGTGGAGGAGCAGCGGGATTAATGTCTGCTGTTGAGTGTAAAAGACTTGGACAAGATATCCTGGTTATTGAAAGAAATCCTAGACCAGGAAAAAAGATTGCACTTACAGGAAAAGGTAGATGTAATGTAACTACCCTAAATCACGATTTATCGGACTTAATATCCAAATATCAAAGAAACGGGAAATTTCTCTACGGTGCTTTCTCAAGATTTTCCGTTCAAGATACAATTGATTACTTTGAAAAAACCTTAAAAATTAAATTAAAAACGGAAAGAGGAAACAGGGTATTTCCAGTAAGTAACAACGCTGTGGATATAATATATGCATTACAAAAAGAAATATCAGAAGATATATTACCAAATACTTCAGTTTTAAGCTTCAAAACAGAAGGTAACCAAATTGTATCTGCAGTTACATACAAAGGAGAATTTAGTGCAAAAAGATATATATTAGCAACAGGGGGAAAATCATATCCAATCACAGGTTCCAATGGAGATGGATATACATTAGCTCAATCTGTTGGTCATACAATAGTTGAACCAAAGCCTGCATTAGTCCCAATAATATGTAAAGAAAGATGGATAAAAAAGTTGGAGGGATTATCTTTGCTAAATGTACGAATTACAGCATTACAGGAAAAAAAGAAAATTGTTAGTAAATTTGGAGAAGCCATATTTACCGATAATGGAATGAGTGGGCCAATAATAATTGATATGTCTAGATATATTGGTGATGCACTAGAAAAAGGAAAGGTAGAATTAAGTATAGATTTTAAACCGGCGCTAAATAGGGAGGTACTAGACAGAAGAGTAATATCAGATTTTCATTTACTAAGAAACAAGGTATTCAAAAACTCTCTCAAAAGATTACTACCCTCCTCTCTCATTCCAATAGTTGTACAACTAAGTGGTATAGATCCTGAAAAGAAGGTTGCAGAGATATCTAAAGATGAAAGAGGAAAATTAGTCAATTTACTAAAAGATTTTAGGTTAAACGTATTAAAGTTAGATGGTTGGGAGAAAGCGATTGTTACAGCAGGAGGAGTAGATATTAAGGAGATAGATTCTACTACAATGAAATCGAAATTAATTGAAAATTTGTACTTTGCTGGAGAAATGATTGATGTATATGGTCCTACTGGAGGATACAATCTACAGATATGTTGGAGTACTGGTATTTTAGCTGCAAGGTCTTAAATATGGAAGATTTTAAAGAGATATTTAAAAAGATAGAGGATATAAAGACATGGAGAGAGGATACTCTTCAGACAATATTAAAAAAATACCCTAAAGAGGGTAAGGGTCTATACAGGCATGATGAGTTAGTAAAAGAATACAAAAGATTAACAAAGAGGAATGAGCTAGTACCAAGTAAAACTATTGAAGAGAGAATTAGAATGAAACCTACTAGAACTCAGTCTGGGGTAGCCACTGTTACAGTACTCATGAAGCCCTTTATGTGCCCTGGTAAGTGTATATTTTGTCCTAATGAGCCAAATATGCCAAAATCATATATATCCTCAGAACCTGGTGCACAGAGAGCCTTAAAAAACAACTTTGATCCATATTTACAGACGTATAACAGGATAAGGGCATTACAAAATATTGGGCATAGAACAGACAAAATAGAGCTCATTATATTAGGCGGTACTTGCTCTGTGTACCCAGAAGATTACATAGTTTGGTTTGTAAAAAGATGTTTTGATGGTATGAATAGTTTTGGAGATACCAAATATGAGAAGGATTTAGGGGTTGAGAATACATCTTGGGAAAATTTGTACAAAGTACAAGGTATTAATGAAACAACAGTATGTAGGAATGTTGGATTAGTTTTAGAAACAAGACCAGATTACATTACAAAAGAAGAGGTAGTTAGGTTTAGGAAATTGGGTGCTACAAAAATACAGATTGGTATTCAGAGTTTAGATGATTCTATCTTGAAATTGAATAACAGAGGTCATGGTGTAAAAGAGATTAAAACCGCTTTCGAATTATTAAGGCTGGCTGGATTTAAAATACATGCTCATTGGATGCCTAATCTATACGGTTCTACTGTAAAAAAAGATATTAAAGATTACAAGAGGCTTTGGTCAAAGGATTTTAGACCTGATGAATTAAAAATATACCCTACTTCAATAATTAGAAATACTGTATTAGAAAAGCACTTTAGGGAAGATAAATACCAACCCTATACATCAAAACAACTACTTGAGCTATTTGTAAATATACTTCCTCTTACACCTAGATATACTAGATTAACAAGGATAGTTAGAGATATTCCAGCTAATGAGATAGTAGCAGGGAACAAGAGTAGTAATTTTAGACAGATTGCAGAGAAAGAGATATTAAAACAAGGGAAAAGAATTCAAGATATCCGAAGTAGAGAAATTAAGGGTGAGAGTGTTACTTGGGATAATTTAGAGTTAGAAGTTATTAAATACAATACTTCTGTTTCTAAAGAGTATTTTATCTCTTACAAAACAAAGGATAGGGACAGGATATGTTCATTTTTAAGATTATCTATTCCTAAGAAAGAAATATTCATTGAGGAATTAAAGTATTCATCAATTATTAGGGAGGTACATGTATATGGTAATGTTGTAAATATTGGGAAAGAGAGTAAGGGAGAGTCACAACATTTAGGTCTGGGTAAAAAGATGATACAGATTGCAGAGGATATATCTAAAAAGAATGGTTTTAAAAAGATAGCTGTAATATCTGCGATAGGGACTAAAGAGTACTACAAGAAGAACTCATTCCTAAATGGAGCTTTGTATATGCATAAAATGTTTGAATGAAGACCTAAGGCTTTACTCCTCAAACTCAAAGGAATCTATTACTTTTTGACCGATTGCATGGGATTCCTCTGGAGAATCGGACAAATAATATTGAACAAGATAAACAAACTTTGAATTTACAACAATATGACCACTAATCTCATCCATATCTGAAGGTGTTGTTTCTGTAAATGAAATAACTTTGTGTCCCCACATTGTTTCCTCCTTTTGCGTAATTGTTGGAACAAAATTATTTTCTTCCCCGTTACTCATGACATTAGCAAAATAAACGTCCTTAACTTCGCTAAGACTCTTTGATTCTTCGTTACTAAAGATGAACACATTTATGTAGTGCTCATCTGCACATCCTCCACCACAGTTGAATAAGTCATCTGCTGATTCAGGATAGAACGATAGTAAAGCAGTAGTTAAATAATTCGGATAGAAAGAATTCTTATAATCAGAAATTTTTGCAGTCCATGACCATTTAACATCTCTGTATAGTAAAGTTTCCTCGTCATAATAGGATTCGGGTCGAACCATTGTATATGAGGGTACTTCAACACTCAACCCATATTGAGGTAAACTAAATAATCCCCACCCATCGTTTTTAAGAGTATATTCACCATCTTCTTTTTCCTCATCTATTACCTCTTCTTCCCCCCATGTAGTAAAAAATGGATATTCATCTTCTATCCCTTTCTCTGCAAAATACTCCTTGTAAACATAGTATCCTCCCATTCCTAGGATTAACAAAAGTAATATCCCTACTATTATCGGAAACGCTTTACTCTTCTTTTTTTGAATAGGAGTATCTACTTGCTCTATTGAAGATATAGAGTCGACAATGATTTTTGTTTCTCTTCCATTAAGATAAATGTTTAACTTAATTAGCAATTTCAAAACTAGTTACTAAATCCTCTGCGGCTTCCTTTATAGCTTCATCGTACTTTCCTGATTTAAATATATTGGATAAGCATTCTGCATTGTAAGAAGTATAGTAATCAGGTATCTCCTCAGTACACGTATTATTGTCTTCTCTAGACATAGAAAGATCCTTCACGAAGTTATTTCTATCAGATTCAAGTCTTATTAGGTTATCTCCCTTAATTGCAAATACAATAATTTGATAGTTTCCATCTTCCTCTCCTGCGGGTGCATACTCTTGACCATGAGATAATGCTAGTACTGCAAATAGATGGTCGGTATTTGGATACACAAGCCCTTTAATTTCTATTAAAGGATCAAATGCCCCAGGAGAAAATGTTGTTGCTAAAACCCATGGCTCAGCACCAGCTCTGAACCACTCTGCTGAGATATTGTTATTTAAGATATCGTTATATGCAGGATTATAGAATTCCTCTATTTGCTCTTGTGAGAGAACCTTCTTGTTAACAACCGTCATCGCTTCAAATCTAGGAGCATATCTTTTGTATTCAACTATTCCAGATATCAATCCAGATTCATGTGTGTCACCTATTTCAGAATAGTCAGTATAGGAGATTTCTAATCCATCGTAATTAGTTAATATTATATCTGTATATTCACTAACATCTATATTAGAAGCATCTTCTTCCTCTTCAGTAGGAATTGGACTCTCATCTACTACCTCCTTCTCTGCAAAATACTCTTTGTAAACATAGTATCCTCCCATTCCTAGGATTAACAAAAGTAATATTCCAACTACTATTGAAAATGCTTTACTCTTCTTTTGAGTAGGTGTCTCTACTCCCTCTTGTATTGGAGTATCTACTTGTGATATTGAAGATATGGAATCTGATAATGGTTTTTGATTCTCTTCCATTAAATAAATTTTGATAATTTATATATTTAAACTATATATTATATTAATCCCATCTGTCTACTAATCTATAATTGCGTATTAATCCTTCCCCCAAAAAAATATGCAACATATACCTCTTTTCCATCCATATATATCTTTTCTACCTGTCTAAACTCTTCAATATCTCCCTCTATACTATTTGTATATCTTAAATTTCCTTCTACATATTCACTTGGTCCTCTATGTACAAGGTTGTTATCTGCTCCCTTTGCTAATGCTAATTTGAGAAATTCATAGATATCAGAAAAGTTAACACCCTTTATTACCTTCCCCCAATATACACATCTAAAAATATCTACATCATTCTCCCAAATAGTCTCATTTCCAGAGTATGGCTCTCCTCCATAGAATTCATCTTCATATGAATAATTATCTATTGTTAATGAGAGTACCTTCCCATTCTTCCCATTATCAATATACTTTGCATTAGGATCTGAATATCCTTTCTCATTAAACTCTCTTAATAGTTTCTTTAATTTGTCTTTGTCTAACATAAAAGAGTCCATTTAATTTATTTAACAATCATACAACGTATGTAAAAAGGAAAAAATAGGGAAACAGGGATAGGTATAAAACTTGTAGAATAATTGAACTTTTAGATTGATTACTTCTCGCTTACAAAATCGAATCTATTGACTATATTCCCATCCTCTAATTCTTTGGTACCCATAAAATCTTCTAAGGACCTAATCCATACTCTTGTTTCTTTTTCAGATTTATAATACAAAGATATATAAACTACCATCTCTTCCATTGTCTCTGTATCTAAACCTAAGGTTAGTACTTTGTAATAATCCCCTTTAAAGTGTCTATATATTCCACCAATAACTATCTCTCTTGTCTTTGTTGCTTCTTCCTCATTCATAGCAGAGTATATCATAATGGGAAATCTGGAAAATGGGTGTACAGGGGCTCGAACCCTGAACCTAACGATTAAGAGTCGTTTGCTCTACCAGTTGAGCTATACACCCATATATAAACAAAGAATAATACCAATAGAATAAATATTTTTCAATACTAACCCTCTTTCTTTAACTTTGATATCACAATATCTTTCAATATCCATTGATCATCTTTCTCTACCAAAGTCTCACTATCCCCCTCTATACTTTCTACCCTGTACCCCGTATCTAATACCTCTAACCTGTACCTACCCTTTCCAGTTAACATTCTGTACCTACCCCTAGAATCTGTTACTCTCTTAAGTATTAATTTCTCAAACTCTAACTCTCTTAACCCAACGACTACACCCTCAATGAGATTCCCCTCTAGATCTTTTACAGTTGCATACCTCTCTCTTTTTGCAAATACATTCCTCATCATAAAGAGGAATGAAGGAATGTAAAGAATCAAAACTAAAGTAGTTAACCAATATGGATTGTTTGCATAAAGATATATTGCAAATACAAGGCCTACAACAAAAAGAAGAATATGAAGTATATTTACAAACACCTTAATCCTCCCCCATACAATCTCTCTCCATATCTTAAATTTAGATGCCTCTTTTGGATCCAGTGGTATTGCAAAGTTTAATTCTGTATCATCATTAATTTCAAAAACCTCTCCATGATATACATTAGTTAAAGGATAGTCCTCCTTACCAAAAATTATTGCAGAAGGATATGTATAGTCAACAGCCCTTACAACAATTTTGTATTTACCTGCAGACAATCTAGCTGAAAAGTACCCCTTAGAGTCAGTTACATCTGACCACACCATTTTTCCTGTCTCATCAAATATTCTTACAATAGCGTGAGCAACAGGATCCTTGGTTAAAGCATCATATACATATCCTAAAGGCTTTGCACCTGCTCTAAACCCAAGCCATGAAAGAAGGTTTAATACAAATTGTAAAAGTACATATGGGAGATTTAGTAAACTCCCAATAGTTATAATAAAGGCTGTGGTAAAAGTAACTAAACTCGTTGTAGTTGTAATCCTTTCAAGATTGATAGGATCTAATTGACCAATAGTATCATCTAATGCCTCATTAATATCATCAATTGTTTTCTCAATTTGATCTATTATTGGAGGCTTAATTGGAGTAACCTCTCCCTTTGGAATATCCAAGAATATATTACATACTCTTGTAATATTTCCTGCCGCATCTGTTGCCTCAACACAAAACTCATACCTTTCTTTAAGATATGCACCAGATATCCTTTCTAAATCACCTAACCTAACATTTACGATTAGATTATCTCCCTCCATTTGATAATCTGTAACACATGTGTATGTTTGCCCTTTGGAATTAACACAGAGAAATATTACACTATCTAACTGCAAGTTATCTGTAACATTAAATATCATTTGAACTGTATCTGTTGATTCCCACTCTACCGTATTGTTTTCATCCACACCCCCTATACTAACAGTCTGAATAGAGGGAGGCACAGCATCTTGGACACTAAACACACTGCTTGACCATGCACTCTGCCCTCCGAAAGAGTTTTTTGCTTTTACACGATAGAAATACATTTTTCCATCCTCTAAATCTACAAATTGATGAGAGGTATTACTCTTCCATCCAGAATTAGCAACAGTGGTATTAAAATTTGGATCCTCACTTACCTCAACATAGTATTCATACCCAGATCCTAAGTTACTCCAAAGTACAGTATTAGTCGTACCCTTTGTATAGTATGGCTCAGGAAGAAATGTAGGAACCGAAACTGGAACTACATACAAAGTTTTACAGTTTTGGATGTTGATATCATAACCTAAAGTTGTATCCTTAGCACAGACTAAGTATGTACCAGGAGTGGTAGCGTATACAGAACCAGTTGCTCTACCAGTGGAATCTGTAATAGTAGTTGGTTGAGTAATATTTAATCCTGGGGCTACAATTACAACTGTTCTACCAGGGATTCCTACTCCAGATGGAGTGAGAATTCTAATAGTGACCGTACTAGATTGATATATCTCTACAGTAACAGGATTTAAATTAACAGTAGAATATATATCAATATCAATCTGACCACTTATGGTAATTATCTGGGTTTGGGTGGGATGCATAGTTTGTGCATATACAGAAAACCCGAAAGAGAGAAACAAAAACAGTAAAATTGTTATTAAGGCAGTCTTTAATTTCATATTTAAATCTCTTCTATGACTCTTTTAATATATATATCTAGGGCCTGTGTAAAATTCTTCTCAACGTATGGATTATCCCCCAGTTTGTAGCTTTTACCTGCTTTACTGTAACAGTTTTTACAAAGAAGAGCAAAAGATCCCAAATCCATATACTTTAAATCTTTTTTACTACCACACATATTACAAACTGAAAAATCACTTAAATATCCCATCTCCTTTAAAAAAATTGCCCTAAACCTATTAATACTCTCGATATCGAAGTTTTTCTTACATACACTCCTTAACATATTAAATACTTTTTCATTGGGATCGTTTTCTTGGAGTATCTTTGTCATGATATCTAATACTCTTTTAATATCCTCTACCCTGTTTTTTAAGATATCTGTATCAGGAGCATATATCAATTGAGATTCCGTTAATACAGGTAACCCTTTTCCTTCATAGAAAGAGATATCTGAGATATTTAAGGTTTGTATATTTCCCCTATTCTTACTGTTAATCTTTCGGATACTTTTGGCAAAAAGAGCGAACTTTCCCATACGCTTACCAAAAACGATAAGGACCTTGTCTGCCTCTGAATAGTTAATCGATTTTAATACAATAACTGTGTCTCTAGACATTACATGTGTTCTCTTCCAAAATATCCTCTATATATCTTCTCAATTTGTACTGAAATATCTCAACAGCAAAACTAGCCGCCTGTTTTCTACAGTTATCTGCTTTGTACTCTTTCTCATCAAAATCTTTAAGTATCTTTGAGAGTACTTTGTAATCGTATCTATCGAAAAATATACCTGTTTTGGGATTACTATCTGATATTGTCTCCAATACTCCTCCATCTTTAAATGCAATAACTGCACTACCCGCAGCATTAGCCTCTACAGGAACAATTCCAAAATCCTCACCCTTAACAGGAAAGAGTAAGGCCTTTGCCTTCGCAAGTAGTACTGGTTTTTGGTCATCTGAGTAGTAACCAAGAAATTTAATCCTTCCTTTAGCATTTAATCTCTTGACCAACTCTTTCATTCTCTCTAAATCATTTCCTACACCCCCTATCTTAAGAGGAACTTTCGCATCATAGGCAGCCTTAATTGCTAACTCTACTCCTTTGTATGTTTCTATTCTTCCTAAATACAAGAACCAATTCTCTTTTACAAATTTCTTACTTGCACTGCTAATCTTCTTAACTTCAACCGGTGGATATATTACATCAGCCTCAATATCATAATTTTGCTTTACTCTCTCTTTTACAACATTAGAAATTGCGATTATTCTGTCTGTTTTTCTTGCAGCTTTCCTGTCCCATTTCTTCCATATTTCTTCAAGAAATGTACCTACAAACAGAGAGTACAATTTAAAAAGTAATCTATTTAAACCTGATAGCTGATTGATATCTGTAAGGGTTCTTCCTTCTTTCTGCCAAAGGAATTTTGGAGGTGACATACATATATCTATATGTGGTACATCTCCTTTCGCAAATTTAGCAAATGCTATGGAAAGGGAAAGTATTGCATCATATCCCTTGAACTTAAATGATTTGTACGCTAGGGGTTGCAAGAGATTGTAGAAATGTTTGAGTTTAAATTTCCATGGTAAATACTGCATAAATGATGTTTTGATTTTTACTTGGGGAAACTCTTTTTTTACAAACCCTCTATCACAGTAAGCAGTAAAAAGTGTCTTTTGAGAAAATGTATCAAGCATATACCTTAGTTGCAATTCAGCTCCTCCCCTTTTGTACAAAGGTTCTGATACTATGGCAATATTGTATACTTTTTTTTCTGGCATCTAGAATAGAAAGAATAATAGATATACACGATTATATCTCTTATTCCTCAATACATTAAGTAATATGATATCTCTTTAATAATGATATTAAAGTTCTGGAAGGCCATCATCACCAAAGTCATCCATAGAAAAATCGTCATCTTCTTTGTCTAACTCTGCAACAATCTCGTCTAAATCAGATAGGTCGTCAGATTTGTTTATGGGCTTTTCTAAGTCTGCATCATCATCAGGGTATATCTCATCCAAAGAGGGTACATCATCTACAGTTTCTTTTTCATTTAGATGCTCATCCTCTCCTAGGACAATAATGTTGGACTCTGGTTCTTCAACAATATCTGTATACTCTTTCTCTTCTGGTTGAGTAGTTTCAGCCAATCTGTCTTCAACTTTTTTAATAAACTCATCACCATCTTTACCGAATTTCTCAACTACATCAATTACTCTCATTGGTTTACCACAGTCTGGACAGAATTGTATATATTCAACCTCTTCACCACAGTTCTCGCACGAGAAAAACACAACATGTACGCTCTGTCTTTGGGGAATTACTTTTTTAGTTTCTTCTCGCTTTGTCATATTAATAGTTTGTTAATGTATTCTAGGATATTACAATATGGAGATGGAGGTCAATGAACCTATAATATATCCTATATTTAATCTCACCACTCTAATAGCTGAAATTCAATCTTAACAATCTATTCGTACTTAGGATAGCAACACTTCTTGTACTTCTTACCACTACCACAAGGACATGGATCATTCCTTCCTACCTTAGTGCTACTCCTTTTAACAGTCTGTTGTTTGTCTACTTTCCCCGGTCTGTTGTCTGTAAGACTTTTTACTTCCTCTTTCTGTGTTTTTACAGGAGCTTTTAATTGATCTTCCCTTCTTACAACTCTAACCTTAAAGAATCTGTTTACAGTATTCTCATCAATACTCCTTAACATTGTATCAAACAGTCTAAACCCTTCATTCTTGTATTCAACTAAAGGATCTCTTTGAGCAAGATTTCGCAAAGATATACCCTCTCGCAAGTCCTGCATATTATCTAAATGCTCCATCCAGTACCTATCAATACTTTGCAGTATGATAACCTTAGATAGCTCTCTCATAGGTAGTAAGCCAATACCATATATATGCTCAATATATGATAATAGTACTAGCCTCTTTAATTCCCTTGTTCTTTGTACAATACTCTTTTCATCTAAAAATCTAAAATATTCAATACTACTTTTAAATTTAAAGTGTTTAACAGCTTTTTCAAATATCTCTTCAGTAATTAAAAGCTTGATTTGTGTATACAGATTTCTCTCTTCAATATTATCTATCTCCATATCACCTTCTAATTGAGATTGAACAAGGAAATCAATATAGTCAAGTATCTTTTTTAATATTGATACATCTAAAGAGGTAAGTTTAAACTTAAGTTCATCTAACAAGGGAATTTCCCAGGTTTCTTTCTTAGTTAGTGCAAAACCATCTAGTTGATCTTGCAAAGCTTCAATATCCATATCTTTACAGTACTTAATATCCTTAATGATATCTGTTTCACTTTCTACTAAGCCCTCTCTTGATATCTCAAGAATCTTTGTTCTAAGATCATATATGATGTTTCTTTGTTGATTTAATACATCATCATATTCAACAAGATGTTTACGTATATCATAGTTATGGGATTCTACTCTCTTTTGTGCATTCTCAATTGTTCTGCCAAGTATACCGAGAGATATTGGCATATCATCATCTAATCCTACTTGGGTCATTATCATTTGCATCCTGTCTCCACCAAATAGTCTCATTAGTTCGTCTTCAAAAGAGACATAGAACCTTGAGGATCCAGGATCTCCCTGTCTTCCAGCTCTACCTCTCAATTGATTGTCTATTCTTCTTGATTCATGTCTCTCAGAACCAATGATATACAAACCTCCTAGTTTAGTTACTCCCTCACCAAGTGCAATATCCGTTCCTCTACCTGCCATGTTAGTGGCTATGGTTACAGAGCCTTCCTGACCAGCTAGAGAAACTATTTTAGCCTCTCTTTCATGATACTTAGCATTTAAGACCTCATGGCTGATTCCCTCCTTAGAAAGCATTGTAGAGAGGAGCTCGGACTTCTCAACAGAGGTAGTACCAACCAATACAGGTTGTCCCTTTTTGTTATGCTCTCTAATATCTTCCACTATGGCTCTAAACTTCCCCATCTGTGTTCTGTAAACAACATCATTGTAATCTTTTCTTACAACAGGCTTGTTAGTAGGAACAACAATTGTATCCAAGCTATATATTGACGAAAACTCTTCTGCCTCAGTAAGTGCAGTACCTGTCATTCCAGAAAGGTATGAATACAATCTAAAATAGTTCTGTAAGGTAATGGTTGCCATAGTTCTACTCTCCCTTTTAACCTCTACACCCTCTTTTGCTTCAATAGCTTGATGTAATCCCTCACTGTATCTCCTCCCTGGTAGTGCTCTTCCAGTAAACTCATCCACAATTAGTACCTCCCCATCTCTAACCATATATTCATCATCTAACTTGTAAAGCTCTTTTGCTTTAAGTGCGTTGTCTAAATGGTAAGCCAACTGTGCATCTTCATAGATATTTTTTACTTTCAAAATCTTCTCTAAGTAATCTATACCCTCATCAGTAAGAGATACAGAGTTGGATTTCTCATCGACAGCGTAATGTTTCTCTACTTGAAGTGTATTTACTAAATTAGCAAACTGTTTGTACATCTCATTAGATGCCTGTGCACTAGTAGAGATAATTAAAGGTGTTCTAGCTTCATCTATGAGTATGGAGTCCGCTTCATCTACGATTGCAAAGTATCTAGGACCCTGTACCCTATCTTCTAATTTACTAACCATATTATCTCTAAGATAGTCAAAACCNNTGATCATATTTAAGTCTTCCTGCCTCTTTAGCTTTTTTGTCCCTCTCCTTTATCAGCTCCCTAGCCTCATCACCTTTAAGCTTAATAGCCTGCTCATCAGATATGAACTTAAACTGTGTACCTGAATTAATAGCTGCTGTAGTCATACCAAGGGTATTTAATATGTGCCCTGTCCACTCAGCATCCCTTTTAGCAAGATAGTCGTTTACTGTAACTAAATGTGCACCTCTTCCTGTTAATGCATAAAGGTAGAGAGGAAGATTTGCTGCAAGTGTTTTACCCTCTCCAGTAAATAGCTCAGCTACTTTATTATCAAAAAGTACATATCCAGCCATTACCTGTACATCAAAATGCCTATGGTTAGCTACTCTTTTAGATGCTTCCCTAACAACTGCAAAAGCTTCGGGTAATATCTCTCTTAATTTGATTTTTTCCTCTTCAAGAAGTTTCTTTAATTCAACACTGTTGTACCTATTAAAGTCATTTCTAGCTTCCTCTAAGTTAACATTTAATTGTTTTCTAAAATACAGTGTCTTCTCTTTAAGCTTTTCATCTGAGAGTTTACTAATATCCTTTTCTAAAAGATTGACCTCATCTACATACTTTTGAATTTTGTTTATCTGTTTTTCGTTAGAATCAAACAGTCCTTGGAATATTTTTATCATAGCTATCGATTATATCAATTATTTAATTTACTACAAATACAGTTAAGTACTCTTTAATATATTCTAATTACAATATATACATGTTATCTACTATATTACTTTCTCCAATTTTAGCCTTGTTACCTGTATGGAGTAGTAAAGAGATATATCTTACATGGGCTAATTTGGGAGAGGGGTATGAATATGTTCTGGAGATTGCAACTGATCCTGAGTTTAACAGTATATATCTTACATCTTCTCCAACAATATACAATTTTGCATATGTAGAAATTACAGATACAAACAAATATTATCAGAGAGTAAAATACCACTTGTTGGGATCAGATATATATGACTATCTTTACCTTGGTCAATTTTACATCAATCTTGAGCATGGCATCTACAGTGAAGATTACGTATATATTCCTCCCGTAGAAGAGATACCACAGGAGAAGCCTGTTATCCCTCCAATAGTTGTTCCACCTACTATTCCTCCCTCTGTTGTTACACAGGTATTCATATTACCCGAAAAAATTGATTACAGAGAGAACATTGCAACTACTACTACATCTCCTACTGTTTTAGGTGCTAGTACTCAACAAAGTCAAACATGTAATATCTCCTTACTTAGAAAAGATACAGCAAGTGTTAAGTCCTGGGATTGCGATCTTGATATCCAAATATCTAAAGTAAAATATTTAGATTGGGAGAAATATCTCTCTTTGGATATCGAAGGTACATATTCTCAATTTGTATATGCAGATATTAAGGTGTATGAGTGTAAAAGATTTTCCTTTTTTCAACCTAATACATGGTTTAGATGTGATGAAATACTTGTAGATCAGTACAAAGGTGATATTAAGTTGATATATTTTGCTAATACATATGTAAATGGTATATCTCAAATGAGTAGTAACTTTGCTTTTATGGATTCTTCATTTTCCATTAGAAATATATTTAGTGAAGATATTTCAAAAAAAGAGATTGATATACTTTTTAAAATATATTCACAAGTTAAGAGTAAGGAGTGGGTAGATATTAATTACTCAATTAGGAAGGATATACAGATTCCTACGCTTGAAAAACCCCAAGTTAGTAGACCATTCTCTTTCCCATTAGACAGATTAATTGGTGTAACTCAGTGGCATGGATGTACACAGTACCAATGTCCTCACAAGGGGATTGATTTTGGTGCAAGATTAAATAGTGTAATTTCAATTGGGGATGGAAAGGTAGTTAATGTTGGATATGACAGGTATGGTGGAGAGTGTAATCAGGGAGGGAAGTTTGTAATCATTAAACATACGAATGGTAAATACTCTGCATATATTCATCTGGATAGCTACCGTGTAAAGATTGGAGACTCCGTAAAGAAGGGTTCTTTAATTGGTATAAGTGGTAATACNNTAATATGTTTAAACAGATTCTTTTTTACATTCTTTCTCTAATACTTCCTCACAGAGATGATCCATATATTAAAGAGTATATGATTGATACGGAGTTTGTTCCTGCGTATGTATATTGGATTGATGATATTAATGTTTTACTTTCTACATATGGGTATACGCAGATATTTAATACATACAACAGAAAAAATAATATTATTGATACATGTGATAGCTGTATTTATGGATATGACAGAGGGTTTGTATATTGTAAGTATGAGCACAGGAATATTAAGAGTATGAAGGAGTTTAGTACTACCATTAAACAGTATGATATGGATAGCAATTTAATATTTTCAAAGGATCTATTTCCTACTGTAATTCCTTTAATTTGTAAAAGAGAGAATATCATCCTCAAAACAGGAGATCCTGTTTTAGAGCAGAACACATATATTTTAGATATTACAAAGGATACTTTTGAAAAGTATGAGAAGGAGACAGAGAGTAAGGAGTGGTATTCAAGAGATTTAAACAAGAAAGTTGTAATAGGTGAGTATGACAGATTATGGTTTTATGAGAAAGGTTCAAGACTTAAAAAACAGAAATAGGTTTACATAGAAAATTTTTTTATATATAATGGTTAATAATTTATCATCGTTCCAATATGAGTAAAATCAGAAACGCGATGGAGTATACCCCCCTAATTAACAGTTTGGTTGGTTCAAACTGTAATCAGACTTCATGCAGTCATACGGGAACAAATTCAAGTGCATGCTACGGAATCAAGCTTACGAAGAAAACTAAGTAGTTTGCATTCAATCAAAAGGAGGGAGTAATCCCTCCTTTTTCTAAATATGGGGATTTATTCAACCTGTAAACAAATAGTAACAGAAAAAAATATTGTAGAGGATGTCTTGAAGACACCTTTTTTTAATGATGAGCCACAACTATATACCTACTCAGCAATACTAAAGGACAAGGATATTCCACCAGATATTTCTGGTGGTGGTACTTCAATGAACAAAAATGTTGCATACATTAAAGCTGTTATGGAAGCAATAGAAAGATATTCATTGATTCCTTCTACAATGGAGAGTAAAAGTTGGGTAGAAAAGAGTGTTAAGGAAATTGAAAAAGAAAACAGAATCGATTTGAATGATTTTGTAAAATTCTCAAAAGAACAACTAGAAAGTAGTAAATTCAGGAGATTTCGTGCCCTTTCAAAAAAAGACAAGCTGACTTGCTGTCAAGTTTATGACACCCTAAGTAATCGTAGGAGTTATTTACCATGTCAATTTTTTTACTTACCTTACTTGGCACAGGAGAACATAATACGATTACCTATTTCTACTGGCGCTGCATCTGGATTTAGTAAAGAGAGCTGTATTTACAAAGGGATATTGGAAATTATTGAGAGAGATCAATTTATTACCTCATACCTCGGACAGATCCCTGCAAAAAAAATAGTGATGAAGAATATCCCTAGACAGATATCAACCATATTAAATGAGTTCCTATTTTACAAACTCAAACCACACCTACTCTTACTCTATTCCGATATTGATATCCCTACTGTACTTACAATACTCGAAGATAGCACAGGAATTGGTCCGTTATATACATTGGGGCTAAAGTGTTCACCAGATATCTCCTACTGTATTAGAGCTAGTTTAGAAGAAGCCTTCCATTCGAGAAGATGGTTAAGATACACAATGGAAAACATAGAGAAAAATAATGTTAAGAAATTAATTAAAAATCATAAATCTATTACAGAAATTAAAGATAGAGGTCTTGTCTGGTCATCTAAAAAAGTTAGAGGTAAATTAAATTTCTGGATTAAGAATGATGACCTAATTAACATTGATCTTTCAAAAAAGAGCAAAGAATTAACTCTTCCTGATCTATTAGATCTTCTTAAAACAAAACACTGGAACTGCTATACAAAGAATTTCTCAATAAAAAAATTGTCTAAATACAATATATATTGTTACAAGGTCTTCATTCCTCAAGCACATCCTCTTTACCTCGATGAAAGATATCCCTATCTTGATGACAAAAGGATAAAAGAGATAGTACCAAACGGAAATAAAAAAATATTAAATGATTTTTTACAACCATTTCTATGAAATTTCTTAGACAGTTTTTTAAACAGACCAATATAAAGCAGGAATATAACAATAAAATAAGTATAGATGAGGAATATCCCAAAGATTGGCTTGATATACATTTTAAAATGTATCCCCGATTTAATTCAATAAAACTTAAGAAATATAATGATACTAATCTCCTTCAGAAAACGGTATTGGAAAGAAGAAGTTTTAGAGAGTTTAATAAAAAATATGCAATAGATTTTGATAAACTCTCAAAGCTTTTTTTCTATACGAATAGGATAAAAAATAAAAATGGCAATTCTTTAAACTCTAGAAGACCATACCCTTCTGCAGGGGCCAGATTCCCAATTGAACAATATATAGTTATATTTAATGGTCAAGATATAAAACAGGGTCTTTATCATTTCAATGTATACGATCACTCTCTTGAGAAAATAAGAGAGGAAGACTCAAGACTTTTTTTTAAAGAGATATGTAATTCTGATTGGATTTCTAACTGCTCTGCTTTAATAATACTTACGTGTATTCCATTAAGAACATGTATAAAATATAATAATAGGGGTATTAGATATATACTTTTTGAAATTGGACATATCGCACAAAACATTATGCTAATAGCAGAAAATTTAGGATTACATACGTGTGCAATCGGAGGATTTGATGATAAGAAAATTGCGAAATACTTAAAATGTAATAAGACAGATGAGTACCCTTTGTATTTAATATCTTTAGGGAAATGATTCTAGATATTCCAAAAATAGAACAAAAAGATTTTGAATGTGGACCAGCTTGTGTAGCACAGGTTCTTTCATACTATAAAATAGTTTTCGATATTGATGAAATAATAGATTCCACATCAAATTCGTATAAATATAAAGATTGGGATTACCTAATGGCTCAATATATGATAAAAAAAGGGTTACATCCTAAAATAATTGCTTTCCAAAGTTTAATATATGACCCTAGTTGGGAGAAACTTAATCAAAAAGAGCTTTTAAATAAAATGAAAAAGGAATTAGAGTTTTTCTATAGTGATTCCCCCCGATTAAAACACAAGGGCTTCTTAGCATGGCATAATTTAGGTCCAGAGATATCTGAATTAGAGGAAGCAATTAAGTTTATTCAAATGGGAGGAGAAGTTATACTAAAACCCTTAACCTCAAGTGATATTTGCTCTTTTGTTAAGACAAAAATACCGATAATTTGTGCATATGATTCAATTCTATTACACGGAATGAAGAGGGGTTTTATGGGTAAACCAGATGATATCAGTGGGAACCCCATGGGACATGTTTCAGTAATTAGTGGGTATAATGAGACAGAATTTCAACTAGTTGACCCCTCGTATTGGTATAGGAAGGAAGAAAAATACTTTGTTAACAAAGACAGATTAATAAATAGTATAATAACAAGGAATTCTCAATATATTGTTTGTGAAAAGTGAAATGATAGAGATGGAACAAAAAAAAGAAGCAGAAACAACCGTTAATATATCTTCTCTCTACAGAGGAGATAAGCTACTGATAACAGAATCCAAAATAGATATCTCACCAAACGAGAAAGTTGCATTAATTGGTAGAAACGGCAGTGGAAAATCCACACTCCTTGAAACAATATATTCAACTTCGAAACAGTTACCCTTAGAGAATTCTATTGATTTTGAGGGGAATATAGAGATAGGAAAAAACACTAGTATAGGATACCTAGAACAAGATGTTAGACTTGAATTTAATGGTACTGTTAAAGAATACATTGATAATCAAGTTGGAGAAAGGGCAGAGATATACAAAAGGTATGAATATTTAATGGATCATATATCAAAAGATCCAATTTACGAAAAAGATTTCTCAAATATTTTAACTCAGATGGAAGATTATTCCCTTTGGAATTATCCATTAGAAATAGATACTGTATTAAATGGTCTAAATATTGATAATGAGATACTTGGTAGAAAAATTAAATCTCTAAGTGGTGGAGAAGCAACTAAAATAGCACTTGCAAGCCTACTAATCAGTAAACCTAATTTAATACTTCTTGATGAACCAACAAATAATTTAGATCTTAATAATATTAGATTTTTAGAGGATTGGCTTAGGAAAACAAAGACATCTCTCGTTATTGTGTCTCACGATCGAGAGTTTCTGGATAAAGTAATAGATACGATATGGGAAATAGATGAGGAGAGCAAAAAAATACTACGATATGGAGGGAATTATTCTTTTTATGAAAATGAGAAAGCAAGACAGTTTGAAGGGAGATTAAGGGATTTCGAAGAGCAAGAAAGAACAAAAAAAAGATTGCAGGTAGACATTAAAAGACTAAGTAAACAAGCCAATAGATTTGAAGGCATATCAAATAATGATTTTTACAGAGCAAAGGGTGCAAAGATAGCTAAATCAGCAAAGGTAAGAGAAAGAAGGGTAATAAGAGAGTTAGAGAAAATAGGGGAACCTGAAAAACCGAAATTACCACAATTTGTATTAAGAGAAACAGATGAGTTAAACGGGAACATCTTAAATATTAATAATTTAACATTTGGATATAACAATAAGAATATTATTGAGAATTTTTCTCTTAAGATTAATAGCGGAGAAAGAATAAGTGTTTCTGGTCCCAATGGAATTGGAAAATCTACTTTATTAAAAATCCTTGTAGGGGAAATTCCTTTGCAAAATGTAAAATTGGGAGAAGATGTCAAAATTGGATATATTCCCCAATCCATCATACCTAATAATCCAAACCAAAATATTCTTTCATACATGAGAGAACATACTTTAATGAATGAAGAGGATTTGGTTGATACATTAGGTAAAGTTCTTTTTGCAAATCCCGTATATCTAAATGTAAAAGATTTTAGTGTCGGAGAGTTAAAAAGAATTCAATTCGCAATGATGTTTGCATCTGCACCTAACTTCTTAGTACTGGACGAACCTACAAATCACCTTGATATACATACCTTAAACATGTTAGAGAGAACTTTAAAAAAGTTTAAGCATACAATTTTGGTTGTATCACATGATAGGGAATTTCTCAGAAGAATAGGTATTAAAGAAGACATACCACTTAAATAAATCATCTCTTTAATCCTAGTTTTTCAAAAACCTTTTTTGTCTTCTCTGTAGTAACATCCCAACTAAACATCTTAGCTCTCTCCTTACCCCTCTCTATTATCTCCTCCCTATATCTCTCCTCTGTATATACCCTGTACATAGCATTACCTACTTCCTTAACATTTAATCCATCTACTAATATACCTGCATCTGACAATATCTCTGGATTACATGATCCCTTATGTGCAATTATTGGTGTTTCATATCTCATAGCTTCTACTAATGCAATACCAAAGCCTTCATACAATGATAGATGTATAGAGGATATTGAATTGTTAAGTAATGGTTTAATATGGTTATCTTCATAAAAACCAATAAATACAACATTATCCTTTAATCCTAAACACTCAATTTTATCTTTGAATTTAGCAACCTCTGGATTCTCATCCTTAGTAAAACCCTTACCTGCTATAACTAGGTATGGAACACTCTTGTCATTTTTAGTTTTAACTAAAAACTCCCTATACCCCCTTATTACCCCATCTGAGTTCTTACTCTTCTGTAAAGCACTACCAATATATATGAAATAGCCCCTCTCTTTGTAATCTTTAGGTAATTTACTATCCCATCCATTTATGTTTTTACTATCCTCTGTTTCAATATCTAAATATATTGTATATATATTTTCTTTAGGATAACTAGGAAAGTATCTTTTAAAATCTTTAGCAGTTTGCTTAGAGTTAGTTAGAATTGCTTTACAATATCTAGCTTTATACATCTCTAACCAATACAAAACTCTCTTAATTAAATTCTGTATATATCCCTTTTCTGAATATATATTAAATATGGGAAGTATTAGATCGTGTACCATTAATACTGTAGGGATATGACGTGAGGGAATACCTCCCCAGAAGTATGGACAGAAGTATATACTATCCTCTCTTCTTAT
>DDXN01000014.1 GCA_002347605.1 Candidatus Dojkabacteria bacterium UBA2259 | reverse complement strand
CCCAGGCGGGATGCTTAACGCGTTAGCTGCGGCACTCAGTACTTCTATTTAGAATCCGAAGATAGAAAGTAGTCATACCAAACACCTAGCATCCATAGTTTACAGCGTGGACTACACGGGTATCTAATCCGTTTTGCTACCCACGCTTTCGAGCCTTAGCGTCAGACAATAGCCAGTGAACCGCTTTCGCCACTGATGTTCCTCCGAATATCAACGTATTTCACCACTCCACTCGGAATTCCGTTCACCCCTCTATGTCTCAAGTCTGATAGTTTCGAAAGCTCTTCCTCGGTTGAGCCGAGGTCTTTAACTCAAGACTTATCAAACCGCCTACGCATCTCTATACGCCCAGTAAATCCGGATAACGTTCGTACCCTACGCATCACCGATGCTTCTGGCACGTAGTTAGCAGGTACTTATTCATATGGTACAGTCATCTATTCTTCCCATATAAAAGGAGTTTACAATCCTAAGACCTTCATCCTCCACGCTGTGTCGCTGCGTCAGGGTTGCCCCCATTGCGCAAGATTCCTAATTGCTGCCTCCCGTAGGAGTATGGACCGTGTCTCAGTTCCATGGTGGCTGACCGTGCTCTCACACCAGCTACCCGTCTTAGCCTTGGTGAGCCATTACCTCACCAACAAGCTGATAGGATGCAGACCTCTCTTGAAGCGAAAAACTTTACTCTAAAACACATAAAGTGAATAGAGACTATCGGATATTACCCCGTCTTTCGACGAGCTATTCCCGACTTCAAGGCAAGTTATCTACATATTACTCACCCGTTTGCCACTATCCTAAAATGAAAACCATCGACCGAAGTCTTTGGAATTCGCAATAGGATCGTTCGACTTGCATACCTTAGGCACACAGCCAACGTTCATCCTGAGCTATGATCAAACTCTCATTGAAAAACGTTTGACTTAAACAAATGTTTCCATATAACAGCCTATGCTGTTTAGAAAACATGGACCAATCAACGCTAGATTGGATTTACTTAGACTTTAATGAATTGTGTGACCCAAATCACACACACTTTTAGAAAGTCAATATAACGAATATATTTTTTGACTTCCTGTCACTCTTCAACTTTTAAGGAGCAAAGAGGGATCTATATAATATCCATAATTGAATTGTATTCTTTAGAGAAATCTCTAAGAGGAAACCTTTCTCGTGTTTATCCCAAACTCGTGAGGCAATTTTAACATACTAGATACCTATATGCAAGTGTTATTTCAGATCTTTTTTCGCATTTCATACATACTTTCTAACTCCACTACCGAAGTTATATCTTCTACCCCCTTATCCCTATCAAATTCTATCAATCTTGGAAACCTCAAAGACAACCCTCCTCCTATCAATTTGGTCTTGTTAGAAATGTTTTTTGTAATTTCATCAGCATCTACTGTAATAACATATTTTGGTAGCGTCCAAACATCTGGAATTAGAGTGTCAATTACTCTTACATTTTTTGGCTGTTCCTTTTTGGAAAATTTCTTTAACTTTTTACTCATCTCTTTGAGTATTTCATCGCTCATCCCTGTCCCTATTTTACATATCGCATCATAGGTACCATCCTTTTCGTTAAAGACAGCCCCTAGTATTGCACCCAAACCAAATGGAGATCTTCTTCCAGAGCCTTTGTAATATCCAACAGTAACCATGTCGATTGTATCTACCAATTCTTTGTCTATGCTCTTCTTTATTTTTACCCACTCATAATTTCTAACTCCAGGTTTGTAACTCCCCCACATTTGCTTAACGATGATTCCCTCAAGACCCTCTTTAACACATTTATTAAAATATCCTTTAATTTCTTCTTGCCCAGAAAGCACCTTTGTATCAGCAATTGCTATACCCCCCAAAGTACCCTCTAATACATTCTTAAGTCTCCCTACTCTCTCGCTAGTATCGGAATTGACTAGGGATTCTCCATCTAGAAACAGTAGGTCAAAAGCAAACGCTTTAACTGGGATATCCATACTCATACTTGCAACAGAATATTTCCGTCTTCTTTGCATAGTCTCCTGGTATGACAGGAACTTTTTCTTCTTGTAATTCCAACCTACTACCTCAGAATCAAGAATAAAGGAGTCATTTTTAATTTCTCTTGCACTGTCAACAATTTCGGGAAACATTTCCGTAACATCCTCTAAATTCCTTGTAAAAAGTTTTACATTAACATCTGAATATTTCTCTCTTTCAAAGAGGTTTTGAACACTCTTTGTAGTATCTTTTGTATACTCTTTCCAAATGGGAATCTCAGATGAGTCTTTTAAATCGTCTCTCTCTTTCCATTTATGTATTTGACATCTTAAACCATCAAATTTAGGCTGTACTACAACATTCCCTTTAAACCTGTCAGATAGCTCATCAAAACTACCAACCCGTTGAACAAGTCTTGAAAGTATTGGGGTACCTGGAATTGCAGAAATTTTAGACAGTCTCTCTACTACACTCTCCTGGGAAGAGTCAAAAACTTTTCTACCTATATATCCAATGTCAGCACATACACCATAGGCGTGTTCCAATTTCTCCTTTAGACCCTTGTCTCCTACTTTTGAAATTGAAAATACATCTAGCAGTGATCTAACACTTAAACCGAGTCTTAGCTCGCCACATATTGTTCGTACAAAGTATTTACCCTCCAAGGGGTTTAACTTTTTTAAACACTCAAGTACAATTTTATTCTTTCTTAATACAGATCCTACGCCACTTGTATTAACAATATCCCAAAGTATTCCATAAAGGGTCTTAATATCAATGTTTTCACTTAACGAGGGATTCCTATTTAATAACTGATACACAGTGTCTCCAATATCTCCGTTTTCTTTTCGCAATGAGTTTACATCTAAGGAGAAGTGCTTTGTTAGAATGTTAATTAGGCTCTTTTCAGAATAGTTAAACTCTGATTTAACAAACATAGGGGCTACGCGTCCCTGTATCATGTAAGATATAATTTCTACTTCCTCACTACTACATTCCTTTAGAAATGTAGCTAATTCCAAAGACATTTCATTTCTTGATTGTATACCTTCTAATTTCTCAAAAAGAATACAAAGATTGGTATATTTATGCATATATTAATCTATTAAAAAATAACGGGTATCTCTTGTACTTCCCTCTTGCCTAACTAGGCTATCTTGGACTAAGGATGTCATGTCTCTTCTTAGGGTTCTTGTTGAAACATCTGGGTGCAGGGCATAAATGTCAGCTGGTAGTAAGACCTTTCTCTTGTTTATTAACTTCAATATATCTTTCTGTCTACTATTTAATTTTGATTGTGTAACTCTTTTTGGTTTAATATCTATTTTTCGAGGTATTTCACTATCCATAGGTCCTAATTTAAGATTAATGGATGCTTTTCTCTTAGAAAAGAGCTTGAAAACAAGGAACATCCCTAATATTACAGATAGTATGTATGTTATCTTTTTAAACATATGAATATTGTTTAAATTAAATATTATTACTTTAAATCAGCAAGGGTATCCCCTATTGATTCATGTGCATCTAATGGGACATCTAACATAACACTCTCTAGCATTATCTTTTTCGCTTCAGAAGTAAAATCCTTAATGATATCCTTTTTGACTTCAAATACTATCTCATCGTGTATCTGTAAAAGTATATATACCTGTTTGGGATATTTCTTTTCTATTAATAAGTACAGATTCTTCATTACTAATTTCATAATATCTGCCTCACTTCCCTGTATTGGCATATTAATTGCCTCTCTTGCAGACGCGGCTTTTAGTCTCCTATTTTGCGACCTTATACCTGTAATATTCCTTGTTGTACCAAACATTGTTTGAACATATCCTTTTTCAAATGCCTCATACTCAATCTTTCTCATATACTCCTCTACTCCCTTGTAATGCTCAAAGTATGCAGCAATATACTTACCTGCTATCTCCCTATCAATTCCAAGTAAAGATGAGAGACCAAATGCTGTTTGTCCAAATATCATGCCAAAATTAACAGTTTTACCTAAACTCCTCTCTTTGTGTGTAATATCAGCCATCTTTTTCTCCAATACTCTTGCAGCTGTAGTAGAGTGAATATCCAAACCATTTACAAAGTCTTGTGTCAAAAGTTTGTCATTAGAGATATCTGCCATAATTCGTAGCTCCATCTGAGAGTAATCCATACCTAAAAGCTGGAACCCATCTCTTGCAACAAAACACTCTCTTAACCTCTTTGCCCATACTCCCTCTAGTGGAAGATTCTGAAGATTAGGATTTATTGAAGAGAATCTACCAGAGGTAGTACCAGTTTGTTTAAAATCCGTATGAATTGAATGTACATTGTCACTTCCAAGTACACTGTTTTGATACAGGGGCTCAATGTATGTATTTTGTACCTTTGTAATCTCTCTAAAATACAGTAGCTGTTCAATTATGGGGTGTGTTCCTAACATAGCATCTAGAATGGATTCTCTTGTACTACCTTTTGATTTATTTGGTAGCCCTAATTCTTTGAAAAGTACATCTGAGAGCTGTTTAGGGGAATTGATGTTAAACTCATGACCGACAATACTGTATATCTCCTTACTTACATCCGCCACCTCCTTCTCAATGTCCTGTGATAGTTTAGCTAATCTTCCCCAATCTATCATAAATCCTCTGTTTTCCATCCTTGAAAGAATGACAGATACTGGGAGCTCTATTTCTGTTAAGCTACTAAGCAAATGCCTATCCTTAACTCCAAGAAATCTCTCAATACTCTTTCTTGTGTATTCGTACAGCTCTAGTTTGTCAATTTTTTTGATTTGTTCTAAATATGTATCATCCAACGTATCAAATGCTAAGGTAATATCCATCGGAGATATTTTGTCATTAAGAACTTTTGTTGAATATTCAAATGCTAAGTCTTTAAATTTTACATTCCTTTTTTCCGAATTAAGAATATGCTCTGCAAGTAATACGTCATAGAAAGTGGACACATCACTAATGGAGATATTTTCTGAATATGTTACTAGCTCCTCAAAATTGTAAAATATTACCTTTTTACCCCTAATTAAATTAAAAATATCAGTAGGCTTAACTAGGATGTCCTCCCAACTATTGTCTTGAAGAATTCCTCTTAGACAAATATATGCTACTTTGTTGTATGACTCCTCGTTGTTGATATATATCACCCTTAACTCTTTGCTCTTTGTAATTAATTCTTTTAGTTGCTCTTCATCTGCCCACTTTGTTTCCTCTCCCTTACTTCCGAACATGTCTAATTGAGATATATTGGTAGGTGATATCTGTTTACCAAAAATATCGTCTAACCTTCCTACAAGAGACTTGAATGAGTATTTCTTGAAAGTAAAATTCAGTAATCCTCTATCTAAATCTTTTAGAATACAGTCTGTAAGATGGACATCTAGTTTCATATCCTTTTCGATTGTTGCTAACTGTCTACTAAATTCAGCTTGTTCAATTCCTTCTGCAATTAAAGTTTTAGCCCTACCTTCAACCTCATTAATATGTTTGTATATTTCATCCAAGCTTCCATACTTTTTTAAAAGAGAAACCGCTGTTTTATCCCCCACTCCCTTTATCCCTGGGATGTTGTCGGAAGCATCTCCCACCAATGCTTTGTAATCAATAACTTGTGATGGTAGGTATCCATATTTCTCTAAAGTCTTGTCCGTGTTGTATACAACGATATTTTTAAAATTACCATTAGGAAGACATACATATGTACGATCATTAATTAATTGAAGAAGGTCTCTGTCCCCACTAAGAATATACAAATCGATATCTTCCTTACTCCATACTCCTTGTGATACATATTTTGATACCGTTCCTAATATATCATCTGCTTCAAAGCCCTCTTTTTTGATTACAGGTATATTAAATGCTTTAAGGATCTCTTCAACAAGAGGAAACTGATCAACAAGAGAGAGATCTGTTGGTTTCCTTGTGGCTTTGTACTCAGTATATATCTCATGTCTAAATGTAGGAGCATGGGTGTCCATAGCACAAAGTACATATTTAGGTCCGAATATTTTTAAAGCCTCAAGTAACATGACCGTAAATCCGTATACGGCATTAACTTGAAGTCCTTCTGGAGTTTGAAGAGTTGAGGGATATGCATGGAATGCACGGTGGATTATTGCGTTAGCATCTATGGCTAAGAATACTTTTTTATCTTCAGACGTTGGCAAGATCATACTTAGATTATACTAGAGAATCTATTTTAACGTAATTGCTATCTCACCAAGAATATTCTCATAGTGACGAACTTCCCCACTAAGTTTATCTGGGTTGTAAAAAGCTATTGACAACTTATCAATATCAAATCCTGTGAAATCTCCAAGTTTACTTAAAACCGGGTTTAATTCATGCTCGACAGTTACACCCTCCCAGATATACCGATTACCATCACCAGAAGGGTGAAATAAATCTTCATGATATGCTTCTTTAACCAAATTAATCCCGAGAACATCCTTATCAAAACCCGTTTTCCAGAAAAATACTCGCACTGCTTCTTCCCGAGTATCCCATACACTATACATATCAATACCAAGTTCCCTAAATAGACAATTGGCTTCTTCTCCATCTGCTACAGATATTTTATCAATAGGTCCTCTATGAATACGGCTTACTGTTGTCTCTTCACGCTTGAAATGGTCTCTCTGAAATCTACGCCACAATACAATCTTCCCTTTGTCATTTTGAAGTATTGACACATAAAAATCTGGATTGCCAGAGTATCTAATTATGTTGTCTCCAAATAATTCATAAGGTCTTTCATAATCTCTCATAGAAAGATTCATAGAGGACCCTTGTATATCCTCCCATGTTAGACCCCAAATATTGTAGTCAAAAACCCGACGTAATCTTCCTAAATTCCTCCCTTCAATATCTATGTTACTCGATTTAAGGTCTATCAAGCTATATGCGGATTCATATAATGTCATCTCTATAAATAGAACCAAATTAGCTGGGCTTATAGTCTTATTCTATCAGTTCTCCAAACCAATATCAATCCTGAAAGATACCATCAAACTCCTCTTTTGAAACAACTTCATTTCTGAAAAGCATCTCTACTAACTTCTCAACATACTCTTTCTTTTCCGAAAGGAGTTTCTTGGCATCTGCGTATGATGTATCAATGAGGCTCTTTATTTCCGAATCTATCATCTCGGCATATTTTTCACTAAAGTCTCTACCTCCACCATACATGTATCCTAAGTGCTTAGTTTCTTCAATGTCTCCATATTTAACCATACCTAATTTTTCGGACATACCATACTGAGTAACCATCTCTTTTGCAACAGAGGTAGCTTGCTCAATATCTGCAGAGGCACCAGTAGAAATTCTACCTATGAAAAGCTCCTCTGAAGCTCTTCCACCAACGGCAGATCTAAGACTTGCTAAAAGTTCATCTTTGTAAATGTGCTTTTTGTCATCCTCTGGTAAATACACAGTTACACCACCAGTTAAACCTCTAGGAATAATAGATACCTGCTCTACAGGTGTTGCATACTTAGTAAACTTAGCGACAATTGCATGCCCTGCTTCATGGTACGCAGTTACCTTAATATCTTCCTCCCCTATTTCCCCTTTCTTTTTTCTTCCTAATTTAACCTTTAGATATGCCTCCAGTAAATCACCTTGGTTAATTTTCTTTTTGTCATCTTTAGCAGCCATAATTGCGGCTTCATTGAGTAAATTCTCTAAATCAGCTCCTGAGTACCCTATTGTTTTTTTAGCTATTAAATCTAAATCTACCCCCTCTTCAAACTTTTTGTTTTTAGCATGTACCTGAATAATCTCTTTCCTACCCTGATAGTCAGGCATTGGAACAACAACAAGCCTATCAAATCTCCCTGGGCGAAGTATTGCTGGATCTAGGACATCTGGTCTATTGGTAGCAGCAAGTATAATGACATTCTCTCTACCCTCTAATCCATCCATCTCAACAAGTATCTGATTTAGTGTCTGTTCACCTGCACCTGAGTGTAAAACAGTCCCTCTCTTTTTCGCAACAGCATCTATTTCGTCTATGAAGATGATACATGGGGCAGCCTTTCTAGCTTTGTTAAACAGATCCCTTACCCTAGACGCACCAGCACCAACTAGCATCTCTTCAAACTCAGAACCAGAGGTATGGAAGAATGGGACACCTGCTTCCCCTGCTACAGCTCTTGCTAGAAGTGTTTTACCAGTACCTGGAGCACCAGCTAGTAAAACTCCTTTTGGTATTCTTGCACCAATACTTAAATATTTCTTAGGGTTTTTCAAAAAATCAACTATCTCTGTTAATTCATCTTTTACTTCATCAATACCAGCCACATCGTTAAAATTAATACCAGTCTTTTTACCAAAGAGTAACCTTGCCTTACTTTGTCCAAAGTCCATAATCTGACCTCCAGATTTCTGCATATTCCTTATCAATATATATACCAACACTAAACCGATACCTAAGAATATGAAAGACATTATATCCCCAAATGTAATACCTAACCTAGGTTGATAGAAGTCATTTTTTAATGTTTTAATATCAACACCTGCATCAGACAAAAGACTATAGAAATCTACTCCTTGTGGGATTAAAGCATACTTTTTTGTAGGGATTTCTTTGCTATCTTCTTTGTCAATTTGGGATATCAATATCATATCATCCTTCAATATAACCTCTTCATAGTTACCTTCTGAGATGTACAAAACAATTTCACTTAAAGCAACCTCTTCTCCTTTCGAACCAGAATTAAAAAGCACATTTATTCCAATTGAAAACAGAAAGGATATTATCAAAAAAATGATAATACTAATTACCGAAATATTTCTCTTTTTAGGTTTAATCCTAATTATCTTTACATTTGTACTCTTGTTCTCTTTTTGTTCCTGCGCCATATTTGTATATTTAGAAATGAAATGGTAGTGGGAGGTGGGATCGAACCACCGACCTTGGGTTTATGAATCCCATGCTCTAACCAACTGAGCTATCCCACCGAAATATATCTCATAATTATATCAAAGATGTTGATAGAAATCTCGTTAATTAGCCCTACTAGTATATGTACCTGTTTCGGTATTAATTTTTAACTTGTCCCCCTTCTTTATAAATAGGGGTACCTGTAATTGATACCCCGTTTCAACTGTAACCACTTTTGTTGCTGAATTAGCAGTATTTCCCTTTACAGCATCATCTGCTACAGTTACCTCCAAAACAACAGATGCATTTTCTTTAATAGTTAGGATATTTCCTTCGTACATTAAAATTAACACTTTATCTCCTTCTTTAAGGAAATTAAGATATGTACCTACAGTAGTTTTAGGTATATTAATAGTGTCATATGTTTCCATATCCATAAAGTAGACAAAGGTCTCATCACTGTAGAGGTACTGAACTTCTTTTGTTTCAGGATTAACATATTCAACCTTAGTTCCAGATTTAACTGTTTTGTTAAGTATCTGACCATTATCAAGTGCTTTTAATTTCATAATCACTAACCCACCCTGTCTCCCTTGTGTCTTAAGTTTACGGTCTTGTAAAAAGAAGAATCTGTTTTCTTCTTTAATATACATTCCCTTTATTGGTTGATCTGTTAATGGCATATGTAAAAAACGTTAATATATTAATACAACAGAGCAATGATATCACAAATATGTATTTCGTTCTAGAAGGTAAGTATAACGAGAAGTTAATTTTTTGAATTAGAATAATGGTAGAAAGAAGAGAGGCAGAAGATCCAAATTTTGAGATACTTTTTAATGAGGAACAGATTGAAGAAAGGGTATCTGAAATAGCAGCTAACATATCCCAAGATTACAAAGATGATCCAGACACCCCACTTCTACTTATTGGGGTACTTAAGGGTGCGACCCCATTCTTTATAGACTTGTTTCGAAAAGTTGAACATCCTAATCTAATGATGGACTTTGTAGGTACTTCTTCAGGCTATAAAGATGAGGAATCTTCAAGGAATCCAAAAATAACTCATTTGAACGTCATTCCGATTGAAGGTAAGAATATTGTCATTGTCGAAGATATTATTGATACAGGCCACTCTATAAATAAACTTACACAAGAGATTCTCTTGCCCCAAAATCCAAAATCACTTAAATTCTGCGCACTATTATCTAAACCAGAAAGAAGAGAAGTAGATGCACCAATAGATTATATCGGATTCATAATTCGCAATCTCTGGGTACAAGGATATGGATTAGATACTGAAGAGAAGGGAAGAAACTGGCCATACATTGCGTACAAGAAATAGGAAATGGTTGCGGGGGTTGGATTCGAACCAACGACCTTCAGGTTATGAGCCTGACGAGCTNNAGCTGCCACTGCTCTACCCCGCGACATCAATGACCCTGATTATACTCTAAAGGATGTACTTCTTCAAACTCCAGTAATTAAAAACTCCATCCATTCATTAATATTATTTCCATTTTCATATACACTTTCTACTTCTGGATTAACAATTGAATCTACCTTCTTTTTTGCTAATTCTAAGGTAGAATCAGGAATAACGAATACTATCTCTCCCTTCCCTCCGAAATTTAATCTATCCCTAGCTTCTTTTTCAAGATATTTATCAGTAGACATATCTTTAATACCAATAGATAAATGCAAATTCTCTAATCTTAGCTCTTCCACCTCTTGCTCTGCTTTTCTTAGTATTTCTAATTTTTGGATTGTAAGTTTGACTGAGTTAAAAACAGAGTAGAATATTACACCAGAAACAACCAGTACAAATATTTTAAATAGCCAGCTATTGGATATCTGAGAAATCACTACATCGTTTGTACCCTTAGGTACTCTATCTCTACTTTTAATATTGATTCTTTTATCCATAGAAAAATATTATCAAATAAACAGAATTTGTTCAAAAGTAACACTGTAGTTTTTATTATTGATATTCTTTATTGAGTAGTGCTATAATCTCATAGTTAATATACTAGGCCATTTTAAATTAGCTTTTTAAATACTTTGGAAAAAATATCAAACCCCCAATTTGCTAAATATCAGGAGAGTTTTGCGGAAGAGTTACGCAATAAAGGTAGGTCTGATGCCACTGTTATTGCATATGCAAAAGATATCGAGCAGTTATTAAATTTCTTCCTATCTAGAGGTACAACCTCAGTCAGAGATACCTCAATAGTTGATCTAGAGGCGTATAAGAAACATCTACAGGATAAT